>NZ_JAUEUE010000009.1:0-323488 GCF_032485055.1 Bradyrhizobium sp. SZCCHNRI20481
GGCCTGCAGGTTGTTGGCTGCGAGCTTGGCGTTGAGATCGTTCAGCGACTTGACCTGTCCTGTCCCTAGACCGAACGTGATGCTGGTCGCCGTGCCACCTCCTGTCGCGCCGACCGTCAAGGTCTGACCCGACAAGCCGTCGCCGACAGCAGTCAGCCCGAGCTTGCCCAAGGTGCCGGTGCTGCCCGAGAGCGTCAATCCCGCCGCCGGAGGCGTCAGGGTGATCGCACCCGCGGTGATCGACGCGGTCACGCCGGTCTGGGTCTGGATCGCCGACAGCAGGTTGCTGACGCTGTCGCCGATGCCGATGTTGGTGCCGGACGAGGACGTGCCGGTGACGAAGGTGAAGGTGGTGCCGTTGACGACCAGCGTCTCACCGGAGGTGATGCCGGTGGCGAGGTTGTTCGACGCGGTGCCCGCCGTGCCCGACAGCTTGGTCGAGCCGGTGATCGCCGCCGGGGTGGTGTTGTCGTTCTGCACGACCGAACCGGTCACAGCCGTCGAGCTGGAGCCGAGCAGGTCGGTGGCGCTCGCCCCGGTCAGAGCCGCGGAGGTGACATTCGACTTGGTGGAGTAGCCCACCGCGCTCTGCAGCACCTGGTTGGCGATCGACTTGGCGCTGTCGACGAGCTTCTGCAGCGAGGTGATGCCGGTGTTGGCGGCCTGCAGCACCTGCACGCCGTTGCCGATGCCGTCGAGCAGATTGGAGATGTCGGAAGCGCGGTTGTCGAGACCCTGGGCGGTGAAGAAGTTGGTCGGATTGTCGAGCGCCGAGTTGACCTTCTTGCCCGTGGAGAGATTGTTCTGGGTGGTGGCGAGGAGCTGAGCCGTCGACTGAAGCGACAGCAGATTCTGGCGCACCGACGCCGAGAGGACGATACCTGACATTTTCATACCCTTCTGGTGTGAAATAAACCCCGATCCCTTCGAGATCAGGGTGCAGCCCAGGTCGATTTGAACGACCCCGGACGACGGGCGTCACGGTGAATGGCAGTGGCTAACAAACGCTGAAGGGCTGTGGTGCGCAGCCGCCTCAATCAGCGGAACAGGCGCATCGGCGCGGCTCATTGCCGCGTCATCGCGCAAGAACGCCCTTTGAAAAGGCTCGTTGATTCAACAAACGCGCCCGTCGTTCACAACGCGTCAACCACCTTTGGAAAGGTTTCGACACGCGCGGCGACATTCTGCCGGCGGTCGTCATCGACCAGCGGACGACGCCGAGATGCGGTTTGCGCTCAGAGCGCCAGCGGCGGCGCATCGACCTCGATCAACGGCGTGAGACCGGCCGCGCGCTGGCGGCCGAACATGAGGACCGCCGCAATCAGCCGGTCGATGTCGCTCGTCCCGGTACGATGATTGACGATCGCGGCACGGATCGCCAGCCGTCCGTCGAGCATCGTGGTCGACGGCGCGGCGAGGCCGGATTCGTGGATGTCGGCGACGATCTCGCCGTTGAGCGCATCGGCATCGTCGGCACGATAGCGGAAGCAGACGATGTTGAGATTGACCGGCGCCAGCAGCTCGAGCTCGGGCTCGGCGCGCACCCGCGCCTCCAGATGGCGCGCGAGCTCGCAGCTTCGCGCGATCACGGCGCCGAGCGCGTCCGTGCCGAACGTCCTCAGCGTGAACCAGGTCTTCAGCGCCCGGAAGCCGCGCGACAGATCAGGACCGAGATCGCAGGGCCACTCGGTGCCCGCCGCGAGACCACGGGTTTCGCGGCGCAGATAGGCGGCCGGCGAGGCGAAGGCGTCGCGATGCTTGGTGCCATCGCGCACCAGCAGGAAGCCCGCATCGTAGGGCACCTGCCCCCATTTGTGAAAATCCAGCGCAATCGAATCCGCCTGCTCGATGCCGGCGAGCTTCGGTGCGAGCTCCGGGGACAGCATCGCGAGCGCACCGAAGGCGCCGTCGACGTGAAACCAGAGCCCCTCGGCACGACAGAGCTCGGCAATATCAGCGAGGTCGTCGATGGCGCCGATATCGACGGTGCCAGCGGAGGCGACGACAAGAAACGGATGCAGTCCCGCGGCGCGATCGCGCGCGATCGCGGTCCGCAGCTCGCCGACGTCGACGCGATGTGCGGCATCCACCGCGATGCAGCCGAGCGCGTCGCTGCCCAGCCCGCAGACGTCCATCGCCTTGGCGATGCAGCCATGCGCCGCCTTCGAGGTGTAGGCGCGCAAGCGCCGGCCGTCATCACCGAGGCCGGCGTTGCGAACCGACGCGCCGAGCGCGGCGCGTCGCGCCACCAGCACCGCCATCAGGTTCGCCATCGACGTGCCGGTGACGAAGATGCCGCTCGCGCTTGCCGGAAAGCCGAACAGCTGGCGCATCCAGTCGACGACCTGCCGCTCGATCTCGATCGGTGCGTGGTCGCGGCCGCCGAGATTGGCGTTCAGTCCGGCAGCCAGCATCTCGGCGAGCATGCCGACCACGGTGCCGCCGCCATGCACCCAGCCCATGAAGCCGGGATGCACGTTGCCGGTCGCGTAGGGAACGACGAGCTCGCCGAAATCCCGATAGACCTCGGCGAGATCCGTCGGCGCATGCGGCAGCACGCTGCGAAAGCTCTGCCGCGTCGCAGGCGACATCGGCTGCCATACCGGCCGGTCGCGGATATCAGCGACATAGTCGATCATGTCATCGAGCATGCGATGACCGAGCGCGCGCATCTCGTCCCAATGTTGCGGATCGAGCGTCTCCGCCGTCCGCGATGCAGGATCGATGCGCAGCCCGGCGGTCACGCCGCCTGCTCCGCCCGCGACGCGGCGCGCTTGTCGATCATGGCCGCGAAGGCCGCGAAGATCTTCTGCATCTGCGGCGGCTTGTAGGGGAAGACCTCCGGCGAATCCATGTTGTGGACGACGGCCGTGTTGTCGGCCTCGAACACCAGCAGCGCGCCGTCCCTGGTCTCGGCGCAGTCGATGATGAAATAATCGAGGCCGACGCGCGCGGCGATCGCATCGAGCACGCTGCGGTGACGGCGGCCGAAGCCGATATCGAAGGTCTGCATGAAGGTCGCCTCTTCGAGGCGCTTGCTCTCGCTGCCGGCCATGTTGGCGTTGAGGTACCAGATGTCCCAGCGCCGCGCGATCGCCATGTGGCAGGCGTAGGCCGTGCCGTCGACGAACACGATGCGGTACTTGCGGAACTGGCCGTCCTCGCTGGCATAGTCGACGAAGCGCGAGACGAAGAATTCCTGCTCGTCGCGCTCGTCGAGATAGAGCGACAGCTCGAGCGGCTCGTCGATCTTCTCGAGGCCGACGCCGGCATGCGAGCCGCGCGGCCGGACAATGACCGGGAAGGCGAGCGAGTGGTCGACGTCCGTGATCCATTCGCGCTCGTCGGCGATCTCGATCAGACGCTCGCGGTCGACGGGGATGGTCGCCGGAATGGTAAGCCCGTCGATGCCGGCCAGCAGCGCATGCAGCTTGTCGCGATCGAGATGCCAGATCCGCTCCGGCGGATTCAGCAGCGGACGCGGCCAGCGCGCCGCGACGGCATCGATCTCGCGCAGCGCGTGCTGACAATCCTCGGAATCGGAGGCGATGACGATGGCGACGTCATGAGCGGGCAAAGGCGCCAGCAGGTCCGCGCCCGGAACGACATAGAGCAGCAGCAGCTCGATGTCGCTGTCCTCGAGCAGGAACTCGATCGGCGTGTTGCTGCCCATGTCGGTGGCCGCAGCGAGCGCGAGCACGCGCAGCCGCGGCGTCGCACTGTTGCTGGCAACGCGGTAGAGCTGCTGCGACTGCAGAACGTCGTACTGGATCGCGAGCCCGGACGATTTCTCGCCGATGAGCTGCGCGATCAGCGCGAGATCGAGCCCCTCGCCCGGCTGCGCGCGGCCGTCGAGCAGCTTGGCGAGCAAGGCGGCCCACATCGGTTTCAGGTCCTGGCCGTCGAAGGCGGCCTTGGCGAGCTTGGCCATGCCGATCCGGTCGGCACATCCTGCGTCGGTGGCGTCGGCCAGCGCGAGCAAATCAGTCGGCATTGCAGATGTCCCTGAGATCCTGGCTGCTCAGATCCGATACGAGCAGCTCTGTTTTGGCGACGATGTCGGCGATGCGGTCGATGTCGGAATCGAGATTGACCCGGGCGGCGGTGACGTCGTCGCACCACGCGTCCGTCACCTGGCGCGCGCCGATGCACAGCCGCAGCGCGGCCGTCGGCGCCTCGCCCGCGCGTTCGATCCGCACCGGCTGGCCGATCAGGCACTGGCGCGCGGCAACCTCGGCCGCGCGTCCGCTGAAGCCGTTGCCGAGGTCGCGCTGCAGCGCGCGATACACCGCCTGCGTCTCACCGAGGCCGAGCGGTCCGCCATCGCGCTGGAGCGCGAACGGGAAGATGGTGGGAAAGCCGAATTCGCCATCGCTCCCATCCTGCGCGGGGACGCGGGTGGTGATCGGACGCAGCACCGGCGACAGCATCAGCAGGCTTTCGATCGACTCGCCGAGCTGCCGGATCGCCATCCGACGGAACGTCTCGGGCACGGCGTGATACGCCGCGATCTCCGCCAGCGCGGCTTCCCAGCGCAGCCATTGGCCGATATTGGCGCGCGGCGCGGTGCGCGCGCGCAGATCCGTCCAGGCGAGCGGCCAATCGCTGCGATTGACGTAGTCGAACAGGCCGGGCGCGATCGGATGCCCGCTGCGCAGCGCAGCCGCTGCGGCCGCGGGCACCAGCAGCGCGCCGCTGAAGGCGGGGCCGCCGAAGAACTTCGAGCCCGTGACGAGCACCAGATGGCCGCGCTCGAGATGATCGCGCAGCCGCGCCGCGCCGAGCCGCATCTGGCAGGCATCGACGACGACCTGGACGCGCCCCGGCCAGCGCCGCGCCACCTCGTCCAGGCAGGCCATGTCCGGCGCGCGCCAGCCGAGCTTGGAGGAATCCATGACCTGCAGCAAGACGCTACGACCGTTCCGCACCAGCGCCTCGACGCTGTCGAGCACCTCGGCGTCGATATCAGCGCGCGGCTGCATCGATGCGCCGTCGAGCAGCGGCAGCGACACGGCGTCGCCCGAAAGCCCGTCGATCGGAGTGTTCATTCGCACCGCCAGACCGTTGGCCGTCCGCGTGCTGAAATGGTGTCCCCGGGCGCTCGTGGCGGTGCCGCTGCCGGTCTGGTCGCCGCCGACGACGATGCTCGTGACGGCCTCACCCAGCACCGCCCGTACGAGCGCCAGCGCATGCAGTTGCGAGTCGGTGCCGGACGGCGAGAACACGATGTCGACCTCGTCGGCAAGGCCGAGATATCCACGCAATTCGCAGCGCATCTCCTCGGTGCGCCGGTCGAGCGCCGCGTCGAGGCCGAGCGAGATCGCCGCATGCATCAGTTGCTCGCGCGCCAGCTCGACACGCGCATAGGCGCGTTCCGAAATCGGCGAGGCCGTGCTCGATGCGAAGCACAGCACATCGGGTTCGGGCGACGGCCCGCAGCCATAGACGTTGCGGCCCCAGGGGCGATCGAGCGCCAGGCGGGTGTCGCCGCCGTCGATCAGGAGATCGCCGAGCAAGGCAAACAGATCACGCAGTCCGGTCGCGGCGCCCTGCTCGCGCCGGTCGATCGGGGATGGGTGAGAGATGTGCGACCGGGTTGCCGCCGGGGTCATCGCGCGGATCATCAGGCTGCGTCGGCCGTGGCAGCGGTGGGAACCGCCACCGCCGACGCGAATTGCGAGGCGACATTGCCGTGGAACACGGACGGACCAACATGATCGAGCCGGCTGTCGAGATCGGCCCAGATCTCACCGCCGAGATCGGTCCATCGCCGGCAAAACGCAAAATCCTCGCTGAGATAGGTGCCCGTCTCAGGATCGATCATGCATTCGAACAGCGCGAAGCGGTTCGGGCAGCCGGCCAGCGCGTCCTGCGAATGCTCGCGGAAGAACTGCAGCGGCGCGTAGGCCGGGTGCGCGATCATTGCCTCGACGACGCGGCGGCGGATCATCAGGAAGCCGGTGCCGGCATAGCGCACGCGGGTGAAGCCGTTGACCACCGCGACGTGATCCGGATTGTCGATCTCCAGCACGTAGTCGAGCGACGCCGCCGGCACGTCCATCCGGTTGTCGTTGATGGCGCGGCGTGCCTTGTTCCAATTGACCTTCTTGACCGGATAGACACCGGCGACCATGTCGCCGCCGGACTCGATCAGCCGGAACACCTGCCTTGGCGTGAAGCCGATGTCCGCATCGACGAACAACAGATGCGTGGCCGAGGGATCATTGAGGAACAGGGTGACCAGATTCGCCCTCGCCCGGGTGATCAGCGCATCACCGTCGCGCATGTGGACGGTCAGGTCGACGTTCGAGGTGGCGCGCAACTCGCGCTGCAGGGCGAAGATCGAGCTCGCATAGATGCTCGACACCTGGCCACCGAAGCATGGTGTCGCGATCACCAGGTGAATGCGCTCGTCGGTTCCGTCACTCACGTCCGCCTCCAGACAAAGAGGCTCTCGCCCCAGATCTGAACAAAAGCTAAAGAGACGTGGTTAACGAAAACCTAACCGCCGCCCCCGGGGCGCTACAGATATTTCACGAGCGTGAGCTGGGCCAGCATCGCCGTCGTCTGGTAGGACGCCTGGAGGTTGGTCTGCAGCTGCAGGATCTGGCTCGCCACCTCCTGCTGCGAGATGCCCTCGGTCTGGTCGACCATGCTCTGCATCGCGGCCTTGGCCTGGGTCTGACGCGCCGTGGCGTCTTTCATCGTGGTCTGGGCGTTGGCGAAATCGGTCTGGATGTCCGAGATCGACTGCTGACCGAGCTGCGGCGTCAGGTTGGCGGCGATGCGCTGGCTGAGCGCGCCGATCTGCTGCGGCGCATTCGCTCCCGCCGGCGGCGTGTTGACGGCGGCGTAGACCGCGGTCTGTTGCACGAGGTTGCGGATCGCGAACTCGTTGCCCTGGGCGCCGAACTGAATGCTCTGCGCGGTGTCGATCCGGATGGTCGCGCTCGACCGCGCCGAGCCGGGACCGCTGTTGCCGGTGTACCAGGCGACGGTGTTGGCCGACCCGTTGACGAGGCTGGTCGCCGACCCCAGCGGCGAGCCGGAGACGCGCAAGGGCGGCGTCGCCGCCGTCACCGTGCCGGAGAAGCCCAGCGCCGCGAACGCACCCGCGTTCGAGCTCGACACCGAGAAGCTGGCGGCGTCGTCGGTGCGCAAGGTGATCACGCCGCCGCTGATCGTCGACGGCTTCGACGTGCCACTGAGCGTGTCGATCTTAGACAGCAGCGTCTGCACGCTGTCGCCGACGTTGATCTGGTTGTTGCCGTTGGCGCCGGAGGCGACGAAGGTCAGCGTCTGCCCATTGACGGTGATGGTATCGCCGGCGGTGAAATTGGTCGCGATCGAATCGCTGCTGAGCGGTCCCGACAGCAGCGTCGCGCCGGTGATCGGCGCGGGCGTCGCGGCCTTGTTGTTGACGGCCGTTCCCGAAACGGAGCTCGCCGTGTTGAAGAAATTGTCACCGGCGACGATTGCCGAGGCGGCGGTCAGCGAGGTGTTGGCCAGGGTCGACAGCGCCGTGTTGAGCGCCGCGTTGAGATTGGCGGAGGTGGCCGCCGGCGTCGCACCGATGGCGAACGTATTGGTCGGCGCCGGCGTCGTGGTCGACGCCGTCAGCTTGATCGATTCCGAGGTGCCGTCGGGCAGCTTGAAGGTGAAGCTGATCTGGTCGCCCGCATTCGGATTGCCCGCCGTGAGGTCGACCGAAATGCCCGCAGGCGAGCCGGACGGTCCGGTCACCGTGGCGTTGGTGAGCGACGAAGTCACGCCGCTCAGCTTGAAGCCGAACGGCGAGCCGGCGACGTCCTCCGCCAGCGTGATCGGCATCGTGGCCGACGCCGAAAGGTTGAGACGCCCGAGACCGTTGAGCCCGAGATCGGCCTGCTGCCGCTCGGCGATAACCTGCTTCAGGCCTGCCTGCGTCGTGGTGCCGTTCAGGATGTCGTCGGCCGACGCGATCGCCGGCCGGTCGGTGGCGCTGCCGGAGAAAATGTAGCGATCGCCGACCTGGGTGTTGAGGATGCCAGTGATGGCCGACAGGTTGGACAGCGCCGTCAACTGTCCCGTGGTCTGGCCCGTGCTGGTCAGGTTCTGCGGCGTCGCCGAGGCGCCGCTCTGGACCTGGTCATGAATCTTGGACAGCGACTGCAGCGAGGTATTGACCGCGCCGATCACGGTATTGACGTGGGTCATCGTCAGCGTGAAGGCCGAGATGTTCGAGAGCTGCGCTCGCGCCGCGATCGCGAACCCCTCGTCGGGCCCCATGCCGGCGTAGTTGTTCGCCTTGACGCCGCTCGAGAGCTGCGTGGAAAGGTCCGCGAGCTGGTTCGAGATGTTCCGCACGGACAGGCCGAGCAGGGAATTTCCGTAATTGACACTGCTGATCGACATCTTACACGCGCCTCACTAAAATGCCTGGAGCAGGCTCTGCATCATGCTTTGCACGACCGACATGATATGGGCGTTGGCCGCATAGGTGTTCTGGACCTGGATCAGGTTGGACATCTCGCTGTCCATGTTGACCCCCGCCGTGCTCTGGAACTTCTCCTTCAGCGTGCTGACCACGACGCTCTGGCCCTGGCTGAGCTGGGTCGCCAGCGTCGAGGCACTGCCCTGCTGGCTGACGAACTGCTGCAGATAGCCGGACACCGTGCCCTGGAACGGCTGCGCCGCCGAGCCAAGGCCGGTGGTTGGCGAGTAGCTGAAGGTCGCCGAGGTCAGCTGCGCGAACAGGAAGTCCGGCCGCGTCGGGTCGCCGGCCGCGGTCTGCGGCGAGGTCGAATAGGTCGACAGCTTGGTCGGATCGTTGAGCAGCGCCGGATTGACGTTGAGCCGCCCGGCGAGACCCGTCATCTGCGAGCCGGTCGAGGTGATCGCACCGGTGTAGAGCGCGCCGCCGTCGGTGAAGACCGGCAGTTGCGCGTTGCCGCTGGCGAGCGTCTGCACCGTGGTGGTGGCCGAGGCCGCCTTGACCGTCGCCTGGCTGGTGCCGTCATCGGTGATGCGCAGCGTCGTGCCGGATGGATTGGCAAACTGCAGATGCGCGCCACCGAGCGCGCTGTTGAGCTGCGACACCACCGAGGCCATGCCGAGCGAGAAGTCGACGCCGACATAGGACGGGTTGGCACCGGTGGCATTCCGCAGCGGCAGCGCCGCTGGATCGTTGACGTTGACGATCTTGACCTGGCGCTGGACGTTGCTCGAATCCGTGTAGGTCAGATTGATGGTATTGCCCGCCAGCAGCCCGGTGGTCGAGACGTCGAAGCCGGCCGGCGGACCGGTCACCGCGGTGCCCGCCGTGGTCTTGTCGGACAGCGCCGAGGCCATCGTCGCCGCGAGTTGGTCGACCTGGGTCTGCGCCTGCACCAGGGTCTGGTCGCGCAGCTTGAGATCGGCCGCGATCTGCCCCGAGTTCAGGAGATTGTTCGACACGACGTCGAGCGATACGCCGTTCGACAGCTTGATGTTGAGCTGCCCGACGCCGGTCTTGGTCGGATCGCTGCTGTAGAGCGAGGTGGCGTCGAGCGTCCCCGGCGACGAGAAGGTGAACTCCGAGCTGAGGCCTGCGCCGACCAGCTGGATGCCGGAATTGGTGAACACGCTCGTGCCGTTGGTCGCATCCGAGACGACACGGATGTCGACGTATTTGGACAGCGTGTCGATGGCGTTGTCACGCTGGTCCTGCAACGTCGCCGACAGCGGGTCGGATGGGCTGAGCCCCTGCAGCTGCATGTTCAGCGTCGCGATCTGCTTGATCGCGGCATTCGCCTGCGTGACCGAATTGCCGATGTCCTGCTCGACATTGGTGCGCAGGGTCTGGATGCCCTTGGTGGTCGCGTTGAGCTGCAGCGCCACGCCCTGCGCCGCCGACAGCGCCACCGACTGCGCCGACTGGTTGCTCGGATTGTTCGACAGCGACTGCAGCGCCGTCGTGAAATTGTTCAGCGCCGTCTCGAGCGTGCCGCTGCCGCCGGGCGTACCGTACACGGTTTGCAGCTGACCCAGGATGTTGGCCATCTGATTGGCATAGGTCCCGCCCGAGGTCTCGGTGCGGAGCTGGTTCTGGACGAACAAATCGAGCTGACGGTTGACGCCCGTCGTCGTCACCGTCGAGCCGAAGCCGCCGCTGGCGACCTCGATCTGGTTCGGGTTCTGCGCGACATAGCCGGGCGTGTTCGCGTTGGCGACGTTCGAGGAGATGATCGAGAGCGCGGCCTGCGTCGAACGCAGGCCGGACATCGCGGTGGCGAGGGCAGAACTCAAACCCATGTTCGGTAGCCTTGTGTCAATTCAACTGCCACGTCTCAGCGCGATCAGCGCAGCACGTTCAGAAGATCCTGCACCATCGAATTGGCCGTCGTGATCACCTTGGTGTTGGCCGAATAGGCCTGCTGGGTCACGATCAGCTTGGTGAACTCGTCGGCGATGTCGGTGTTGGAGCCTTCCAGCGAGCCGCCCGATATCTTGCCGGTCGCGCCGATGATGGCCTGGCCGGACTGGTCGGTCGCCTCATAGGCGCCGCCGTCGAGCGCCTTCAGGTAGTTGGTGCCGTTGAAGTGCGACAGCGTGACCTGCGCCAGGTTGATGGTCTGGCCGTTGGAGAAGGTGCCGGTGACGACGCCGCTGTTGTTGACGGCGACCGACTGCAGCTGGCCGGCGGCGAAGCCGTTCTGATTGATCTGGTTGATGGTCGCCGAGCCGATCGTGCTCGCATATTGCGTCAGCGCGCCCGAGGAGATGTTGAGGCTGACGGTGCCGAGCGTGGTGCCGTCGACCACGACGTTGGGAATGGAGATGTTGGAGGTCGTCGGCGACACCAGCGAGCCGTCGGAGGCGAACACGAAATTGGTGCCGACGTTCTGCCACGCCACCGTCGAGCCGGTCGCGTTCGAGTCGGTCTGGTAGAACAGGTTCCAGGTGTCCTTGTGGCCCGTGCCGAGCGTCGAGCTGTCGACCTTGCCCCAGCGCAGCTGCACGTTCACCGGCGTGCCCGACGAGTTGTAGGCCGTGACCGCGCCGCCCGAGATCGTCTCGTTGTTGAAGTTGGTGAGATCATTGCCGATCACGATGCCGGTGCCGGGACTCGCCGTGCGCGTCAGCGCCACAGGTGACGTGAGGCCGAGCGCGGTGAAACCCGGGGAGGCACTGCTCAAGTTCCAGTCCTCGCCGCTGCCGGAATGCAGCGTGATCTTGCCGGCGGTGATGGTCGGCTGCACGCCGGTGACGGTCGCGATCTTCGCCAACAGCGTGCCGACGGAGTCGCCGACATTGATCTGGGTACCCGAGGCGCCGGAGGCGACGAAGGTGAAGGTGACGACGTCGCCGGCGCTGCCGGTCAGGGTAATGGTGTCGCCGGCGGTGAAGTTGCTCGAGATCGAGTCGCCGCTGGCTCCGCTCAACAATGTCGAGGTCGTGATCTGCGCCGGGACCTTGTTCATGGCGGTGGCGCCGGTCACGGTGGAGTCGGCATAGAAGTTGGTGCCGACCGGCAGCGGCACGTTGGAGAGATCGGCCGAGTTGAGGCCGCCGGCCGCGACCAGCGTGCCGGTCGCAGCATTGCCGCTCGCTGCGGTCTTCGGCTGCGTCGGCAGGTTGGCGGCGTACTGGATCGCGGTGGTCGCCTGCGCCGGCACGAAGTTGTTGGCGAACTGCAGCACGGTCGGCACGTTGCCGGTGGCGTTGCCGGTCTTCGGATCGACCGCGACGCCCATCAGGTAATAGCCGGCGCCGTTGATCAGGTTGCCGTTGGCGTTGAGCTGGAAGTCGCCGCGGCGGGTGTAGTTGGTGACGCCGGTGAAGACCGGCACGTTGTCGACGACCGAGGAGGCCTTCTGCACGTTGAAGAAGCCATCGCCGTTGATCGCCATGTTGGTGGCGACCGAGGACGTCGAGACGGTGCCCTGGGTGGTGATGGTGGCCTTGGCGAAGGCGGTGACGCCGCCGGCATTCTGGCGCGTGGGGTTGGTGGCGTTCGGGATGAGGTCTTCGAAGCTGGTGCCGATGCCCTTGTAGCCGACGGTCGACGCGTTCGCGATGTTACCGGAAATGTTCTGCAGCGCGAATGATTGAGCGGACAGACCGCTCACCGAAGTGTTCATCGCGTCGAAGATACCCATACCAATCTCTCCACTGTGATGCCGGCGGCGGGGTCGGCCCGCACCGCGTTTCGTGGAGAGCTGTCGCAATCGCTGTGCCAGATGTGAAAATGCTGCGAAATCAGCAGGTTGGAAAACAACAACGTAAAAAAAACGGCGTCAAAACTGGTGAACAATTGCCGAGCCGGCAGTTCTTGCCGGGCCGGACGCGCCAAATCGCGCTCCGGCTCGACCGCTCGTCGCGGCTGCCGGCGCGTCCTGAAGACCCCCATCTGAGCCTTGAACGGACGGGCCGGACAATCCGGGCGCAAATTCCTGTCAGGTCGACGACGGATTTGCCGGGTGGAACGTGAGCGACAGCCCGTCCATGCAGTAGCGCAAGCCGGTCGGCTTGGGGCCGTCGTCGAACACGTGGCCGAGATGGCCGCCGCAGCGGCGGCAATGCACCTCGGTGCGGACCATGCCGTAGGTCTTGTCCTGGCGCGTCGCCACGGCATTGTCGAGCGGCTTGAAGAAGCTCGGCCAGCCGGTGCCGCTGTCGAACTTGGTGTCGGAGGAGAACAGCGGCAGGTCGCAGCCGGCGCAGGCGAAGGTGCCCTTGCGGTGCTCCTTCAGCAGCGGGCTGGTCCAGGGCCGCTCGGTGCCCTCCTCGCGCAGTATCTCGTACTGCTGCGGCGTCAATTGCGCGCGCCACTCGGCCTCGGTCTTCTCGATCTCGAACTTCTCGGCGGCACGGGCCGGCGCGGAGCCGCCGAGCCAGCGCAGGACAGCGAAGCCGAACAGGCCGGCGGCGGTGGTGAACATCAGACGGCGGTCGATCATGGAGGTCTCCGTGCGGCGATGGGTTACCGGATCTACGGATGGGATCCCGCGAAGTTACGTCAGGCGCCGGCGCGACGGCTCACTTTCTTGCGAGGGGTCAGCCCTCCCCGGCGTCGGGACGGCGGTTCAGATCGGATGGCTGCGGCCGCAACGGCAGCCGCGAGCCGGGACGCTCGGCTGCCCGGCGCCGCGCTTCGGCCGCCCTGATCTCGCGCACACGCTCCTGCACGCGCACGCGCTCGCGGTGCCGCGCCAGCGTCCCGGCCGCGGCGGCGCGGCCGCGGATCCAGAGATTGACCACGTGGCCGGCGACCCGGCCGCTGACGCCGCCGGCCCAGACCAGCTCGAACGGCGAGAACAGCTTCCAGCGGTCGTCGCCGGCGAGGATCGCCTGCGCGATCAGCTGCCCGGCCATCGCCGAGGTGTTGAGCCCCTGCCGGCCGAAGCCGCTCGCGACCCACAGCCCTTTGCGAAGCTGGCCGATCTGCGGCATGCCATGCACGGTCTGGCCGGTCACGCCGCCGAAGGTCTCGGCGATCTCGACGCGGCCGAGCTGCGGGAACACCGTCCGGATCCGGCGCTGCAACGCCGCGGCAAATCCGCTGGGCCGGGCGTCCCAGGTCGTCTCCGGGCTCGCCCACATCAGCCGGTCACCGTCGACGATGCGAAAATGATCGATGCCATCGGTATCGCTGACCGATCCCTGGAAGGCGACCGCCTCGGCGAGCCGCTCGCCGAGCGGCGCGGTGACGCCACCATAGCGCCACACCGGCAACAGCGTATCGGACAGTTTCTGCAGCGGCGCGCCGAGATGGATGTTGCCGGCCAGCACGATGTGCGAGGCCCGCATCCGCGCCGACGGCGTCACGATGCGCTTGCGCACGCCTGACGCGTCGATGCTGACCACCGGCGTATCCTCGAAGATCCGCGCCCCGGCCCTGTGCGCGAGCCGCGCCAGGGCATGAACATACTTCCGGCCATCGAGCTGGAACGCCCGGGGGTAATGGACGCCATGGAAGTAGCGGTCGGTCTTGAGCTTGGTCCTGACACGCTCGACCTGCCAGCCCTCGACCTCGGTGTCGAAATCCTCGTGCAGCATCTGCAGGCGGCGGATCAAGGCGTCGCCGGCATCGACATTGGAGACTTCGAGCGCGCCTTCGCTGAGCCCGATGCCCGGCATCGCAGCCTCGGTGGCCTGGGCGCGGATGAACTCGGCGCCGGACCAGGACAACGCCCACAGCGCCCGCGCATGCGCGAGCCCGACGCGCTCGATCAGATCCGGCAGCGGCAGGTCGAACCCGGGCATGACCGTGCCGATCATGTGACCGGATGCGTTCCATCCGACTTGGCGACCTTCCAGCACCGCGACGCTCGCCCCCTGCCGGGCCGCGCACAATGCCACCGTCAAGCCGGCCAATCCCGCCCCGACCACACAGACGTCGACATCGAGGTCGAAATTCAACCTGGTGCGGCCGTGTGCACCTGCGGCATCGGCGTCATCGTTCATGCTTGTGGAAGTCTCGCTCATGGCGTTTTCTTAGCGAACCCTGCGCCGGACGTCATGACGCTTTTAATGGCGATAAAGAGACGTGGTAGAGGCTGACCCAGCCTGAACGATTCGAGACGGAATTCCATGCGCCGATTGATGCTGCTGCGCCACGCCAAGACCGAGACTGACGCGCCGACCGGCCGCGACCAGGACCGCCGTCTCGACGAGCGCGGGCACCAGGATGCCGCCATGATCGGCGATTTCATCGCCAGCCACCCGCCGGTGCCGGAGCTGGTGCTGGTCTCGACCGCGGTTCGGGCGCAGCAGACCTGGGACCTCGCGCTTGCGGCGATGAAGGACCGTGTCCCGGCCCCGCAGGTCGAGTCCGTTCCCGAGCTCTACGGCGCCGAGCCGATGCAGATCCTGTATCACATCCGCCTTGCGGCAGCGCATGATCCGAAGCAGCTCCTGCTCGTCGGGCACAATCCCGGCATGCACGAGCTGGCGCTGGCGCTGACCGGCGAGGGCGATTCCGAGGCCCGCCACGAGCTGATGCGCAACATGCCGACCGCGGGACTCGCGGTGCTCGATTTCGACACCGACGATTGGGGCGATGTGAGCTTCGCCCGCGGCAACCTGCTGAGGTTCATCACGCCGAAACTGCTCAAGCACGGCTCGGTCGATTGACAGACAGGTCGGGGCCGGCGCGTAATGCCGGCGGAGAGAGAGGAGGACCTTCGATGTTCAACTCGATTCTGGTGCCGATCGATCTGGCCGACACCGACCTCGCCAAGCCGGCCATCGCCACCGCGGCCACGCTGGCGCAGACCTGGAGCGGCACGGTGCATCTGCTCAACGTGATGCCGATGACGCCGGTGATGCTCGCCGAATACGTCCCGGCCGATTTCGATGCGCAGCAGCGCGAGACCGCCGAGGAAGCGCTGTCGATCGTGGCGCGCGAATCCGGCATCCCGGCCGAGCGCATCAGCTACACGGTACGCCAGGGCGGCATCTATCACGAGATCCTCGAGGAGGCGGCCAAGGTCAACGCCGACCTGATCGTGATGACCTCGCACCGCCCGGCGATGCGGACCTACTTCCTCGGCAGCAACGCGGGGCACGTGGTACGCTACGCCAAGTGCTCGGTGCTGGTGGTGAGGCCGTGAGGCGGCAGATCACCGCATCTTCGCATGTCGGACCGCTTTGACCGAGCCGTGAGTCAGACGGTCGGACCAGCCTCAGCCGCGCGAGCAAGCCAGAAGCTACGCTCGCCGTTCGCTGGCTCGCCAACCGAATGTGCGATCAATTCGAAACCATTGTCGCGAAGCAGCGCCGCGTACTCGGATGGATCGAGAGACGCATGATAAAGCGGATCGCCGCGATAGCACCCGATGGCTTCACCATGTGCGGGGCCTGCGTTGAACATCAGAATGCCGCCCGAAGCCGTGCAGGCCGCGAAGACTGGAAACATTCGTCGCTGGTCATCGTGCCCAAGATGGAAGAAGCTGTCCCAGGCCAGCACGCCGTCAAACCGCCGACCTAAGGTCAACGACCGCATGTCGGCGACGATCCATTCCTGATCCGGCATCCTCGTTCGGCAAAGTGCGATCATCGTCGGCGAGCCGTCCACGCCGGTGACGGACAACCCCTGTCCGGAAATGTGCGCTGCGATCGGCACACCGCCCCCGCAGCCGAGATCGAGCACGGTTGCGCCCGGTCGGAGACACGCAAGGAAGCGTTCGATGGGAGGCTTGTCAGTCCAGGCAGCCGCGCGGCGGTCGGCGTCCCACGACAGCGCATGGTGCTCGTAGTGGGCGACAATACGGCCTGCACCTTGGTTCATGGAAACTCCGTTGCAGGGGCCAGATGCCCCATCTGGAATGACCACCAAAGTCTGCCATGAGACCCGATGGACGCTGTTGTCATCGAAGTGCGAGCACGCGCCGAGTCGATCACGGCCACTCCGCGATGAAGCCCTTCGCCTTATAAGGTTCGATCTTGTCCCATTCGCTCAGCACGCGGCGGCGGAACTCCGGATCGGTGTGCCACAACTGCCGCGGTACGCTGAAGCTATCGACCGTCAGCAGCATCTTCTCCACTTCGGGCCAGTGCCGCTGCAGGGTCATCGCGTAGCGCCGCGCGGTCCAGCTGTTGCCGAGGCAGATCACGCTGCCGACATTGGCGAGGCCGAGCGCGGCTTCGATCACCGGCAGTGCGAGCGCGACGTTCTCGCCGGTATTCGTGGCGTGGTGCTCTTCGAGGATGCGCTCGGCCGGAATGCCGCGCCTCACCATGGCGGCCTTGATCAGCGTACACTCCGAAAGATCAGCGCCCGGCGTGATCCCGCCGCTGACGATGGCGTGGCGAAAGTAGCCCTGCTGCCACAGCTTCACCGCCGTCTCGGCACGCAGCTCCTCGTCGACGCGGGTCCCGAACACGAACAGGAGATCGGCCGGCCGCAGCGGCGTATCGGCGAAATGCCGCGCGTTGACCGCGGCGATCTCGGCGTCATCCGGTCTGCGCAGCGCGCGATCCTGCATCGTTCTTCTCCCAACGTCGGCTCATCCTGGCATGACGCGGCGCTGTCGCGCGCTCACATTCGATGACCGGCGATGACGCCGCGTGATCACGGCAGCAGCGAGCCGGGAATATCCGTGAACGTGTAGCTGCGCGGCCTGTTGCGGGTGATGAAGCCGCCGACATACCAGGCGAACAGCGCGGCGAAGCCGATCAGGAACAACGCTCCCGACCATTCGGCGATGACGAGCGCACGCACCAGAAGCCCGGTCATCGCCACCGCGAACAGCGCAATCGCGGCTAGCGCCGCGCCGTAGGTGAAGCGGCCGAGGCCGGCCGTGAGCCGCGCGTTGCTGCCGCTCGAGGCGAGCCGCGCATGCAGGCCGAGGATGAAAGCACGATAGGCCTCGCTCTGCGGCGCCATCAACGCCGCCGTCTGCCAGGAAGTCGAGATGATGCTCAGCCTGCGGCCATCGCGATGGGTGATGTCGGCACGAAAACGCTTCGCCTGCATCGACACCGGCCGGTAGGACAGCCGGATCGCGGCGATGTCGGCGTACGGCCACAGGCCGGTGCGGCCGGCGAACCGCCACGACAGGCCCTGCCCCGTGAGCTCGAACTGCTGCGCGGCGCCGATCAACGACGCCTTGTAGGCGTAGCGGATCGCGTCATGGCCTTCTGTGGTGATGTCCTGGGAAATGGATCGGTCCTGTTGCGTGTGGCGCGCGCCTTATCCTACAAACGGAGCATGAGCGAAACGATCTATTTTCCGCGCCACCTGATCCTGGCCGGAGCGATGGCCGCCGGCGTGCTGCTGGCGCTGGCCGTGCACATGCTCGGCGCCCGCTACGGGCTCGATCTCGGCGGCCTGTGGCAGACCGAGAGCGGCGCCTTCATGCCGGCCGGATCGGCGATCGCCTGGTGGCTGATCGCCACCGTCGGCTTCTCCTCGGGCTATTTCATCGCCAACATCATGCACAGCGCGGTGTCGGGCGAGATCCCGCAGCGGATGCGCAACTTCCTGGTCGTGGTCGGCGTACTGATGTTGGCCGGCATCGGCCAGGCGATCTCCGGCCCGAGCCCGGTGCCGTCGGCCTCAGGTGTGCTGGCCGGCCTCGCCGCGCTCTGCCTCGGCGCCCTGATGGCGTTCTGCGGCGCCAATTTCGCGTTGCGTAAGAGCTGACGCGCGGCATCCGGATGCGACGACGCCGCGCGGGATGTCCGCGCGGCGTTTTGTCTCATCGACTGGTGACGCGATCAGCTCGCGGCGCGCAGGTTGACGCCGCTCTCGGCGAGCTTGGTCAGCTTCATGTCGGTCGCCTTCTCCTCGTCGAGCGTCTTCTGCAGCACGGCGGCGCAGTCGCTGCGGCCGAGCTGCTTGGCCCAGGCGATCAGGCTGCCGTAGCGCGTGATCTCGTAGTGCTCGGCCGCCTGGGCGGCGTTGATCAGCGCTGCGTCCAGCACGGCCTTGTCGTCGACCTCGCCGGCGACCTCCTCGGCCTCCTCGATGATGCCGTCGATCGCCGGACAGTCGACCGCCTTGGCCGCGATGCCGTGCATCTTGAACACCTGCTCGAGACGCGTCACATGCGTCTTCGTCTCATCGAGATGGGTCAGAAAGCCCTGCTTGAGCTTCCGATCCGTCGCCTTGTCCGCCATCTTCGGCAGCGCTTTGACGAGCTGGTTCTCGGCGTAATAGATGTCCTGCAGCTGATGAACGAACAGATCGTTCATCGTCTTGATGTCCTTGGTGAACAGTCCCATTTGCCTCATGTCCTCTTGGTTCGGGAACATGGCAGGTCCCTCCCCGACCGATCGTCGCCATGTTCGCTGTGCCCGCGGGGCGCTAACCGGCGGCCACCGCGGTTGTTCCGGCGCAACCGGCCCTGCCGGCCGGAACCGGTCGCAGAGGGCCAGGTTTGCTCGTGAACCGCGCGCGTAACCAATTGGACCGAACTGAGGCGGTCGCCAGCCATGTGACTGGAGTGTGACAGACCCGCGCCGCATGGGTCGGAGCTGAGCTGTGTCAAGGACTGCACAAGGCGCGCATTTTAGCATAAGGAACAGGCTGTCACGAATTGCCCGCCTCCATCGACCAATGGTTTCGCCTCTTTTCCAAGAACTAGTACCGCCCCGCCGGGAGGATGAATGCAGCGCCTGCTGACCACGCTCTCGCGTGGCTTCAAGAAATGGATCGGCTGGAAGCGGCTGGGGATTGCAGCGAGCCTTGCGATCATCGCCTTCGCGATCACGACGCTCGTGCGCACGCTCAAGGGCGTCGATGCCGGTGTCATCCTGACGGCGCTCACCGAAATCCCGCTCGGTCACATCGCGCTCGCGGCCTTGTGTGTGATCGGCGCGTTCTGCACGCTGACCTTCTATGACTATTTTGCACTGCGAACGATTGGCAAGAAACACGTCCCCTATCGCATCGCAGCGATGAGCGCCTTCACCAGCTATTCGATCGGCCACAACATCGGCGCCACCGTCTTCACCGGGGGCGCGATCCGGTTCCGGATCTATTCTGACTACGGCCTGTCCGCGATCGACGTCGCCAAGATCTGCTTCCTGTCGGGCCTGACCTTCTGGCTCGGCAACCTGTTCGTGCTCGGCATCGGCATGACCCTGCATCCGGCCGCCGCCACCGCGATGGACCAGTTGCCCCCGGCGATGAACCAGCTGATCGCGATCGGCATCCTCGGGGCGATCTTCGCCTATCTCGGCTGGCTGACCGCCGGCAAGAACCGCCGGCAGCTCGGCCAGAACGGCTGGAAGGTGGTACTGCCTTCCGCGCAGCTCACGCTGGTGCAGATCCTGATCGGCGTCGTCGACCTCGGCTTCTGCGCGCTGGCGATGTACCTGCTCGTCCCCGCCGATCCTCCGATCGACTTCCTGTCGCTGTCGGTGGTGTTCATCCTCGCCACCCTGCTCGGCTTTGCCAGCCATGCGCCTGGCAGCATCGGCGTGTTCGATGCCGCGATGCTGGTGGCGCTGCCGCAGTTCGGCCGCGAGCAGCTCTTGGCCACCCTGCTCGTCTTCCGCGTGCTCTATTTCGTGATCCCCTTCGCCATCGCGATCTCGATCATGGGCATCAGGGAGCTCTGGATGAACGTCGTCAAGCCGTGGCAGGAGCGGCGCCGGCTGAACGCCGCCTGCGAGGACGAGGTCGCCGCCAAGCGCGCCGCGGCCGCGGCACCCGCTGCGGTTCCCCAGCGCATCAAGCGCCACTCCCAGCGCTGAGCAGCAACTTCTCTCGCGGACGGTTCGACCCTCGACCGGTTGAACTCGCGTGCGATCCTCTTATTTCCGCCCCATCGCTGACGTGAATCCTTGCGCATGACCCGAATGCCCCCTCGTCCGCTGCTCGCCGCCTGCGTCCTGGCCGGCCTGCTCGCCCCTCTCGCCGTCACCGAGGCGGCCGCGCAGTTCGGCGCAGCGCCGCTGCAGATCAGCTGGGAGGTGCGCAACCGCTTCCGTCTCTTCCGCGAGGAGCGCGACTTCCTGCTGCATACCGAGAGCACGCGCGACCGCTCCATCCTCGCCGCCGAGCAGGCGCTGGGAGTGCAGAGCGACGGCCGCGGCTGGGCCCGCAACGTCGTCAACCGGCTCTGCATCGACCTCGCCGGCCGCGTCAACGAGCCGTGCACGCGCGACAACGTCAAGGAAAGCTATCTCACACCCCTCGACCATCCGGTCACCGTGCGCCTGACCGGCCCGGTGCCGGTCGGCGCCACCTGTGCCTGGTCGTTCGACGACGGCGACGGGCCGCAGACCTCGACCTTCGACTGCGCCGAGCCGGTCAATTTGCGCGTCCGCTACGGCCGCCAGACCGTGGCATCCGTCGATGTCGCCAGTCCCGAAGGCACGCGGCAGGTCTCGACCGGAATCCAGGTCCGCGACGTCCTGATCGCCGGCCTCGGCGACAGCATCGCCTCCGGCGAGGGCAATCCGGACCGCCCGATCGCGCTCGCCGACGACGGCTTCTGCTTCCGCTCCTATCTCGGCGGCCCGACCGCGCAATATTATCGGCCGAGCCGCGCCGGCTTCAAAGGCGGCCGCGCCTGCGAGGCGCCGGACACGCTGCAGAACTGGCAGAAATACAGCGCGGTCTGGCTCAACGCTGCCTGCCACCGCTCGCTCTACAGCTACCAGACCCGCACGGCGCTGGCGCTCGCGGTGCGCTATCCGCACGTCGCGGTCACCTACCTGCCGCTCGCCTGCACCGGCGCCACCATCGCCGACGGCCTGTTCGGCAGCCAGCGCGCGCGCGAATGCACGCCCGGCCGCTCGGTCGCGACCTGCGCCGGCGGCGTCAACGGCCAGCTCGGCGAACTCCGCGAGGCGCTGACCGCGGCCAAGCGCCGCCAGCCGGACCGCAAGCTCGACCTGATTCTGCTGTCGATCGGCGCCAACGACATCAACTTCTCCGGCCTCGTCGCCGACGTCATCGTCGACACGCCGACCGAGCGCACCCTGTTCAAGCGCTCCGGCGTGATCGGCTCGGTGGAGGAATCGCGCAGCGAGCTGGCGAGCGACCTGCCGCAGGGCTTTGCCAAGCTGCGCGAGGCGCTGAAGCCGCTGGTCGGCGACCTCTCGCACGTCATCTACACCTCCTACGGCAATCCGGCGCTGAGCCGTGCCGGCACGCCCTGCCCGGGCGGCCCGGCCGGCTTCGAGGTCCATCCGTCGTTCAATGCCAATCCGCAGCGGCTCGCCAAGGTCGCGGGCTTCGTCGAGAACGAGTTCCTGCCGTCGCTGCGCGGGCTGGCGCAATGCACCGCGGGAGTTCTGTGCCGCGATCCGCAGGCCGACCGCATGACCTTCGTCGATGCTCATCAGGCCGCGTTTGCCGATCACGGCTTCTGCGCCCGCTCGACGCAGGATCCGCCGTTCGACCGCGAATGCTTTTCGGCCGACGGCGCCAGCTTCGATCCGAACATCGTCAGCGCCGCCAACGAGCCGCTGCTGTGCGGCCGCGGCGCCAGCGAATATCGCCCCTATTTGCCGCGCGCGCGCTGGATCCGCGACGCCAATGACAGCTACTTCTCGGCGATGACCTATCCGCAAGGGCTGCCCGCGGCGATGCAGCCTTCCGACATCCACGATGCGAGCTGGGGCGTGCTCTCGGCCGTCTATGGCGGCGCCGTGCATCCGACCGCCGAGGGCCACGCCGCCATGGCCGATGCCGCGTTTCCGGCCGCAGCAGAGGTGCTCAACCTCGATGCGGCCGAGCCCAACGTCACGAGCCAGCCGCTGCCGCCAGCGGGAGTCGTGCGGCAGTAGCGCGCGGCCAACGATCGGCTCACCGCCGATGCACCGAGTCGCCCGTCGGCTCGACGTTGCGTCTCGGTCGCGAGCGGAGTCCGTCGATTGCGCCGAAACGGCCTGCCGCAAAAGGACGAAATTCGCCCGCCATTCCAGGTCGATGACTGCGTCCGGCCGCCTCGTGACAAAATTTCCTGTTTCTTTTTTCCAGAAATCATGCTCTGATGAGCGCATCCCGTGCTCATGAGAGGGGCGGTTCGCGGTCGTCACGAACGTGGAGTGCGGGACGCGGTGGGCGCCACCGGTCGCAGCGTGATCCGATCATGCCGACGAACGAGCGGCGGCGCACGGTGAAGTCGTAGGGTCCTGGCATCCCGATGCTGATGCCAAGCGAGCGGTGGTGATGATCCGCTCGTGACGGGGGCAAGACAGCCGGTCCCCGGGGAGAGGACGTATAAGCCGTCAAACATCGCGCAGGGAATGCCGGTTGATCGGCTTTACCTGTGGTTCCTGCCGCCTGCATTTTTTTAGCAGGCGGGCCATGGGTGAGGCCCTCACCCGGCATTCCCTGCGCCCTCTCGCTCGAGAGGGTCGCGTTCAGCTTGAAAACTCGGACGCCATGCGCCGCGAGATCACGATGGTGTGTCGCTTAACAACGACCACCAAGCTGCAGTTCGGCGGCGAACTACTTAGTCGGCGCCGGCTTCTTCATCATCGGCGGCGGCGCCTGCTTGGTCGCGGGGCCGGTTGCCGTGGTCGCCTGGGCCGGCAGATATTTGGCGAGGATCGCGGGGTCGATCTGGGCCATGTTGGTATCTGGAAGACGGGTCCAGGTCTCGTCCTTGCCAAACAGCGAGATGCCGAGATAGCCGTGCAGGATCAGCGTCTGCCCGTCCGGACTGACCCGCATATTGGCCTTCCAGATGTTGCCGTCGCGCGGATTGAGCACGTTGCCGCCTTCGTATTTCAGGCCCTCGCGCTTCATGTCGCGCACGAAGGAGATGCCGAGCACCGGCGCATTCTTGCGGTCATCGCTGCACTTCGAACAGACCTCGTTCGGATTGTCGCCGGGGCGCGGAAACGTCTTGGCGATCACGCCCTCGAACACGCCGTCGTGGTCGATGAAGAGGAACCAGCCGACGGGCCTGCCATCCTCGACCTTCTGCCACAGACCGGCCGCTGTCGGCTCAGCCGCGAGCGCAGGCCGCGTCAGCAGAGCACCGGCAACGACGAGCGCGCCGATCGCGAGCTTCGTCACACCAGGCGCCAGCCGAAGTCGGGGAAACGCATTGCGCATTATCATCTCACCTTGACCAAGTCACAAAATGAATGGCCGCACAGTACGGCCGTTTCGTGCATCGTTCCAGCCCATAACAGGTCTGGCGCGCCGGTGAAACCGGCACGCGCAGGAAACATTTCTTCACATTTGAGTTGGTCCGGCGGCGCCGGGTTCCACGCTTCCGAGCAATTAGTTGACGCCGAGCTTCTTCTGCAGGCTCGACGACGACGTCGTGTACTGGAACACCAGCCGCTTCTCCGGATACACGTAGCGGTGCGCCTTCTGCGCCATCAGCGCGCCCTCGTGGAAGCCGCACAGGATCAGCTTGATCTTGCCGGGATAGGTATTGATGTCGCCGATCGCGAAGATGCCGGGCACCGAGGTCTCGAACGCCGAGGTCTCGACCGGAATGAGATTGTGCTCGAGAGCGATGCCCCACTCGGCAACGGGGCCGAGCTTCATCGTCAGGCCGAAGAACGGCAGCATCATCTCGCACGGCACGGTCTCGACCGCATTGTCGTTGCCCTTGATGGTGGCCGCGGAAAGCTGACCGTTCGCACCTTCGAGCGCCGTCACCTGACCGATGCGCAGATCCATCTTGCCGCTCGCCACGAGCGCGCGCATCTGCTCGACGCTGTGCGGCGCCGCGCGGAAATCGTCGCGCCGATGCACCAGCGTGATGCGCTTGGCGAGGGGATGCAGATTGAGAGTCCAGTCGAGCGCGGAATCGCCGCCGCCGACGATGACGACATTCTTGTCGCGGAACTGCTCCATCTTGCGCACGGCATAAAACACCGAGGTGCCTTCGTATGCCTCGATGCCCGGCACCGGCGGACGCTTCGGCTGGAACGAGCCGCCGCCGGCCGCGATCACCACGACCTTGCACTCGAACACCTTGCCGGCGTCGGTGGTGATGCGAAAACCGGGATCGCCGATCTTCTCGACCTTCTCGACCATCTCGCCGAGATGGAAGGTCGGGCTGAACGGCTTGATCTGCTCCATCAGCTGCTCAGTGAGGCCCTGCCCCGTCACCATCGGCACGCCGGGAATGTCGTAGATCGGCTTCTCCGGATACAGCTCGGCGCATTGGCCGCCGACCTTATCGAGGATGTCGATCAGATGCGCCTTGATGTCGAGCAGCCCCAGTTCAAAAACGGCAAACAGTCCGCAAGGGCCCGCGCCAATGATCAGCACATCGGTCTTGATCGCTTCGCTCATGTCGCTCTTCTCGTTGGAGGCGCCGCTCGACGGATGGCGGCAGATGGCGGTTCCGAATTTGTAGCCAACGGGGTGGTCGCAGGGAAGGCACAAAAGCCGCCCCTCGCTCGCGCGCGGCTTGCAGCGGCGGGCTTAGCCGGGTTTGAAGGGGGCATGAATGATGGAGATCAATCGGTGACAGAGACGGCCCGCCGCGACCACGCGCCACGCCTGGAGGACTTTCCCTATCGGCTGACGGACAATGTCCGCTTCGGCGACCTAGATCCCAACCAGCACGTCAACAATGCGGTCTATGCGACCTATTTCGAGACCGGCCGGGTGACCTTGATGAAGGACCCGCGCCATGGCCTCGGACAGGAGGGGCTGGCCTGGATCATGGTGCGGCTCGACATGCATTTCCGGGCCGAGCTGCGCTGGCCGGGCATGATCGAGCTGGGACTGGGGGTCGTGAGGCTGGGGCGCACGTCGGTGACCTGCGAGCAGGTCGTGTTCTCGGACGGGCGCTGCGTGGCGTCGGCCACCGCGGTCATGGTTCTGATCGACGAGGCGACGCGCAAGCCGGCGCCGCTGACGCCGAAGCTCATTGCTGCGCTCCAGCCGTGGGTCCGCCGCGGCGTGACGATCGCGCTGCCGGCATAGGCCTGGCGGCGATCACCGGGGGCGCGGCGATGAGGACGCGAGGCGAACGGTCAGGCCTGACGCTCGGGGGTGGAGACGACGAGGCCGTCGAGCTCGTCGGAGACCTTGATCTGGCAGGAGAGACGGGAATTCGGCCGGACATCGTAGCCGAAATCGAGCATGTCCTCTTCCATCGGGGTCGGCGGGCCGACCTTCTCGCGCCAGGCTTCGTCGACATAGACATGGCAGGTCGCGCAGGCGCAGGCGCCGCCACATTCGGCTTCGATGCCGGGAATGGCGTTGCGGATCGCCGCTTCCATCACGGTCGCGCCGTTCTCGATCTCAACGGTTCTGGATTCGCCGGTATGGTCGACAAAGGTGATCTTGGCCATGTGTGCTCGTGCTGCGCAGGGAATGAGGTCGGGCTGTCCTATAACGGACCGCTCCGCTCCGCGCTAGTGCTGCCGCCGGCCGCTCAGGCCGCGCCGAGCATCTCCGAAATCGCCGCGCGGGCCTGCGCGATCGCCGTGCCCAGCCAGGCCAGCGCATCGGCCGGGTCGCCCGCCCGCAGCGCCGCTTCGAGCCCTTCCGCCGCGTCGGCGACATCGAGCGCGCCGACGGCGCGGGCCGAGCCCTTCAGCGTGTGGGCGACGGTGGCCGCATCCTCGGGCATCACCTGCAACCGCTCCAGCAGGCGGACAGCCTGGTCCGCAAACATGGCGAGCACCTCGCGCTCGAGCGCGCTGTCGCCGAGGGTCATCCGTCGCAGCAGGTCCAGGCTGATCGGCCCGTCGTCGGGAACCAGCGGGGGCGAGGGCATCCATTCGATCCGTGAAAGGTCGGGAATCATGGCGGCAATCCGGTCCGGCGGGCGCGCCGCGCGCGCCTGTGGTAAGTCAAGCACGACAATGGTTAATGCATTGTTACCGGCCCAATTGCCGCGGGTTTGCCGCGATTTGGGCCCGGCTCTGCCCCAATCGCGGCAGAAACGGGAATTCGCAGAACTTCTAAAGTGTTAACGGCGAGTGCTGTTAACGATGATTAAGAATCTCTTAACCACGGCCATTTCTTTCAGCAGGCACTGCCAATAGGATGATGCCCGGATGGAGTGGGTCACCTGGCGGAATTTGCCACCCCTGGTGCCTGCGAGGGATGACGTCCGGTTCGAGCGTTGCGAGAGGGCACTCGTACGCGGCTCGCCGGATCGAAATTAAGACGAGGGCTCGGACTCAACATGGCGAACACTCCGAAAAAGGTCAAAGACCCGACTGAAGTTGCGCTGTCCGCCATTCAGGAGGCTTTGAACATCAGCGATTCGTCCGCGCCCACGGACTCGCAGAGCTCGGTCCACGCCGAGGGCGCCCCGCCCGTCATGCCGAACGGCGTGTCCAGTCTGGATTCGTTCGACTCGCGTCCGGGCATCGACCGCAGCAGCCTTGACGAGATCGAGCCGCCGCCGCTCGCCGCGCGCCGCCCGGCCAATGACGACCGCGAGACCATCGGCCAGTTGCTGCAGGCGATCCAGAAGGGCCGCCCGTCACGCGGCGTCTACACGCTGGCAACCGCCTTTGCAGGCATCTGGATCGTCGGCTGCGTCCTGCTGACCATCGGTTTCCTGCCCGCTTTGCAGGCCCTGATCGGCCAGAGCGGCGGCGTGCTGGTGCTCGCCGGTCTCGCCGCCGTGTTCTTCGCACCGGTTCTGCTGTTCTACTTCCTGGCCAGTCTCGCCTGGCGCGGCCAGGAGCTGCGCATGATCGCGCAGTCGATGGCGCAGGTCGCGATCCGCTTCTCCGAGCCGGAAGGCGCCGTCAGCGATTCCATCGTGACCGTCGGCCAGGCCATCCGCCGCGAGGTCGCGGCGATGGGCGACGGAGTCGAGCGCGCGATCGCGCGCGCAGGCGAGCTCGAGATGCTGGTCGCCAACGAGGTTGCAGCCCTTGAGCGCGCCTACAGCGACAACGAGGTCCGCATCCGCGCCCTGCTGCAGGACATCGCCCATCAGCGCGATAACCTCGTCGGCCAGGCCGAGCAGGTCCGCAGCGCCATCTCGGGCGTACAGATCGACCTTCGCCACGACATCGCGCTGATCTCGGACGCGATCGCCTCGCGGGTCGACGAGGTCGCCAAGAGCATCACCGGCGCGCTGGAAGAGCGCGGCGCCCACATCACGGCCGCGCTCGGCAACGCCGGCGACAACATGATCCTCGCGCTCGGCGAGCGCGGCGGCGATCTGCTCGACCGGCTCGAAGAGGCCAGCGCCGAGACCACCCGCGCCGTGCTCGACGCCTCGGAGCGGCTCACCACCAGCCTCAATTTCAAGACCGGCCACGTCCACGACGAGTTCGCCGACCTGTCGGACCGAGTCCACGAGATGCTGAACGAGCGCATCGACCGCATCACCAGCGAGTTCGAGCAGCGCACGGCGGCCATCGTCGACGGCATCTCGGTGCGAACCGAGCAGGTTCACGACCAGCTCAAGGCGTCCGGCGAGTCCCTCCTGCTGGAGCTCGAGCTGCGCAGCGGCGATCTCGTGACCAAGATCGACGAGGCGAGCCAGCGCATGTCCGGCCACATCGTCACGTCAGGCGAGAAGGCGAGCGAGTCGCTCGATGCGACCGTCAATTCGCTGGTCGCCAAGGTCGTCAGCCAGACCGAGAGCACCCACGACACGCTGTCGATCCAGATCAGCGCCTTCGACGAGCTGGTGAAGAACCAGGGCACCGAGCTCGCCGAGCGCTTCGCACGCGACAGCTCGACGCTGGGCGCGCTGATCACCCGGCACATCACCGAGTTCGACCGCACGGTGAAGACCTATGGCGGCGAGATCGTCGAGCGCATGGGCCAGCGGACCCAGGAAATCTCCGACAATCTCAAGTCCTATGTCGATACGTTCGATACGCGGCTGTCGTCCAACAGCGGTGAGATCACGGCGACGCTGGATCAGCGGCTGAACCAGTTCGAGACCAATCTGCAGGCCCGCATCACCACCCTCGACACCTCGCTCGATGCGAAGATCAAGACCTTCGACGACAGCGTCGAGGGCCGCCTCAAGTCGCTCGAGGAGAACTTCGACAACCGCGCGACCTCGGTCACTTCGACGATCGAAGGCCGCCTCGGCACTCTGTCCAACTCGCTGACCGACGGCGCTGCCCAGGTGCTGCACGCGATCGACTCGCGGCTGACCGTGCTGACCTCCTCGCTGACCGATGGCTCGGCCCAGGCGATCCAGTCGATCGATTCCCGCCTCAACATTCTGACCTCCTCGCTGACCGACGGCACCGACAAGGCGCTCGAAGCGATCGATCAGCGCATCCACAGCCTGTCGAACATCATCGACGGCCGCAGCTACGAGCTGACCGAAGCCGTCACCGCGCGCTTCCAGGACATCCATCAGGGCATCGAGACCCGCGTCGGCTCGATCGCCAAGGACATCGACCAGCGCGTCTCGCAGTTCGAAGACCTGCTCGGCTCGCGCGTCGAGGCCGTGGCCGGCCGCATCGAGAGCAGCGGCCGTCAGGCGAGCGACGAGCTGATGACCCGCGCCGAGCTGCTGTCCGCCAGCATCAAGTCGCACGTGGAAGACGCGGAGCGGGCGCTGACCAATCTCGTGGTCAACACCAGCGAGACCATCCAGACCGGGGCCCGCTCGGCACAGCAGGCGCTGCTCAACGTCTCGACCGACGTCGGCTCGCAGTTGAAGAACACGTCCGCCGAGGTCGAGCGCGCCCTGTCGAACGCGGGCAGCGGCGCGGCCGAGGCCGTCCTGACCAGTGCGCGCGAGGCCCAGGCCACATTGGTCGCGGCCTCCGGCGAGACCGCCGACCAGATCAAGTCGCTGTCGGCCGACGTCGAGCGCACGCTCACGGCGGCAGGCTCGACCACCGCAGCCTCGATCCTCGCCGGTGCGCGCGAGGCCCAGAACACGCTGGTGTCCGCCTCCTCCGATGCCGCCACCCACGTCAAGTCGCTCGCCGTCGACGTCGAGCAGGCGCTGACGGCCGCAGGCTCGGCCACGGCAGCCTCGATCCTCGCCGGTGCGCGCGAGGTTCAGAACACGCTGGTGTCCGCCTCCTCCAACGCGGCCGAGCACGTGAAGTCGCTCGCAGCCGATGTGCAGCGCTCGCTGACCAGTGCCGGGACGGGAACCGCCGAAGCCATCACGGCGGGCGCTCGTGATGCCCAGCATGCCCTGCTCGCGGCATCGAGCGAAGCGGCCGAACAGGTCAAGGCGCTGACCGTCGACGTCCAGCGCTCGCTGTCGATCGCAGGAACCACGACCGCGGAAGCGATCACCGGCGGCGCCCGGGAAGCGCAGACCACGCTGATCAGCGCGTCGTCCGAAGCGGCCAATCACGTCAAGTCGCTGGCAGCCGACGTCGAGCGTACGCTCGCCGCGGTCGGAACCAGCACGGCCGCAGCGATCGTCGACAGCGCCCGCGACGTCCAGACGAAGCTCGTCACCGCCTCGACGGAAGCAACCGAGCACGTCAAGTCGCTGGCCGTCGATGTCGAGCGGACGCTGTCGTCTGTCGGCGCCGATACCGCGGCCTCGATCCTCAACAGCGCGCGCCAGGCGCAGATGTCGCTGACCGCCACGTCGGCCGACACCGCGGCCACCCTGGTCGGCAGCGCACGCGAAGCCCAGGCGGTGCTGACCACGACCACGACCGAGACGGTCGCGGTGATCGTCGGCGGCGCGCGCGAGGCACAGAACCTGCTGACGGCCACCTCCACCGACACCGCGGGCCAGCTCAAGGCGATGTCGTCGGAGATCGAGCGCGTCATCAATTCCGTCGCGGCGAACACCACCGATGCGATCCAGAGCAGCGCGCTCAATGCGCAGAGCGCACTCGTCGCCGCCTCCAACGAGGTCTCCACGCGGGTCAAATCGACCTCGACCGAGATCGAGCGCTCGGTGCTTGCCGCCGGCAACTCGTTCGGCTCGGCCATGACCGGCAAGACCGACGAGATCGTCACCTATGTGCAGCAGCAGAGCGAACGACTGTCGCAGATGCTCGACGGCAAGCGCGGCACGCTGGTCGAGACGCTGAACTCGAAGACCAACCAGCTCACGATCGAGATCGATCGCGTCACCACCGACGCGCTGAAGGCGATCGAGGTCCGCGGCCAGAACTTCGCCCAGAGCGTCAATGGCAACGGCTCCGAGGTCGCCCGCACCATCACCTCCGCGGGCGAGCTCGCGACCACCGCGATCACCAAGTCGCTCAAGGAGCTGGAGCAGGCCTCGCGCGCGGCGATCGAGCAGTCGCGCCAGGTCTCGGTGGCTGCGGTCACCGAGATGCAGGAGACGAGCAAGATCCTGCGCACCGACACGGTCGCCCTGTTCGAACGTCTGCGCGAGGGCAACATCCTGCTGCAGGAGGTCCTGACCGGCGCCCACGACAACCTCAACTCGCTGGAGCGGGCGCTGGTCACCCGGGTGGCCGACTTCGTCACCGCGATGAACGACGTCACCGCACGCAACGGCACCGCGACGCAGACGCTCGAGGACCAGCTCAACGTGTTCAACTCCAAGACGTCGCGGGCGCTGGAGGATCTCAACTCGCTGTCCGGCCAGTTCGACGCGCATGGCAAGGCGCTGATCGAGGCGGCGGCCATTGTCGAGCAGAGCAACCGCGATGCGACCGTCTCGATCTCGGATCGCAAGACGACGCTGGAATCGCTGGTCACCACCATCGATCTGCGCACCGCCGATCTCGACCAGCGTCTGACGCGCTTCACCACCCTGCTCGACGAGTCCTTGGCGGCCGCCGAGGAGCGCGCCCGCGACATCGCCCGGGTCGTGGCGGAAACGGCGGGTGCCGGCTCGACCGCGCTCAGCCGCCAGTTCGAGGCCATCCGCGCCAACGCCGAGGAGGAACGCCGCCTCACCACGTCGCAGATGCAGGAGATCTACCAGCAGAGCACGCAGGAAGCCGATGCGATGTTCAAGCAGTCGGCGGAGAAGTTCGCCACGCTGGTGTCGAGCATGAAGCAGATGACCGCCGAGATGCATCGCGAGCTCGAGGCGACGCGCAACGAGCTGCGCCGCGGCGTGCTGGAGATGCCGCAGGAGGCCGCCGAGAGCACGGCGCAGATGCGCAAGGTCATCGTCGACCAGATCGAGGCGCTGGCCGAGCTCAACCGGATCGTCGCGCATCACGGCCGCGGTCTCGACGTGGTCAGCGCGTCGCGTCCCGCCGCGGTCGCCGCGCCCGCAGCCGTGATCCGTCAGGAAGAGCCGATCGTCGCCGCAGCCGTCGGCGGCCGGCCGGACATGCGCCTGCGCGAGCCGGCTGCGACCAGCGTCGCCAACCTGCCGCCGCCGGATCTCGGCATGCAGCCGCCGGCCCCGCAGCCGCGCCGGGTCGAGGCGCCGCCGATGGGTCCGGTCGCCGATCAGCGCAGCGACAACTGGCTGTCCGACCTGCTCAACCGGGCCGATAACAGCACCGCCGGCCAGACTGCGCCGCGCGGCCGCGGACCGGCCCAGCAGCAGCCGGGCAATCCGCTGGAGTCGCTGTCGCTCGACATCGCACGGCTGATGGACCGCAATCTCGCGGCCGAGATGTGGGACCGTTACCAGCGCGGCGAGACCAAGGCGTTCTCCAAGCGTCTCTACACCCCGGCCGGCCAGAAGGCGTTCGACGAGGTCGCCCGCAAGTACCGCGCCGACCGCACCTTCAAGCAGACGGTGGACCGCTACATCACCGAGTTCGAACGGCTGCTCGACGAGGTCGCCCGCGACGACCGCAACCCGCAGGCGCTGCGCGCCCAACTCACCTCGGAGACCGGGCTGGTCTACACCCTGCTCGCCCACGCCGCCGGCCGGCTGGCGTGATGGGAGCGAATGGGCGAGTAGCGAGTAGCGAGTAGCGAAGGGTTCAGTAGAACCAGCGCTGCGACAAGAAGAACAAGCGGAGGCCACGAGGCCTCCGCTTCGCGTTTGGAGATGCAATGAAGGCGCTTTCGGCTTTGGCCGTTCGGGCCCCGCATCGCCGGCACAACGGTGTGCGACGTGCTCCGTAGCCAGCCAGCAGCGGTGGATAGCGACAGCGATGGAGCGCAGTCCGCTGCCGCGCGCCCCTATTCGCTACTCCCTATTCGCAACTCGCTCGCGTCACCGCCGTCCCGTCGCCGCCGGCGGTGCGGGCGCGGGCTGCGAGGCCTGGGCGTTGCTCGGGCTGGCGTTGCTGGCCCCGAACAGGACCCGGGTCGGATTGCGATCGAAATTGTTCACGGCGCGGCTGATGTCGGACAGCGTGCGCCGTCCATCGGCCATCAGCGCGCCGGAGCGCTTGTCCAGATCCTCGGCGAGCTCGCGGATCGATTTCACCGTCAGGAACAGCTCGCCGCCATCCTTGCCGCCGGCCAGCGTGTTGAGACCGAGCATCAGGGTATCGGCCTTGCCCATGATGCCGTCGACACGGCTCATGACGCCATCGATGCGCTCGGAATTGCGGGCCAGCGACTGGGTGAAGACCTCGAGGTTCTTGATCGAGTTCTTCACGGCGTCCTGGTTGTCGGCGACCACCTTGTTGATGTTCTGCAGGGTGGCGCGGATCGCTTCGGTCACGTCCTGCAGCCGGGTCGGATCGGCACGCAGCACCGGCACGCCATCCTCGTCGAGCGGCGGCGGCGGCGCAGCCTCCTCGCCGCCCTTGAGCGAGATCGCGGCGACGCCGGTCAGTCCCTGGAACTCGAGCCCGACCAGGGTGTCCTTGCGGATCGGCGCGTTGTTCTCGACCATCGCCAGCGCCACGACGCGGCGCGGATTGTCGAGCTTGACCGAGATGACCTCACCGACCCGGATACCATTGAAGTTGACGCTGCCGCCGTTGCGCAGACCCGCGGCCGGCCCCTCGAACACGACCCGCAGCGGGCTGCGCTGCTTGGTCGTGTGCAGGCTCTGAAACCAGAGGACAAACCCGACCGCCGCGGCAATCACTGCCAGCGTGAACGATCCGATCAGGACGTAATTCGCCCGCGTTTCCATTACCAACTCCGGTACCGGCACGTCGCAGCGGAGATCCCAGCCGCCGCTCCCATGCGCTCTCGGTTGGCGCCGGACTGCGGCACCCACCCCATCAGCTATGTCGCAGGAGTCCCCACTCCCGCTCACAAAAATAATCGCCCCGAGGGGCGCTACGCACTAACCCATCACGGCCCGTGCACGCTTGCCGTGGAAATACTGCCGGAGCCACGGATGTTCCGAGGCCTGCATATCGGCCATCGATCCCGCAGCGATAATCTTGCCGTTGCCCAGCACGGCGATGCGGTCGCACGCCGTATACAGGCTGTCGAGATCATGGGTTACCATGAAAACGGTCAGTCCCAAAGTGCGCTGCAGGGTACGGACAAGCTCGTCGAAATCGCCGGCGCCGATCGGGTCGAGCCCCGAGGTCGGCTCATCGAGGAACACCAGCTCCGGATCGAGCGCGAGCGCGCGGGCCAGCGCGACGCGCTTGATCATGCCCCCCGACAGCTCGCTCGGGAAACGATCAGCAACATCGGGCCGCAATCCGACCATCACCAGCTTGGCGACCATGATCTCGTCGAGCAAACGCTGCGAGACCTTGAGATATTCCCGGACCGGGAACTGGATGTTCTGCCGCACCGTGAGCGAGGAGAACAACGCGCCCTGCTGGAACAGCACGCCCCAGCGCCGCTCGACGGCGCGGCGGCCGGCACGATCGGCGGCGTCGAGATCGACGCCGAACACCTCGATGTTGCCCGACAGCTTGGGCACCAGGCCGATGATGGTGCGCGTCAGCACCGACTTGCCCGCACCGGAGGGACCGACGAAGCCCAGGATCTCGCCGCGCTTGACATCGAGGTCGAGCCCGTCGAGCACGCGCGTCTTGCCGAACTGCACGGTGACGTCACGCACGCGGATGATCGGATCGGACATCTCCTGCGTCATGTCACATCCCGACCGCGGCGAAGAAGATCGCGAACACGCCGTCCATCACGATGACGAAGAAGATACCCTTCACCACCGATGAGGTGGTGTGGCGCCCGAGCGACTCGGCGCTGCCCTGCACGGCCAGTCCTTCGACGCAGGCGACGATCCCGATCACCGCCGCCATCACCGGCGCCTTGAGCAGCCCGACCGTGAAATGATCGATCGAGATCGCATCGCGCAGGCGCAGCAGGAAGGCCTCGGGATCGACGCCGCCATAGAACCACGCCACCAGCCCGCCGCCATAGAGCGCGGCGATGTCGCCGAGGAAGGCCAGGATCGGCAGCGCGATCACCAGCGCGAGCATGCGCGGCAGGATCAGGACCTCGATCGGATCGAAGCCCATGGTGCGCAGCGCATCGATCTCCTCGCGCATCTTCATCGAGCCGAGCTCGGCCGTGTAGGCGCTGCCCGAGCGGCCGGCGATCATGATCGCCACAAGCAGCACGCCGATCTCGCGCAGCACCAGCACGCCGAGCATGTCGACCACGAAGATGTCGGCGCCGAACCTGCGGAAATGGAAGATGCCCTGCTGGGCGATGATGCAGCCGATCAGGAAGGTGATCAGCACGATGATCGGCACCGCGCGCCAGCACACCTGCTCGAGATGATGGATGGTCGAGGTCAGCCGGAAGCTGCGGGGATGAACGAGGACCCGGCCGCTGGCGACGATCACGGCGCCGAGCATGTCGATCAGCGCGGCGACCGTGCCGAAGATGCCGGCGACACTGAGGCCGATCTGGCCGAGCATGCCGGTGATGGTCACCATCGTCGCGTCGCCATTGGGCGCGGTGCTGACGCGGCGAACCTCATCGACCAGGCTGGCGTAGTTCGCAGAGAGCCCATCGATCCGGACCTCGACGGTTCCGGTCGTGAAGCTGCGGCGCAGCCGCTCGATCAGCCAGGCGCCGAACGTATCGAGCTTGGACACCTGGGAGACGTCGATCGAGACATCGACCTTCTTGCCGGCGAGCTTTTCGGCATCGGCGACGAGCCGTTCGAGCGACGGCGCAAAGGGCGCAGTCCAGGCGCCGGTCGCGCGCAGCGACAGCGCGTTGCCATCGCCACTGCGCTGCAAATCAGGGCCGCCCTTCACGACGGCCATCCTCGGAGCCTCGGACGTCCGCTCCTTGACGAGAAAAATCCCACCGCGTCGCTACCACCTTGCCGGAGACCACTATCAACAGCCATAGTCGGTCAGATCGCGCAAGCCCCAAGCGCCTCATTCCGGTTCACAAATCGCCAGACTTTCAAATGACTTCCAACGGTTTTCCGATACTGGACGCCCGGATCGGCCACTGGCCGATCGCCGGCAGCTTCACGATCAGCCGCGGCGCCAAGACCGAAGCGGTCACGGTGATCGCGGAAGTGCGACACGGCACGATCGTCGGCCGCGGCGAATGCGTGCCCTATGCGCGCTATGGCGAGACCCCCGAGGCATCGTTGAGCGCGCTGCTCGCGATGCGCGATGCGATCGCCTCTGGTCTCGACCGCAACGCCCTGCAGACGGCGATGCCACCGGGGGCGGCGCGCAATGCGCTCGACTGCGCGCTGCTCGACCTTGAAGCCAAGCGGAGCGGCCGGCGCATCTGGGACCTGCTCGGACGCCGCGCGCCGGGGCCATGCGTGACCGCCTACACGATTTCGCTCGGGACCCCCGACGTGATGGCCAAAGCTGCGGCCAAGGCCGCGCACCGCCCGCTGCTCAAGATCAAGCTCGGCGGCGACGGCGATCCGGCGCGGATTGCAGCCGTGCGCGAGGCAGCTCCGCAGTCACAACTGATCGTCGATGCCAACGAGGCCTGGACCGAGGCGAATTTGGAGTCCAATCTCGCGGCCTGCGCCGCCGCCGGCGTCACGCTGGTCGAGCAGCCGCTTCCCGCAGGAAACGACGAAGCGCTCGCCAACATTGCGCGCCCGCTCGCGGTGTGCGCCGACGAGAGCGTGCACGACCGCAACTCGCTCGAAGCGCTGCGCGGACGCTACGACGCCGTCAACATCAAGCTCGACAAGGCCGGAGGGCTCACCGAGGCGCTTGCCATGGCCGATGCCGCGCGCGCGCTCGGCTTCGACATCATGGTCGGCTGCATGGTGGCGACATCGCTCTCGATGGCACCGGCCATGCTGCTGACGCCGCTCGCCCGTTTCGTCGATCTGGACGGACCGCTGCTGCTCGCCGAGGATTGCGAGCACGGCCTGCACTACGAGGACAGCCTGGTCTATCCGCCCGATCAGGCGTTGTGGGGCTGAAGCGACAGGCTTCGGTGCGCGATCCACATCAGGACGCCACCCGCTCCGGCCATCGCGGCCATCACGTAGTAGACACCGGGTCCATAGGCCGCATAGACCGGCCCCGAGAGGGCCGATGCCGCCGAGCCGACCACGCCGCTCGCAGCCGCATAATAGCCCTGCCCGCGCGCCGTCAGTTGCGCCGGCACATGGCGGACCAGCAGCCCCATGGTTCCGACCAGGGTCAGCCCGAAGGTGAAGCCGTGACTGATCTGGACCGCGGCGAGCCCGGCCGCATGCGGCTCCTGAGCCGTGAGGCTCCAGCGCAGCACGGCAGCCAATGCACCGATCATGACCAGGCTGGCGGGCGCCAACGTGAAGCGTGGTGACAGGGCGAACACGACGATCTCGGCCAGCACGCCCATGGTCCAGAGCCAAGCGATGGTCAGCCCGCTGAAGCCCTGCGCCTTCCACGCGATGGCGGAGAACGTGTAGTAGGCCGCATGGCTGGCCTGGATCAGCGCCGAAGCCGCGATGATGCAGAGGAAGCTCGGATGGCCCAGCAGACTGCGCCCGTCCCGGGCCAGGCCGGCGCCATGCGGCAGGGGCGGCAGCGCCTGCAGCAGCAGGCTGCTTGCCGCACCGCACAGCGCGACCAAGAGGATGATCCAGATCAGCTCGGACGACGGCGCGAGGTCGGCCACCCCGCCGCACAGCAGCGTTCCGGCGATGAATGCGGCCGATCCCCACAGCCGCAGGCGACCGTAGTTCAGGCCATAGCTCATCACGCCACGGAGCGCATAAGCGTCCGTCAGCGGGACAACGGGTGTCCATAGACAGCAGGTTGCCACGTAGACCAGGAATACCAGCCAGGGTTCGCGCTGGAAGGCGAGAACCACAAAGCCCGATGCCGTTGCGAAGGTGGTCAGCCGCATCGCGGCGCGCAGGGCCTGCCGGCGCTCGGCAACCGCGGTGATCAGCGGCAGGACGGTGAAGCGGGTCACGGCGGGAACCGCGATGATCACGCCGATCCACGAGGCGTCCAGCCCGATCGCCCGTAGCCACACGGGGAAAAACGGCAGATGCGTCCCCGACAGCATGAACACCGCGCCATAGAACAGCCCCAACCTGTCCGCGAATCGGCGCGACAATACCGGCGATGTGGTGGAGATTTGTCGGGACAGTGGCATCAATTCAATTGCGATTCGATCAATATCATGGTGATCGTTATGCCAACGCGCAGCAATGTGCGCGATAGGTTTGCCATGGTCGATGAAGTCTTCGCCCTCTCGCCGATATCCGCCCGCGCGGCTCAGCCGAACGAGGCCGATTACGAGGCGATCCGCGACGCCTTCATGGAGACGTCCCGAGGCCGCTGGTTCCTCGGCGAATACGCCAAACGCAACCGCAATGCCGACACCGGCATGGTGCTCGACGCCGTGGCCCGCATCGAGCATGCGCTGGCCTCGCAGCGTCAGCAGCAGCAGGAGTTCGAGCAGGCCGACAGCAAGGCGCTGCCCGAAGCGCTGGCCGCGATCCGCGCCTCGGTCGAAGACGCTGCACTTGCCGCAGCCTCTGCGGTCGACAGCATGGCCCTTGAGCAGAACCTGGCGCCGGTGCGCAAGGGCATCCGAATCATCAAGGAAATTTCCTGGCGCTGGCGCGAGATCGGCGCCGATTCCCGGATCTGCGACCTGATCGATTCACAGGTCACATCGATCGAGGCCGCGTGCGACCAGCTTGCGAGTGCCGACCCCAAGGTCGCGCTGCTTGCGGCCTTCGAAATCATCAAGACGCGGCTGAAGGAGCTCGACGCGGCGGAAGCAAGCGTTCCGCCCGCGGCTGACGAGATCAAGCCGGCGACCGAGTCCGCCGCCCCGCCAGTACCTGATGTCGCATCGGGTCCGGCTGCGGAGGCGACGGTCTCGGCTGAGCCGCAGGTGGCTTCGGGGCCGTTGCCCGTGCCGGAACAGACGGAGGCGGCCCAAGCCGGGCTCGAGATGACCATTCCGCTCGTTGCCGCAGTGGCCGCGATCGAATCGGTCGAGACATCCTCCGGCGCTGACGGTGTGATCATGGCGGCTGCAGCGGTTGAAGCCAGGATGGTTGACACCGACGCTGCGGCGCTGGTGCAGCCCCCCGCAGCTGCGACCGAGCCGTCGGTGGACGAAACCCTTCTCGAAATCGAGCAGCACGCCGCGGCGACCCTGGATGACGCCGTCGCCGCAGAAGCCCACGACGAAGCCATCCTGGAATTGGTCGCGGCGGAGATGGGTGCTCCCGATCCGATCGACGATGAGGAGTTCAGCCGGGCCAGGACGCTTGGCTTCGACATTGAGGAGCCAACGTCGGTCGACGACGACATCGTCGCGAGCTTCAGCGAGCCGGCGCCGTCGGAGCCGGATCTCGCGCTGACCACGGCAGAAGCCCCGGTTACCACGGCGGCGCCGGCTCCCGCTGCGCCCACGATATCTGCCCCGCCAATGTATGCCCCACCGATGCCGGCCCCGCCCGCGGCGGCCCCGCGCATGGCCTCGCCTCCAGCCCCGGCGCCAGTCCCCAGCGTGCCTGTATCGGCACCGCTTCCGGAGGCGATCACCATCGAGACCCTGGCCGCCGTGGCGGCTGCGGTCGCAGCTCAATCTCCCGCAACGGCGCAGGCCGACGTTGCGCCGAGCCAGCAGGTCCGCCCGACCGCCGCCGCGGCTCACAGCACCAGCGCATCCGCGATGCCCAGGCCTGCCTACGAGCCGTCGCTGGGATCGACGCTCCTGTCGAACGGCCTTCTGCAGCGGCCACAGGCGCCCGCCAATGACTTGCTGGCGCCGATCCGTCGCATGACCCAGCCTGAGAAGATCGCATTCTTCTCGTAGGGCGAGAGCGTCTCGGCCACCTCCTGTCGAACCTCGATCACTGAGCACCGAAAGGTGACGCGTTGATAGGTGACGCGGATCACGTACGCTGCCGCGTGATCTGCGTAGCCTAATCCTCAAGCCATTCGCTTGGCGCATGCTCGAGGAGAACGCCGTGTCCGTTCCGAAATTTCGCGCTGTAACATCCGCCTGGAAATCCCTGCTCATGTCCGCGCTGCTGGGCCTGATGGCCTGGGTCGGCCCGGACTCGGCGTTCGCCGCCGGCAGTGAGATCGACAACCTTCACACGCCACCGCGCGCGCTGGCAGCTCCCTCACCTGCAAAGGAGAGCAACACCCCCGCAGCGATCCCTCAAGGAGCCGAGCCACGCGTCGCACTCGTGATCGGCAATGCGAGCTATCAGAACGCGCCACCGCTGGAGAACCCGGACAACGACGCCCATGCTGTCGCCAAGCTGTTGAACTCGGCCGGCTTCGAGGTGATCACGGCGACCGACCTGACGCAGAACGAGATGCTCAAGGTCGTCCAGGATTTTTCGAGCCGGGTGGCAGCAAACGGCCCGAACACCGTGGCAATGGTCTACTACGCCGGCCACGGGGTTCAGCTCGCGGGCGAGAACTATCTGATCCCGATCGATGCCCGTATCTCAGCGCCCTCCGACCTGACGACGGGGACGATCCGTCTGGTGGACCTGATGGCAACGCTCGACGCCATCCCGAGCCGCATGCGGATCGTCGTGCTGGACGCCTGCCGCAACAATCCATTCCCTGCCATCAACGATGCCGGACGCGGACTTGCCATCGTCGACGCACCGAACGGCTCCATCCTCGGATATTCGACCTCGCCTGGCGAGGAGGCGCTCGACGGGCGTGGCGAGCACAGCCCGTACGCGCAGGCGTTCCTGAACCTGGCGCGACAGCCGAACCTGCCGATCGAGCAATTGTTCAAGCGCATTCGCCTGCAGGTGAACCAGAGCACTGATGGTCGACAGACGCCGTGGGAAAGCTCGTCGTTGACCAGTGATTTCACCTTCTTCGGCGAATCCCTGGTTGCCGCAGCGCGCGCGCCGGTGAACGCGCCCGTGGTGCAGATGGCCGCCGACCTGCCGAGCCGTTCCGTGCGGCAGGCCTATGACTACGTGCTGTCGGAGAACCGTCCGCAATATTATCGCGAGTTCATCGCGATGTACCCACGCGATCCGCTCGCCGACCGCATCCGCGCACTGCTCGCCGGCCTCGTGCAGGCCGCGGCGTGGCACCAGGCCGTGCTGGCGAATTCGCCGGCCGCCTATCAGAGCTTCCGTGAATCCTATGCCGACAGCCCATATGCGCCGGTCGCGCTGCGGCTGCAGGGACAGCCTCGGCCCATCCCCGTGCTGCAACCGAGCCGTCTCATCATGCCACCGCAACTGGCACCGATCGCGCGGCCGTTCAATCCCGGCGCCCAGATCCAGAGCCATCCAGGCCTGCAACCGAAGCTGCCGGTCACCACCGTGCCGCCGCGCGGACCGATGCCGCCAACGGTGGTCACGAAAGGCAATGCCATCAACAACGCGGGTCCCAACAAGGTCGTCGATCCCAGGCCTATCGCTCAGACCAGGTTGCGCGACAGGATCATGCCGCCGGCAAATCCGCCTGTCGCCGCGAAGATCCAGCGCGATCCACTGAAGCGCAGTCCTGGACGGCCATTCGACACCCGCGAGGTCCGGCGTCCCTTCCTCGGCAATTCCGGACCGTTCAAGCCGAACATCAACGCGTCGCGTCCGTCGATGGCGCGTGGCCAAGGAGGGATGCAGGGCGGCCCGACGCGGGGCACGCCGCACGTCGCGCAGTCCGGACTGCGGATCGGCGGTGGGGGATCTGCAAAAGGCGGCCTCAGCTTTCACTGAGGCTTGATCGTCAGGCGATCAGCCTGGCGTAGAGCTCAGCATCGACATTGCCGCCGGACAAAACGATCACCACCGTCTTGCCCGCCACATCCAGCCGGCCGGCCAGCAGTGCCGCCAGCCCGACCGAACCACCGGGCTCGACCACGAGCTTCAGCTCCCGGAAGGCAAAGCCGACCGCGCGGCCCACCTCCTCATCCGAGGCCTCGACCGCAGCCGACAGAAGTTGGCTGTTGATCGCGAAGGTGATCTCGCCCGGAATCGCCGCCATCAGCGCGTCGCAGATGGTGCGTCCCTTCGCATCATGGGCCTCGCGGTGGCCGGCCCGCAGCGAGCGCGCATGGTCGTCAAAGCCCTTGGGCTCAGCCACGACCATCTGGGTGCTCGGAAAATGCGCCTTCACCGCGGTCGAGACGCCGGCAAGCAGACCACCGCCCGAAGCCGGGACGATCACCAGATCCGGCGACAGGCCGAGCGCCGCAAGGTCCTCGGCGATTTCACGACCGACGGTGCCCTGCCCTGCGATGACGTGGGGATCGTCATAGGGCGGCACCACCGTCGAGCCGCGCTTTGCTGCGATGTCGCGCGCGATCGCTTCGCGGTCCTCGCGATCGCGATCATAGAGCACGACCTCGGCACCGAACGCCTTGGTGCGCTCGCGCTTGGCCGCCGGCGCATCCGAGGGCATCACGATCGTGGCGTCCATGCCCAGCAATGTGGCGGCATGGGCGACGCCCTGCGCATGATTGCCGGAGGAGAATGCGACGACGCCGTTGCCGCGCGCTGCCTGCGGGATCGACGCCAGCTTGTTGTAGGCGCCGCGGAACTTGAACGAGCCGGTCCGCTGCAGCACCTCCGGCTTCACGAAGACGTTCGCTTTGAACTGCTCGCTCAGCACGGGAGCCGGCAGCAGCGGAGTCCGCACGGCCACGGGCGCGAGGACGCGTGCCGCCGCATCGATGTCGGCGGCGGTCACGGGCAGGATCGGGGAATGAGCTGTCATGCCCCTATTTTACCGCGCCCGATTGCCGAGAGGCAAGGGAGCCGGTGTCAGGCGGCGCGGGCGGCCAGTTGGGGAACCGGCGCGCGCTGCCGCAGCGGATCGGTCCAGGTGAGGATCTCGAAGCGGCCGTCCTCGTGCTCGACCAGCGCCGTGCAGCTCTCGACCCAGTCGCCGCAATTCATGTAGCGAATGTCGTCCTGATCGCGGATGACAGCGCAATGAATGTGGCCGCAGATCACGCCGTCAGCGCCATGCCTTCGCGCCTCGGAGGCCAGCGCCGTCTCGAACGCGCCGATGTAGTTCACCGCGTTCTTGACCTTCTGCTTGGCCCATTGCGACAGCGACCAATAGGGAACGCCGAACATGCGACGGAAAAAGTTGACCAGACGGTTCATCTGGATCGCGAAGTCATAGGCCTTGTCGCCGAGATGGGCGAGCCAGCGCGCGTTCTGCACGACCAGATCAAAGATGTCGCCGTGGATCACCAGATAGCGTTTGCCGTCAGCGCCGGTGTGGACGATGTTCTCGACGACGTCGATGCCGCCGAAATGCGTGCCGTAATAACCGCGCAGGAACTCGTCGTGATTGCCGGGGACATAGACGATCTTGGCGCCCTTGCGCGCCTTGCGCAGCATCTTCTGCACCAGGTCGTTATGCGACTGCGGCCAATGCCAGCTCGATTTGAGCGCCCAGCCGTCGATGATGTCGCCGACCAGATAGATCGTATCTGCATCATGGTGGCGCAGGAAATCGACGAGGAGATTGGCCTGCGAGCCGCGGGCTCCGAGATGAACGTCCGAGATGAACAACGTCCGAAAGCGCCGAGCCGGGCTTTCTTCACCAGCAGTCTCAAGTCCCATGCGCGCCCACCTAACAGTCCCTGATGACACCGCGATGACGAAACGCCGCACCAGCAGAACCCATCCTGCCGGACCGCTACCGGACACCGCTCGTTCGACGACTCGCGACGTCCTTCGTCACTGCCCCGCGATACCAGCGGGGTGCGACAATCAGGCGACAGGCGGGCGGCGCGAACAGGGAAAATCAGCCTCCTATCTCGGCACGGTGACGACGCGCAGATTGTTGGTGGTGCCGGCTCGCGCGAACGGGATGCCGGCGACGACGACGAGCAGGTCGCCGGCTTCAGCGAACTCCTCCTGCACAGCGAAGAAGGTCGCGCGCTCGACCATCTCCTCGTAGCTCTGCACGTCCTGCGACAGCACGCTGTGCGCGCCCCACAGCAGGCACATGCGCCGCGAGGTATCCTCGTTCGGCGTGATCGCCAGAATCGGCAGGCTCGGCCGCTTGCGCGCAACGCGCGAGGCCGAGGTTCCGCTCGACGTATAGGCCACGATCGCCCTGGCGTGGATCGCCGAGGCGAGATCGGCCGCCGCGGTTGCCACCGCATGCGGCGGCGTCTGCTCCTCGCCCGGCTGCGTCGCCTCGACGATCGAGCGATACATCTTGTGGCCTTCGGTGGCCTTGATGATGCTGTCCATCATCGCCACCGCCTCGCGCGGGTATTGGCCGCTGGCAGACTCCGCCGACAGCATCACCGCGTCGGCGCCGTCATAGATCGCAGTGGCGACGTCCGAGACCTCGGCGCGCGTCGGCGTCGGCGTCGCCACCATCGAATCCAGCATCTGCGTCGCGACGATCACCGGCTTCACGGCGAGCCGGCAGGCGCGCACCAGCTCCTTCTGCTTGCCCGGCACGTCCTCGTTGGGAATCTCGACGCCGAGATCGCCGCGGGCGACCATGATCGCGTCCGACAACTGGATGATGTCGTCGATCCGCTCCAGCGCCGCCGGCTTCTCGATCTTGGACATGATGCCGGCGCGGCCCTTGATGAGGCCCCTCGCCTCAAGCACGTCCGACGGCTTCTGCACGAACGACAGCGCCACCCAGTCGACGCCGAGCTCGAGCCCGAAGGCGAGATCGGAGCGGTCCTTGGCCGTCAGCGGCGACAGCTCCAGAATGGTGCCCGGCAGATTGACGCCCTTGTGATTGGAAATCGCGCCGCTGACGATCACCTTGGCCTCGATCCAGTCGTCGCCGAGGCCGGTGACGCGGACGCGCACGCGGCCGTCATCGATCAGAAGATCGTGACCGGGCGAGACCGCCGCAAAGATCTCCGGATGCGGCAACGGAATCGATGTCTTGTCGCCCTCGGTGCCGTTGAGGACAAATCGAATCGTCTCGCCGACTTCGACCTGGATCTTCTTGTCGCGCAGAGTGCCGACGCGAATCTTAGGACCCTGCAGATCCATCAAGATGCCGATCGGCCGCTGCACTTGCTTCTCGAGCGCGCGGATCGCGGCATGGACCTTGGCGTGATCGGCCTGGGTGCCGTGGCTGAAGTTGAGACGAAAGGTGTCCACACCGGCGAGGAACAGCGCTTTCAGCATCTCCGGAGAATTGCTCGCGGGACCGACAGTCGCAACGATCTTGGCTCGACGGTGACGACGCATGATGTGTCCTTTCTCCTTAAGCCGTGTCTCGCGTCTCTATGACACGCATGTGATTGGCATGCGCGGACGCAGCGGAAGCGCTGATATACGCCCCGCAGCGTCCATTGCAAGCGCGACACGAAACACGCCAAAATTGTGCAAGAGAACAGCACGCCTCAGACGTTGGAGCCGTGGATCGCGTCGATGACGGCGTCGGTCACCTGCTTGGTCGTCGCCTTGCCGCCAACATCGGGGGTCAGGATGCCGGCTGCACAGACTTTCTCGACCGCAGCCATCAGCCGCGCGGCCGCGTCCGTCTCGCCGAGATGCTCGAGCATTTGCGCGCCGGTCCAGAACGTCGCGACCGGATTGGCGATGCCCTTGCCGGTGATGTCGAAGGCCGAGCCGTGGATCGGCTCGAACATCGAGGGGAAGCGCCGCTCCGGATCGATGTTGCCGGTCGGCGCCACGCCGAGGCTGCCGGCCAGCGCGCCGGCGAGATCGGACAGGATGTCGGCATGCAAATTGGTCGCCACGATGGTGTCGAGGCTCTTCGGCTGCAGGGTCATGCGCACGGTCATCGCGTCGACCAGCATCTTGTCCCAGGTCACGTCGGGGAATTCGCGCGCCACTTCGGCGGCGATCTCGTCCCACATCACCATGCCGTGGCGTTGCGCATTCGACTTGGTGACGACGGTGAGGAACTTGCGCGGCCGCGACTGCGCCAGCTTGAACGCGTAGCGCATGATGCGGGTGACGCCGACGCGGGTGAAGACGGCAACCTCCGTGCCGACCTCCTCCGGCAGGCCGCGGTGCGCGCGACCGCCCATGCCGGCATATTCGCCTTCGGAATTCTCGCGCACGATCACCCAATCGAGATCGCCGACGCCGACATTGCGCAAGGGCGAGGCCACGCCAGGCAGGATCTTGGTCGGCCGCACATTGGCGTACTGATCAAATCCCTGGCAGATCGGCAGCCGCAGCCCCCACAGCGTGATGTGGTCGGGCACGTCGGGAGCGCCGACCGCGCCGAAATAGATCGCGTCGAACTTCTTCAGCTCGGCGAGGCCGTCGGCCGGCATCATCACGCCGTGCTTCTTGTAGTAGTCCGAGCCCCAGTCGAAGGTCTTGACGTTGAAGCTGATGTCGCCCGAGCGCTTGGCCAGCGCCTCGAGCACACGGACACCTTCGGAGATGACCTCGGGGCCGATGCCGTCGGCGGGAATCGCGGCGATGGAATGGGTGCGCATGAAAGGGCTCCGTGTGATGGGTCAGGATTGCGTGGCCGCAGCGGCCTTTGCACGTTGTGAACGTGACAGCAACAGCGTCAGCACCGCCGATACCACCAGCAGGCCGGCGACAAAATAGAGCCCGCCATTGAAGCTGCCGGTCTGGTCCTTGATCCAGCCGATCATCGCGGGACCGACGAATCCGCCGAGATTGCCGATCGAGTTGATGGTTGCAATGCCCGCCGCGGCGGCCGAGCCGGACAGGAACATGGTCGGCATGCTCCACAGCGGAGGCTTCGAGGAGGAGATGCCGACATTGACGAGCGTGAGCGCAGCGAGGACGGCGGCGACACTGGTCGACAGCCCGGCCAACCAGAGCCCGACGGCTGCGGCCACGCAGGCCAGCACGACGTGCCAGGTGCGCTCGGCGGTACGGTCGGAATGGCGCGCCCACAGGATCATGACGACCACGGCCACGGTCGGTGGCACCGCGTTGAGGAAGCCGACGGTGAAGGACGACAGGCCGAACTGCTTGATGATCTGCGGCGCCCAGACGCCGAGCGTGTAGAGGCCGGCCGAGGTGCCGAAATAGACCAGCGCGAGCGCCAGCACGCGGATGTCGGCCAGCCCGCGCCAGATGCTGTGGCTCGCGGTGGCGGCCTTGCTCGCCACCTCTGCATTCATGGTGCGCACCAGCCAGTCGCGCTCGTCGTCGGCGAGCCAGCGGGCCTGCTCCGGACGATCGGTCATGTAGGCGAGCACGACGAAGCCGAGCAGCACCGCCGGCAGCGCCTCGATCAGGAACAGCCACTGCCAGCCCTTGAAGCCGAGAATGCCGTCCATCTCCAGCAGCGCGCCGGAAACCGGAGAGCCGAGAACCGTGGAGAGCGGCGCGGCGGCCATGAACAGCGCGGTGACGGCTGCGCGCTGGCGCGCCGGGAACCAGTAGGAGAGATAGAGGATGATGCCGGGGAAGAAGCCTGCTTCCGCAGCACCAAGCAGGAAGCGCAGCACATAGAAGCTCGTCGGTCCCTGCACGAACGCCATCGCGCCGGAGACGAGGCCCCAGGTGATCATGACCCGCGCGATCCAGATGCGGGCGCCGAACTTGTCCAGCGCGAGGTTGGAGGGGACCTCGAACAGGAAATAGCCCCAGAAGAAGATGCCGGCGCCGAAGCCATAGGCCGAGGCTGACAGCCCGATGTCCTTGTTCATGGTCAGCGCTGCGAAGCCGACGTTGACGCGGTCGATGAAGGCTACGAAGTAGAGCAGCATGATGAAGGGCACGATGCGCAACGTGATCCTGCGCAGCACGCGCATTTCCAGCTCTCCGGCCATCGTCACCTCCCTGTCCCGTCTTGTCGTTGATCTGACAAGCGTAGGCGGCGAACCAGGCCGGCTTCAATACTCGCATCATTATACAAAAAAATGATATAATCCGGCCCATCGCCTCATCAGGACCCCGCCATGGAATTGCACCAGCTCCGCTGCTTCGTGGCCGCCGCCGAGGAGCTGCATTTCGGCAAGGCGGCGCAGCGGCTGCAGATGCTGCCCTCGGCGCTCGGACGCCAGATCAAGCTGCTGGAGGAGGATCTCGCGACGCCGCTGTTCGCTCGCACCACGCGCGCGGTGTCGCTGACCGAGCACGGCACGACCTTGCTGCGCGACGCCCGGGCGATCCTGGCCCGCGTCGAGGCGGTCGAAACCGGCTTCCGCCGCCGCGCGCGCGGCACGAAGGCGCAGCGGCTGCGCGTCGGCGCCATCGACAGCGCGGCCGCCGGGCTGCTGCCGCAATTGCTGCACGATTTTCGCGAGCAGCATCCCGGCATCGCGGTGCATCTCCTGGAAGAGAAGACGATCCGGCTGCTGCCGAAGATTCTCTCCGGCGCGCTCGACCTCGCCTTCGTCAGGCCGCCAGCGCGCACCGATGTCAGGCTCGAATTCCGCGCGCTGCTCAGCGAGAGCGCCGTCGTTGCGCTGCCGCAGCGGCACCGTCTGGCGTCGCGCGCCGCGGTCTCGCTGGCCGACATCGCCGACCAGCCGCTGATCGTCCCGGATCGGCGATCGCGGCCGCACAGCCACGACCTCACCATGAAGCTGTTCGCGCAGGCCGGGCTATCGCCCGACGTGGCGCAGTTTGCCGATGAGAAGCAGACCATCGTGCATCTCGTCGCCGCGCGACTCGGCATTGCCATCGTGCCGCGCTGGACCTCGCGGCTCGCGGTCTCCGGCGTCCGCTTCGTGCCGCTGCGGATGACACGCGGCAGCACCGCCGGACGGCTTCCGCTCGCGGCAGCCTGGCTGCGCGGCTCGCGCGATCCGGCGCGCGAGGCCATGCTCGGTGTGCTCGACGCGCGGCTTGCGAAATACGCCCGCGGTGCCTGACCGCAAAATCCGCCGAACATCCTACCCCAGCGGCGCCTCCGCGATGTCGAGCAGGGCACCGAGGCCATGGCGCAGGCCGCGCATCGGCTGCTGCTCCGAGGACAGGCCGAAGGCCAGCAGCGATCGCCCGGTCACCGCGTAGACGTGGCCGAAGGGCAGCGACTGCGGCTGGGCGTCCGGCTGGTTGGTGTCGAGCAGCGCCAGCCAATTATGGCCTTCGGGCACGGACGGAAGCGTGAAGTTCACGACGTCGAAATGCGCGTTGTAGACCAGCAGGAGCGTCGCATCCGAGCCACGCCGCTTGACGCCGGTCTCCTGGGCGCGGCCGTCGAGCAGCATGCCGAAGCAACGCGCGTGATCGTCAGTCCACTGCTCCGTCGTCATCTCCTCGCCCGACGGGTCGAGCCAGGTCACGTCGTTGACGCCGAGGTCCTCATTGTGCGAGCCGATCAGGAAGCGGCTGCGAAAGAGGATCGGAAACGCCTTGCGCATGGCGATCAGCTTGCGCGTGAATTCGCGTAACGCCCGCCCCTGCGGCGTGATGCCCATCCAGTCGAGCCAGGTGGTCTCATTGTCCTGCGCATAGGCGTTGTTGGTGCCGTTCTGGGTATGGCCGAACTCGTCGCCGGCCAGCAGCATCGGCGTGCCATGCGACAGCAGCATCGTGGCCAGCAGATTGCGCTTCTGGCGCTCGCGCAACGCGGTGATCTCGGGGTCGTCGGTCGGTCCTTCGACGCCGCAATTCCAGGAGTGGTTGTTGCTGTGGCCGTCGCGATTGTCCTCGCCATTGGCCTCGTTGTGCTTGTCGTTGTAGGAGACGAGGTCGTTGAGGTTGAAGCCGTCATGCGCGGTGATGAAGTTCACGCTCGCCCAGGGGCGGCGGCCGCGCTTGTTGAACAGATCGCCCGAGCCGGAGATGCGCTTGGCGAAATCGGCGAGCGTGCCGCCATCGCCCTTCCAGAACGCACGCGCGGTGTCGCGGAACTTGTCGTTCCATTCCGCCCAGCCCGGTGGAAACTGGCCGACCTGATAGCCGCCCGGACCGATGTCCCAGGGCTCGGCGATCAGCTTGACGCTCGACAGCACAGGGTCCTGACGACAGGCATCCAGGAAGCTGCCGCCCTCGTCGAAGCCATAGGGCTCGCGCGCCAGGATGGTGGCGAGATCGAAGCGGAAGCCGTCGACCCGCATCTCGGTCGCCCAATAGCGCAAGGAGTCCGCGACGAGCTGCAGCACGCGCTGGTGCGACAGGTTCACCGTATTGCCGGTGCCGGTGTCGTTGATGTAGTAGCGTTTCTGGTCCGGCATCAGCCGGTAGTAGCTGGCATTGTCGATGCCTTTGAACGACAAGGTCGGCCCGAGCTCGTTGCCTTCGGCGGTGTGGTTGTAAACCACGTCGAGGATCACCTCGATGCCGTTGGCGTGGAACTGGTTGACCATGGTCTTGAATTCGGTCGCGAACGGCGTCTTCAGATAGCGCGGCTCCGGTGCGAAGAAGCCGATCGAATTGTAGCCCCAGTAGTTGCGCAGCCCCTTCTCGACCAGATAGCTGTCGTCGATGAAGGCGTGGATCGGCAACAGCTCGGCCGAGGTGATGCCCAGGGAGCGCAGATAGGCCGGAATGTCCTGATGCGCGAGACCGGCGAAGGTGCCGCGGTCGGCCTCGGGCACCAGCGGATGCAGCTTGGTGAAGCCCTTGACGTGCATCTCGTAGAAGATCGTCCGCTCCCACGGAATTTCCGGCTTGCGTGAGGTGCCCCAGGTGAAGGCGGGATCGATGACCCGGCACTTCAGCATCAAGGGCGCGCTGTCGCGGTCGTCGAACGACAGGTCCTTGTCGGCATGATCGGGCCGATAGCCGAACAGCTCCGGCCCCCACCGCAGGTTGCCGACGAGCTGCTTGGCATAGGGGTCGATCACGAGCTTGTTCGGATTGAACCTGTGACCGGCGTCCGGCTCGTAGGGTCCATGCACGCGATAGCCATACACCGTGCCGGGCCGCGCGGCCGGCAGGTAGCCGTGCCAGACCTCGTCGGTGTATTCGGGCAGCTCGATGCGCTCGAGCTCGGTCTCGCCGGTGTCGTCGAACAGGCACAGCTCGATCTTGGTCGCATGGGCGGAAAAGATCGCAAAGTTGACGCCGAGCCCGTCCCAGGTCGCGCCGAGCGGAAACGGACGGCCTTCGCTGATCCTGGTCTTGCGCAGATTGAACGCCGCCTGCGTCAAAGCGTCACCGAGGTCGGTGCGTTGGTCCATCCTTTGCCCCCTTCGTCCAATTCCCCAGATCGATTGCCGGGGGTCTCGATGATCAGCGTCGATTGCTAGGTTGCCGCTGGCGTCTCGTCCGGCACGATCACTTCCGCCTTGGTCTCGGTCACCGTCACCGACGCGATCACGGCTCCTTCCGGCGCTGCCTTCGCGGCTCGCTGCTGCGCGACTTCCTTGGTGATGGCTGCGATGGAGTTGCCGATGCGTTCGACCATCTCGGACAATTCCCCAGGCGACATCTTCAGCCGCTTGGTCACCACGCGGACCTGGGCCTGATCGGTCATGTCGAGCTTGTTGCGGGACGGCTGAATCTTCGGACGGCGCATCGGGAGTCCTCCTGCATGCCAGCTAACCTTGACTGCGGAATTTGGTTCCCGCGCTCCCTCCCCTGGGCATCGCCGTGAAGACGTGCGTCACTGCTCTCGCGGCGCCATGCGCCCGAGTGATGTCATCGGTGTTGCCCCCGATCAGGCAGTGGGCGCAGGGAATGCCGGGAGCTGGCCGCCCCCATGGCCCGCCTGCAGAAAAAAAGCAGGCGGCAGTCACCACAGGTTCAGCCGAGACATCCCGGCATTCCCCGCGCGATGGTTTTCACGCTTACTTCGCGATCTCCTCGGTGTACCGGCTTGTTAGTTGTGGAGCCTCAGGAGGTTGTCCTCGGTTAAACCGAGTCTGCTGATGGGCGGCTGGGAGTTTATGCCGCCGTGAGGCCGGTGCCAATTATACTGGTGCAGCCAGATGGGCAGTTGCGCGGCGCGCTGATCGGAAGTGGGATAGGTGTGTGCATAGGCCCACTCCCGGAGCGCTGTCTGGATAAAGCGCTCAGCCTTGCCATTGGTTCTGGGCGTGTAGGGCTTGGTGCGGATATGCTTGAGACCAATATCGCGGCAGGCCTTATCGAAATCGAAGCCGATATAGCAGCCACCGTTGTCGGTCATGACGCGGGTGACGGTAACGCCCAAGCTCTTGTAGTGAGCGACAGCGGCCTTGAGAAACGCAACAGCACTCTCGGCGGTCTGATCAGGCTTGAGCTGTGAAAAGGCGACACGGGAGTGGTCATCGATGCAGACATGCATGTACTCCCAGCCAAGTCCGCGACAATGACTATAGCCGTTCCGATTGCCGGTGACGCGATGGCCGCTTTGCGCGAAACGGCCGAGCTTTTTGATATCGATATGGATCATCTCGCCCGGCGCAGCGTGCTCATAGCGACGCACGGGTTCGATCGGCTCCAGATCACGGATTCGGTTCAACCCCAGTCGTCGCAGAACGCGGCTGACCGTGGCCGGCGACACCTTAACCTCAGCCGCAATCTGCTTGCCCGTGTGGCGCTGACGGCGCAAAGCCTCGATAGCGGTACATGTGGCAGCAGTGGTTTGGCCTGGCGATGAGTGCGGTCTGGAGGAGCGATCGAGCAATCCCTCGACACCTTCCTCGCGGAACCGCTTCACCCATTTGGCTACGGTCTTCGGCGTCGTATTGTACTGGTAAGCAGCTTCAGCATAGCTCAGCCCACCCTCAACGACACTCCGCACCATCGCCTCTCGACCTTTCGGTGTCATAGGCGCATTCTTGTGGACGTCCATCTGGTCTCTCCTTGGAACACTGAAGCTTCGCAACCTCAGCTTCCTCGGTTCAGACCGGATGGACAACCTCCTGGAAGACCACAGTTAGTCACCGTCGCCCCCGGGGTCATCGCCCGAAGACTTGGCGCCAGCATCGGGGCGCCAGGACCACGCGACTTCGCGTCCGCAAGCTGCCGTTCGTCCGCGCGAGTCGCCCCACGCTGCGGCACCCTGCAGCCACCGCATCCCGCGCCCAACGTTCCGTGACGATCGCGAAGCGCCCCTCTCGATGAGCACGGGATGGCGACAATCAAGCACGATTTCCGAAAAATGGCAACAGATTTATTTTTCTCAGAAATACGGACTGGTTCCGATCAGCCCGAGCAAGCATCGGGCGGCGCGTGCCCGCTCCGTTGACGATTGGGGTCTTGTCAGATCGCAATCGGCGCCTACCGGGGAGGCCGACGGCGGCTTGGCTCAGACGGGCGTTGTGCATAGGGGTTCGGCAAGCACATGGCCGACATGCCCGCAGCCCCCGCTCTACACGCCTCCCACGACCTGTACTGGCACGAGATTGTGCTGGAACCGCCCCACTCCCATGTCTGGAGGCACACCGGATCAATGCCATCGAACCGTTGAGCTGCGGCCGGAGCGGTTGCAAGCACTGTGATCGAAGTCATGAAGAGAAGCGCGCGCATCATCACACATCATGGCACGAGGCTGATCAATCCGAAAGGGTCTGCCGGCGCGGCGATCTCGAACTCGGGCAAAGCCCTTTGCCGCAGACGACGCTGCCGTAGGCTGGGCAAAGCGACGCCAAAGGCGGCGCGTGCCCACCATCGGCGGCGCTGGGTGCGGGCGGTGGGCACGGCGCGCGCGAAAGCTCGCCCGACAAGGCCTCGCCCCGGCGCGCCTTTGCCCACCCTACGGTCCCTCGTCAATCATGACCGGCCCGGTGACCTTCTTCCGAATGGCCTCGACCGCAATCCTGTCCCGCCCTACCCGAACAGATGCGCCAGCCAGAATGCCGCGCCGGCGGCGAGGCCGCCGACCAGCGCAGTCTGCAGCGCCGACTTGATCTTGTTGACGCCGGTGAAGTGGCCCTTGATGGCGCCGAAGATCAAGAGCGCGATGCCGGTTGCGACCACGGAGATCCGGAGTGCGGACGAGATGTCAGGCGCCAGCATGTAGGGGATCAGCGGGATCAGGCCGCCGATCACGTAGGAGCCGCCGATGGTCACGGCGCTGACCGGCGCGCGCTTCGGATCCGGGCGTTCGAGACCGAGCTCGAAGCGCATCATGAAGTCGACCCAGCGCTTGCGATCGGACGCGATGGCGTCGACCACGGTCGCCAAGGCCTGGCCTTCGAGACCATAGCCGCGGAAGATCGCCGCGACCTCCTCGACCTCGCGGCCGCGAAGGTGCTCGATCTCGTCGTGCTCCCGCTTCTCCTCGGCGGCATAGTGCTCGGCGTCGGAGCGGGCGGCGAGGTAACCGCCGAGCCCCATCGCGATCGCGCCGGCGACGACCTCGGCAAGGCCGGCGGTGACGATCACGTCGGTCTTGGCGACCGCAGCCGAGAGACCGGCGGCGAGCGCGAACGGCACGGTGAGCCCGTCGGCCATGCCGATCACGACGTCGCGGACGACTTCCGACGCGGTGAAGTGCTTTTCGATGTGCGGCGTTGCCGGCATGACGGCCTCCGATGGCGTGATCGACGGAGGCCTCTTAGCAGGCCCGGATGACAGGACCGATCACCGCAGTCCCGGCACCATCCGCCGCAGGGTGCGATCGTGCAGCCAGTAATGATGCAGCAGCGCCGCACCGGCGTGCAGGCCGATCAGGATCATCAGGCCATTGGCCAGCGCCTCGTGCATCTCCTTCATGTCGTGGGCGAAGCCGCGGTCGCCGACCCAGGGTGAGGCGATCTCGAACAGGCCGAACACCGGCAAGCCGTAGCCGCGGGCAAACTGGGTGACGATGCCGAGGACCGGAATGGCGAACATGATGCCGTAGATCAGCAGATGCGTGATCTCGCCGATGTGAACGGTCCACGCGCCGAATTTGGTCGCTTCAGGCGCCGGCGGCGGATCGGCCAGGCGCCAGGCCAGGCGCGCGAGCGCAAAGCCCAGCATCGCCAGCCCGAGCGAGACGTGCATGAACAGGCCCGTGTCATGAGAGCCGCGTGGCAGGATGTCGCCGAGATGACCCGAGATCCAGGCCGCCGGCACCAGCACGGCGACGATCCAGTGCAGCCCGATCGCGACGGACCCATACGCCTTGGCGGAATTTCGAATACGCATGATCAGCTTCCTTCGACCATTGGGCACCCCCGCGGTGGCAAGCCGCGCGGGGCGTCATGACCTGAGGTAATAGCTGACCGGGGGCGTCGCGCCGCTGACGCGGGATGTCAGCCTACTGTCAGAATGGACGGCGCCGGGGTCGCCTGGGACATCGCGGGCTGCGGCCAGCGGAGCGCCGAGACGATGGCCGGCGCGATCGTGATCCTGGCGCCGCCCAGCTCGGAACGGCCGATCTGCAGCCGCCAGCCATAGGCTTCGAGCACGTCCTGCACGATCGCGAGCCCCAGCCCGCTGCCCGGCCCCTGCTCGTCGAGGCGGCCGCCGCGCTCGAGCACGCGGCCGATCTTCGCGTCCGGAATGCCCGGACCGTCATCCTCGACGATGACGATCAGAGGGGTGGCACTCGCGACGATGCGAACCGTGCTCGCCGCATGACGCGCGGCGTTCTCCAGCAGATTGCCGAGCACCTCGGCGAGATCCGTCCGATCCATGGCGACGCTCAGGCCCGGGGGCACTTCGCCATCGAAGCTGACATGGGCGGCCGCCGGCGTGCGGCCGAGCGTCCCGAGCAGCGCATTCACCAAAGGCGCGAGCTCGGTCGCGGCCTCCGGCCCGCCGCGGGCCTTGCCGCGCAGCCGCGCCAGCGCCAGCTCGCGATCAACCTGCCGGCTCATCGCCTCGGCGACATCCTCGATGTTGCGCGCCAGCTCGAGCTGGCCGAGCTCCCTCAAGCGCGCGGCGTCGGCCGTGAGGGCGGCGAGCGGCGTCTTGAAGCCGTGGGCGAGATCGGCCGCACGGCTGCGCGAGCGCATGATCTCGCGCTGCTGCGCATCGAGCAGCGCGTTGACCTCCTCGACCAGCGGCGCCACCTCGGTCGGCACGTCCACGGGAAGATGCTGGCGCCGACCGCTGCGGATCTCGGCGACGCCACGGCGCAGCACGCCGAGCGGACGCAGGCCGAGAGTGACCTGAACCGACGTGCCGACGGCGAGGATGACGGCCAGCACGGCGAGCGCGATCGACAGATCCTTGGCGAAGGTCAGCACCGCGCTGGTGGCACCGTCGAGGCCGTAGGCCACGGCCGCGCGCACGCGGATCTGCCTTGCCGGATTCATCAGGATGCCGCGCTCGGCGACCAGCACGTGTTCGCCATCCGGCCCGGCGAGCTCATGCTGATGCACGTCGCTCGGTCCGGGCTCGTCGATCGGCAGCGGCAGGATGGTGTCCCACAGCGAGCGCGAGCGCAGCAACTGGCCATGATCGTCCGAGATCTGCCAGTACAGCCCCGACAGCGGCACCACGAAGCGCGGATCGGCCGGCGGCCGCGCGACCACGATGCGCCCTTCCGCATCGACCTCGAGGCCGTTCAGCAATTGGCGCAGGTGAATGTCGAGATCGGAGGCGAGCGTCCGCGCGACGTGGCGCTTGAACAGCACGACCATGCCGAAGCCGGCGACGCCGAGCGCGACCAGCAGCGCGATGGTGCCCGCCGCCACCAGCCGCAGCCGCAGCGAGCCGAGCCTCATTCCGCCGTCTCCGGGATCATGTAGCCAAAGCCGCGGCGGGTCTCGATGATGTCGGCGCCGAGCTTCTTGCGGACGCGCCGGATCAGCACCTCGAGCGCGTTGGAATCGTGCTCGTGGCCGAGGCCGTAGACGTTCTCCTCCAGCTCATGCTGCGGCACGACGCGCCCGCTCTGCCGCAGCAGATAGGCGATCAGCCGGTATTCGAGCTGCGACAGCGTCACCGGCACGCCGGACAGGCTGACCTTCATCTGGCGCTCGTCGAGCGTCAGGTCGCCGGACGAGAGCACCGGCGCCGCACGGCCGGCGGACCGCCGCACGATCGCGCGCAATCGCGCCAGCAGCTCCTCGTTGCGAAACGGCTTCGGCAGATAGTCGTCGGCGCCGGCATCGATGCCGTCGACCCGCTCCGCCCAGCTCGCGCGCGCCGTCAGGATCAGCACCGGCATGTGTCGCCCCGCGCCGCGCCAGCGCTTCAGCACCGACAGGCCGTCCATGCCGGGGAGGCCGAGATCGAGGATCACGGCGCCATAGTCCTCGGTGTCGCCGAGAAACCAGGCCTGCTCGCCGTTGTCGGACGTTTCGACCAGATAGCCCGCCGCCTGAAGCGTCCGCACCAGGTCGGACGCCAGCCGCGGATCATCCTCGACCAGCAGCACACGCATCTACTTTTCCTCGATCCGTTCGATCTCGCCGCTGCGCGCATCGACATAGACCTCACGCACGCGGCCATCGCGGCCGATCACCCGAAACTCATAGCGCCAGCGGCCACGCAGGCGCTCGACATCGATCCCCATCACGTCGCCGGCGACCCGGCCACGCAATCTCGGCAGGATCTGCGACAGCGGCAAGACGTCGCCCGCCTCCACGGCATGACGCATGGCATCACGGCGCTCACGATCATCCTCGCGCGCCACCGTCGCCGCGGACGCAGCCGTCGAGATCAGCATCGCAGATGCCGTGATGCGCATGAACCGTCCAATTTGAGGCAAATGCATGATCCTTCCGGGGCCTGACGCCGTCATCTTCAGAGATCGTCGTCATTCGTTGCGCTCTCGCCACTGGTTCGAATTGCGGGGCACGAATTGCGGAGCATTCGCAAATGCTACCGAGGTGGTGCGGATGATAGTTTGAACTTCCGATGTCGGAATTGCGCATCAGACAGATGCGGGGGTGGAAACTCGCACAGGATCGGCATCCTGCCCGAGGCAAGCTGACTCCCCGCTGACACGACCCGACAGGGTGCCGTCAGTCTCGTTGCAACATGATCACGTCAGGACGGAGCGAGCCGGGGGCGGTGAGTTCGGAGACGAGCATGCGTAAGACGATGACATTGGCAGCCGTGCTGGCGGGGCTGGGCGGCATCTTGGCCATGTCACAAGCCAGCCGGGAGACGGCGCCCACGCTGGTGCCGGTGGCCCGTGCCGTGGACGGCGGTCTTGAAGCTGGTCTTGGAGCCGGTCTTGGAGCTGGTCTTGGGGCCTACCCGCATCTTGCGGCGCTGCATGCGCGGGCCGAAAGTCAGCCGCTGAGCTACGAACCGGCCCGCCGCGAGCGCGAAGGCGACGACGACGATCAGGACGAGCCGCGGCGGTGAGGCGAACCGGCCCCTGGCGAAGCACCGACCGGAGCTAGGCCGGCAGTCCCGCTTCGTACCAGCGACGCGTCGCCCTGACGATGCGCACGACCGAGAGCATCACGGGGACTTCGACGAGAACCCCGACGACCGTCGCGAGCGCGGCCCCCGAGTCGAGCCCGAACAGGCTGATCGCGGCGGCAACCGCCAGCTCGAAGAAATTGCTGGCGCCGATCAAGGCGGCCGGAGCCGCGACGCACCAGGCCACGCCGAGCCGGCGGCTGAGCCAATAGGCGATCCCCGCGTTCAGATAGACCTGGATCAGGATCGGCACGGCCAGGATCGCGATGACGACCGGCTGCTTCAGGATCTGCTCGCCCTGGAAGCCGAACAACAGCACGAGCGTACCGAGCAGCGCCGCGAGGGAGACCGGTTGCAGCACCCGCAAGGTGCGCTCCAATGCCCCGCCCTTCGTCCGCAACAAAGAGCGACGCCAGAGTTGCGAGATGATGACGGGCACAACGATGTAGAGCAGCACCGACAGCAGCAGGGTGGTCCATGGCACCGAGATCGAGGCGACGCCGAGCAGCAGGCCCACCAGCGGCGCGAACAGGAACACCATGATGACGTCGTTGAGCGCGACCTGACTCAGCGTGTAGTGCGGCTCGCCGTCGCACAGATTCGACCAGACGAACACCATCGCCGTGCACGGCGCCGCCGCCAGCAGGATCAGACCGGCCACGTAGGACGACAACTGGCCTGCGGGAAGCATCGGGGCGAACACGTGGCCGATGAAAATGCTGCCGAGCAGGGCCATCGAGAACGGCTTGATGGCCCAGTTCACGACCAGGGTGACGCCGATGCCGCGCCAATGCTCCTTCACATTGCCGAGCGCGGCAAAATCGATCTTCAGCAGCATCGGAATGATCATCAGCCAGATCAGGGCCGCGACCGGCAGATTGACCCGCGCCACCTCCGCCGACGCGACAGCCGCGAACAGCCCCGGCATGAGATGGCCGAGACCGATGCCTGCGACGATGCAGAGCAGGACCCAGACCGTCAGATAGCGCTCGAAGATCGTCATTAGATCAGGCCACGTCGGAGCGGAACGACGTTGCCCCCTCGCCCGTCCCGATCTCGCGCAGCCGCGTGCCGAGCGACATCGAATCGATGCGACCGAGCGGCAGATTGATGAAGGCGTCGATCCTGTTCTTCAGATAGCGGAAGGCGGTCGTGAACGCCGCGAGCTTCTCCAGCTCCGTGCCTTCGGCCGCCGCCGGATCCTCGATGCCCCAATGCGCGGTCATCGGTTGCCCCGGCCAGATCGGACACGCCTCGCCGGCGGCGTTGTCGCAGACGGTGAAGACGAAATCCATCGCCGGCGCGCCGGCGACGGCGAACTCGCTCCAGCTCTTCGAGCGCAGATCGTCGGTCGGATAGTCCATGCGCGCGAGGGTCTTGAGCGCCAACGGATGCACCGCGCCTTTCGGCGTGCTGCCGGCCGAGAAGGCGCGGAAGCGGCCGGCGCCGTCCTTGCGCAGGATCGATTCCGCCAGCACCGAGCGCGCCGAATTTCCGGTGCAGAGGAACAGCACATTGTAGACGCGATCAGACACGATTCTTCTCCTTGCGCTTGGGCGGACAGCAGGGGGTAAGGCTTGCGACGACGGGCGCGCAGACCTCCGGTCGGCCGCCGCAGCAGTCCTGCAGCAGAAACAGCGCGACCTTCAGAAATTGCGCGAGGTCGATGCGGTAGACGATCGATCGGCTGTGCCTGATCGAGCTGACGAGGCCGGCGCGCGCCAACACGGACAGATGCGCCGACAGCGTGTTCTGCGGCACCTCCAGCAGACGTGCGAGCTCGCCGGCCGGCAGACCGTCGGGCTCGTGCTGCACCAGGGTGCGAAAGGCCTGCAGGCGCGTCGGTTGCGCCAGCGCCGCCAAGGCCAGAACGGCCTGTTCGTTTTCCATATATCCAGAATTATCGATATATAGAGTCGGCGTCAAGGCCGACGAGCTCGAATGGTCGTTGTCGACGAACGGAGACGACGCGCCCGAAGGCTCATCGCAAGCGCAGGCGGGTGCCGTCGACGATGAGCTCGCCGTCCCGTTCCATGCGCGCCAGCGCGCGATAGAGCGCCTCATGGGTGACGCCGAGCTCGGCGGCCCAGTCCTTCTTCGACCGGCCGAGCTCGACCTCGCCGCCCTCCCCTTCGGTCTCGATGAAATGCACGATCCGCTCGCGCGCGGTCTTCAGGCTGAGCCGCTCCGACTGCGCCCGGACCGTGCGCAACTCGCGGGCGAGATGATCGCACCATCGGTCCCCGATCTCGGGACGACGCAACGCTTCGGCGAAGGCCTTGCGGTCGATCGCGAGCAGCGCTGAATCCTGCGCCGCGACGGCGTCGCAATGATACGACGCCTGATCGAGGCTGGCCTCGGCGAGAAAGCCCCGCCGCGCACGCTGCAGGATGATGTCGTCGCCGGCGCGCGAGCGGCGCAGCAATCGCACCTCGCCCGTCAGCACGAAGAACATCGCCCGCGGTCGATCACCCCGACAGAACACCGTGCCCTGGCGCGGCACCTGGACGCGCCGGGTCTGCAACCGCGCGGCCGCCGGCAGAGCGGCAAGCAATGGCGACAGCCGTGCAAGGGCGCGCCAGTCGAGCGGCGGGCGCGTGCCCTCGGGCGGGAGATGGATGATCCTCGGCATATGATCAGGATCATATGTGCCGCCGGCTGCGCGGTCTAGGGAAGACGTCACCGCGTTCGCTCAAATGGAGGTCCTCATGCGCCTGCGTCTTGCCGCCATTGTGCTGGCCTTCGTTGCGTCCGCCGGCATCGCCACGGCGCAGCACCACGGCCATCACGACCACGGCAGCCACGGGGCGCTTCCGCCAGACCCGCGCGAGCGGGTGGCGTTTCCGCCCGATCTCGCCGAGCACACCCTCGCCAACATGCGCGACCATTTGCTGGCGCTGCAGCAGATCAACGACGCGCTGGCGGCGGGCGAGCCGGACAAGGCCGGCCAGATCGCTGAGCAACGCCTGGGGATGAGCTCGCTGCGGCTGCACGGTGCCGCTGAGGTCGCCGGGTTCATGCCGCAGGGCATGCAGGAGGCCGGAACGACGATGCACAAGGCGGCGAGCCGGTTCGCCATCGAAGCGCAGAACGCGGGCGTGACCGGAGACCTCAAGCCGGCGCTGAAGGCGCTCGGCGAGACGATGGCCGCCTGCGTCGGCTGCCATGCCGGCTACCGGCTGAGATAGCGCGCCGGACAACCGACCGCGCGCGGCGCGCGCTCATTGATATTTCCAATATTCTAGAAATATCGTTTGACTCCGGCGGGCCGCCTGCCGCATCCTCCACACCATGAAGCTCGATGACGCCGCTGCCCGCCTGGAAGCCCTCGGCAACACCACGCGCCTGAAGATCTACCGCGCGCTGGTGCGCGCAGGGCATGCCGGGCCGCGCTGGTGCGTTCGGGCCGCGTCCGGCTCGAGACCGGTTTCGGCGTCACGGGGATCACCGTTGAGGACGGAAAGTTGCAGATCATCGCGGCCGGTGACCGCAGCGTCGGCGCGGACGAGCTGATCGTCGCCACCGGCTTCCGTCCCGATCTGTCGCTGCTGGCAGAGCTGCGCCTGCGGCTCGATCCGGCGATCGAAGCGCCGGTGGCGCTGGCGCCCCTGATCGATCCGAACGAGCATTCCTGCGGCACGGTACGGCCGCATGGCGCGCGCGAGCTGGCGCAGGCCGACGAGCCGGGGCTCTATCTCGCGGGCATGAAGAGCTATGGCCGCGCGCCAAATTTCCTGATGATGACGGGCTATGAGCAGGTCCGTTCGATCACCGCCGACATCGCCGGCGACAAGGCCGCCGCGCAGCGTGTCGAGCTGAAGCTGCCGGAGACCGGCGTCTGCACCCGCGGCGGACTGGAGAGCATTGCAGCCCTGCCCGGCTGCTGTGGCGGACCGGCGCCGTCCGGCGTAGACAGTTGCTGTGCCGATGATGCCAAGGCCAAGGAGGCTGGCCGCAGCGGCTGCGGCTGTTCGTGACGTAGAGCCAAGCAGAGGTTTAACGGAATGCAGGCACGACGGCTGGGCGTGGTCATCGCTCTCGGCACCGCCCAGACGCTGGCCTGGGGATCGAGCTACTATCTGCCGGCGATCCTCGCCGACCCGATCGCCAGGGATCTCGGCCTGTCCAACAACTGGTTCTTCGGCGCGTTCTCGGCCTCGCTGATCATCTCCGGCCTGTTGGGTCCGCGCATCGGCCGCCAGATCGACCGCGTCGGCGGCCGTCAGGTGCTGTGCGCCTCCAACATCGTGCTGGCGATCGGGCTGGCGCTGCTCGGCCTGTCGCATTCGCTGTGGGTGATGGCGCTGGCGTGGCTGTGGCTCGGCGTCGGCATGGGGCTCGGCCTCTATGACGCCGCGTTCGGCGCGCTCGGGCGCATCTATGGCAAGGATGCACGCGGCGCGATCACCGGCATCACCCTGATCGCGGGCTTTGCCTCCACGGTCGGCTGGCCGCTGAGCACCTGGGGGCTCGCGACGATCGGCTGGCGCGAGACCTGTTTCGCCTGGGCGATCGCGCACCTCGTGATCGGCCTGCCGCTCAATTTGTCGCTGCCGCGTGCGACCCAGATGGCGCCCGGCGAGATGCCGACCGGCAAGCCGAACATCCCGCTCGACCGCCCGATGGTGCTGATCGCGTTTGCGATGGCCGCGGCCTGGACCGTGACCGCGGCGATGGCGGTGCATCTGCCGCGGCTGATGCAGGCGTTCGGCGCGACGCCGGCGCAGGCGCTGTTCGCAGGCATGATGATCGGGCCGGCGCAGGTCGCCGCGCGGGTGTTCGAGGCCGGCTTCCTCAGCCGCTTCCATCCGCTCGCCTCGGCGCGGCTCGCCTGCATCACCCATCCGATCGCCGCCGTGACGATCGGTCTGTTCGGCGGCGGCGCCGCGGCGGCCTTCGCGCTGCTGCACGGCTCCGGCAACGGCATCCTGACGATCGCTCGCGGCACCCTGCCGCTCGCGATCTTCGGCCCCGTCAACTACGCCTACCGGCTCGGCCTGATCGGGGCGCCGTCACGGATCTGCCAGGCCTTCGCGCCGCTGCTGTTCGGCCTGCTGATCGACGGGCTCGGCCGCGGCGTGCTGATCGTGTCGGCGAGCCTCAGCCTGTCGGCGCTCGCCGCCTTGATGCTGCTCCCGGCCGGGCGCGCCGAGGCGGCGGTGCCGCGCAGCACGACCGACAAGGCGGCCTGAGCCGGTAGCACTTCCTTAACCAGCTTGCTGCGCCCACAGCCCAACCTGCCGCTGCGGACGGGCATCCTGGGGCGCATATACGGAAAGTTGAAGGTTGGATTGAAGGATACCCGTGGTCATACGGGGGTGTTCACCACACGATGGCATTGCAGCGCAAACACATGCTTCGTGTCGGGGCGGTGGCCGCCTGCGTCGGGATCTTCCTCGCCGGCGCCGATTTCGCCGTGACCGCGCTGATCGGCAACCAGACCGCGCGGCAGCTCAGCGAGCTCAGCAAGGTGGCGCTGCGCCGTTCCGAGGCCGCGATCGACTCGGCCGGATCGATCCTGAACCGTCTGATCGCGAAAGGACCGATGGATTGCAGCGCCGTCGCGCTACAGGCGCTGCGCCTTCACGTCTATCAAGGCACCATCATCAAGGACATCCGCACCGTCGATCGCGGCGGCGCGGTCGAGTGCGCGGCCTATTCCGAAACGCTCGAATTCGACAATGGCTGGGCGCGGCGCGACGAGATGTTCAAGTCCGCCGACGGCGAGCTGCGGCTGTTCCGCGTCGAGCAGTTCACCGGCGCCGCGTTCGGCGTGATGCGCGACATCGACGCGCAACGGTCGCTGGCGGCGATCCTGCGCATCGACGGCAACCTGCTGGACGTGATGCCGGTCGGCCTGCGCGCCGAGAGCAACGTCACCCTGACCCTGCCCGATGGCGAGCAGGTGGCCGGCTATCAACCCGAGACATCAGCCAAGACGCCGGCGCAGACCGTCGCCTTCACCACCGTGTCCGACCGCTATCCGCTGCAGGCCACGATCCATGTGCGACCGCAGAGCCTGAGCGCGCGCCGCGACCTCGCTTATCTCCTGACGATGCTCGCCGCCGGCACGCTGGGCGGCATGTTCGGCCTGCTGCTGGCGAGCTATCTCAGCCGGCCAGTGGACCCGGTCGCCGAGCTCGATCGCGCGCTCGCGGCCAACGAGTTCAAGCCCTATGTGCAGCCGACCTTCCGACTGAAGACCGGCGACATCGTCGGCTGCGAGATCCTGGCGCGCTGGGAGAAGCCGGACGACCGGCTGATCCCGCCGATGAGCTTCATCCCGCTCGCCGAGAGCACCGGCCGCATTGAGAAGCTGACCTGGCAGCTTCTCAAGACCGCCTTGCGCGAGCTGCAGCCGGAGATGAAGCAGGACAAGCTGTTCAAGCTGTCCGTCAACATCACCCCGCGCCATCTGCTCGGCGACCGCTTCATCGACGATCTACGCAAGACGGTCGCATCCTCGTCGGTCTCCCCCCGCCAAGTCGTGCTAGAGGTCACCGAGCGCGAGGAGCTCGCCGATCTCACCAAGGCGACTGATGTCGTGAAGGAGCTCAGCGAGCTCGGCTTCCGCGTCGCGCTCGACGACGTCGGCATCGGCCATAGCGGCCTGTCCTACATCCAGCGGCTCGGCGCGCGCATCCTGAAGATCGACAAGTTCTTCGTCGACGCGATCACCCGCGACCAGTCCGCCGTGGTGGTGGTGCAGATGCTGGTGGCGCTGGCGCGCGAGCTCGACATGTCCGTGGTCGCCGAGGGCATCGAGCATCAGGAGCAGGTCGATGCGCTGGTCGCCTGCGGCGTCGAGGAAGGCCAGGGCTATCTGGTCGCACAGCCGATGTCGCTCGGCCGTTTCAAGCAGTTCCTCGACGTGCGCCGGGCCTCGGCCGTTCCCGGCCAGGCCGGCGAGCCGGAACTGGCCGCGTGACGGCGAGCCCGCGCGCGTCGGGCACACGCCTCACTGCCTGGTCATCTGTCCGCGGATCTCGCCGCCCGGGTTCGCCTGGGTGTGGACGTTGGCGTACCATTTGCCGGCCAGCAGATCGGCCGCCTGCGCATCGGTGATCACGGCGGAGCCCGTGATCGGCGGCTCCGGGCTCTTGAACGGCAGCACGATGCCGGCGTTCTTGCCGGGCTCGCTGGGACCGTGGAAATGCGCGCCGATCGGCGGCCCGCTGAGGCCGGAGAAGGTGACCTTCCAGCTCAGCGTCTTGGTTGCGGTGTCGAAGCTCGCTTCGGCCGCGCCCGACGCGGCGGACGCGTTCGGCGGCACCTCGTTGGCGGCCTTGAGATCGGACTTTAAGATGACGGTTTCGGCGCGAGCAATCGGCGCGGCCCCGACCCAGGCGACGGCGAGCAACGCCAAATGAACGAATGTCCGTCCCATGGTTTTCCTCCTAACTCGTTTTGTGCAGTCTCGGTGTTCGAGACCCCACGGGCAAGCCGATATTCCGTGGAACGCGTTAACACCCAGGCATGGGCAGCGGCCCTGGCCGCGTTGATTGAACAATCCCGACCCCTGTGCCAAACAGGACGGGAACACAAAGGCCTCGAAAGAAAGCCATGGCGGATCGAATGGTTGCTTCCAGGACGGCGCGCGGCAAGGTGGGGCGGCCTCCGCTCGAACGTGCCGGCGAGGTCGAGGAGCGCATTCTCGACGCGGCAAAGACGGTGTTCCTCGCAAACGGCTTCGAAGGCGCGAGCGTCGACGAGATCGCGCAGACCGCGCGCGCCGGCAAGCCGACCATCTACGCGCGATTTCCCAGCAAGGCCGCGCTGTTCGCGGCCGTCATCGGCCGCCAGGCCGCGCGCAACACGCAGTATGAGAACCTGGTGCCGCAGGGCCGCACCTTCCGCGCCCGGCTGATCAGCCTCGGGCTCACCTTGATCGAGCGCGCCTTCGTCGAGGACACGATCGGCCTGATGCGCACTGCGATTGCGGAAAGTCCGCGCTTTCCCGAGCTGACGCTCGAGATCCAGGACACGGCGCGCAAGCGCGCCACCTGCAATGTGAGCCATGCGATCGGCGAGCTCGCGCGCGCCGAAGGTCTCGCCGGCAAGGGCGCCTTCTCGGCCGACCGCATCGAGGACAGCGCACGGATCTTCCTCGATCTCGTCGTGTTCGCCGTGCTGATCCGCAGCCTGCTCGGCGAGGACATGCGCGCCCTGAAGAAGGAAGCCCAGGCGCATGTCGAGAAGCGCGTCGACTTCTTCCTCGCCGCGACGACGTGATCCTAAATCTTTTTGTCCTTCCGCAGCTCCGGAAAGATCGTCTCGTCCTGCAGGATGACGTCCGCGGTGCGCTGATAGTGCGCCGTGAGCAGCGCAACCGCGCGTTCGGTGTCGGCGTCGAGCACGGCGTTCACGATGTCGGCGTGCTCGTCGCCGACGGGGCGTGACGGAAACGCCTTGCGGATCGACAGCCGGCGGTAGCGATAGAGCTGGTCGGCAAGCTGGCCGCAGAACGCGATCAGCGATTGCGAACCGCAGTTCGAGATCAGGACCCGATGATAGATCCGGTGCAGCCTCTCCCACTCCGGATTGTCCTCGAACGTCGTCGCGCTGAGCGAGCGCGGCGCGCGGCTGAGCCGATGCTGCGCCAGCACCAGTTGCTCCTCCCAATCAGGCGTCGCCGCCGCCATCGACTCGCGCAGCGCCAGCGCCTCGACCCAGCAGCGCGTCTTGGTCAGCTCGGCGAGCTCGGCGCGGCTGATGTCCTTGACGTAGAAGCCGCGCTGCTCGCGCACCTCAACCAGCCCGTCGGCAGTCAGGCGGTTGAGCGCCTCGCGCAGCGGCGTCTGCCCGGTCTGATAGGTCTCGGTCAAGAACCGCATCTGCAGCTTGCGCGACGGCGCCAGCCGGCCGGACAGCAGGTCCTCGCGCAGCCGGTCATACACATGACTCGCCTGGGTCGACGGGCCCTGCCCCTCGGCCTCCAAAACCGCATCCACGTCCGATCTCCTCTGAATCAGACGACATATATAGAGCCGGGCCACAGAACATAAAATTTATAAATTCTGATTGATTTCTATTTTTTCTGTAATAAAAGGGACGAGCCGGCTTCGCCGGCCAGGGACAGAAACGTCGCGCGTCCTCACCCGGGCATCGCGCAGGAGGACACGCTCATGACCCGGTTTCCGGTCGCGGCTCTGCGCAGCGTCGATCTGGGCACGCCAGATCTCGCGCGTTCGGAAGCGTTCTATCGACAGACCTGGGGGCTGGAGCGCGTCGCAGAGGCCCACGGCATCGTCTACCTCCGTGCGACCGGCAGCGACCATCATGTCGTGGCGCTGCACCAGAGCGAGCGCACCGAACTGCAGGCGGTGACATTCCGCCTCGCCGATTCCAGTGATTTCGATGCCGTCGGCCGCAACGCCATCCATGAAGGCGCGACGCTGATCGCAGCGCCAGCGCCGAACCCCGGCCCCGACGGCGGCGTGATCATGAGCCTGCGCGGCCCCGAAGGTGGCGTGCTGCGCTTCGTGCATGGCGACATCAGGCACGACGCCAGGCCGCCGCGGCCCGAGCTCCCGGAGCGGCTCGCCCACGTCAATCTCAACAGCACCGATGTCGATCGTTCGGCGGCCTTCTACGAGAAGGCGCTCGGCTTCCGCCTGACCGACCGCTCCGCGGCGATGGCCTTCGTTCGCTGCAATTCGGACCACCATGCCGTCGTGATCGCTGCGGCGAAGGTCAACGGGCTCAACCACGTCGCTTTCCTGATGCCGACCTGGGAGGGCGTGATGCGCGGCGCGGGCCGCATGATCGATGCCGGTCATCCGATCGCCTGGGGTGTCGGACGCCACGGCCCCGGCGACAATGTCTTCGCCTACTTCATCGATCCTGTCGGCACCGTGATCGAATACACCGCCGAGGTGCTGCAGGTCGACGACGACTACGTCGTGCGCGGGCCGGAGCATTGGGTCTGGCCGCCCGGCCGCACCGATCAATGGGGCATCGCGCCGCCCAAGGCCGAGCACGTCAAGGCCGCGCAGCTCGCGGTCGGCTACGCCGCCTGACTCGCTTTCCAACTCCAGAGTTTCCAGATCCATGTCCGCCACGTCAGATCACAAGCATTTCGAGGTCGTGATCGTCGGCTTCGGTCCGACCGGCGCCATCGCCGCGAGCCTGCTCGATATGCAGGGCATCAAAACGCTCGCGATCGACCGCGCTGTCGAGATCTACGACAAGCCGCGCGCGATCGCGCTCGATCACGAGATCATGCGGCTGTTCGACAATCTCGGTATCGCCGAACAAGTCAGCCGCTACGTCGCGCCGTTCCCGGCGTCCGAGCATTTCGGCGCGCAAGGGCAGTTGATCCGCCGCATCGACATGGTTGGCGAGCCCTATCCTCTCGGCTACACGCCGAGCATGGTGTTCACGCAGCCGCCGGTCGAACAGGTGATGCGCGATCGTGTCGGCCGCTGCCCATCCGTGACGATCGAGCTCGGCACGACGCTGGTCGACATCCGCCAGGACAGTTCTGCGGCGACGGTCGTGCTGAAGCGCGAGGACGGCACCACGCGCGAGGTCACCGCCGACTACGTGATCGCCTGCGACGGCGCCTCGAGCAGCGTGCGCCAGCAGCTCGGCATCAGCTTCGACGATCTCGATTTCGACGAGCCGTGGCTCGTGGTCGACCTCCTCGTCAACGACAGCGGCGTCGGCAAGCTGCCGAAGACAGCCGCTCAGTTCTGCAATCCGGCGCGGCCGACCACCTACATCATTGGTCCCGGTAACCATCGCCGCTTCGAGATCATGCTGCGGCCGGGCGAGGACCGACATGCGATGGAGCAGCCGGATCAGGTCTGGCAATTGCTCTCGCCCTGGCTCTCTCCGGACGATGGCGAGCTGTGGCGCGCGGCGAGCTACCGCTTCCATGCGCTGGTCGCGCGCCGCTGGCGCCAGGGCCGTGTCCTGCTCGCCGGCGACGCCGCGCATCAGCAGCCGCCCTTCATCGGCCAGGGCATGTGCCAGGGCCTGCGCGATGCAGCCAATCTGTGCTGGAAGCTCGCGCGCGTGTTGCGCGGACAATCGACCGCGGCCCTGCTCGACAGCTACGAGATCGAGCGCAGCACGCATGTGCGCGAGCTGACCACGCGCATCAAGGCGATCGGCCGCGTCATCTGCGAGCAGGATCCGGAGGCCGCAGCGGCACGCGATGCGCGTATCCTTGCCGAAGGCGGCGGCGTGCCGCGCACCATCACCCGGCAGGAGATCGTGCCGCCGCTGACGCAGGGATTGCTCGCGACCAAGGCAAACGCGGCCAATGGCACGCTGTTTCCGCAGCCCTGGATCGTCGGTGATGGCGGGCGTGCCCTGCTCGATACCGTCGCCGGCACCGGATGGCGGCTCGTCCTCGACGGGCGGGGCGCGATGAACTCGAGCTCGATCGACGCTGCGACCCGTGACGCCGGGATCAGTGTGATCGCCATCGGCGGTCACGGCTTGCACGAGGAGAGCGCGGTCGTCGCACGCTGGTTCGAACGCCACGGCTGCAGCGCCGCGCTGGTGCGACCCGACCATTATGTCTACGGCGTCGCGACGGACGCGCCGGAGCTCGCCGCGCTGCTGAGCGAATTGAACGAACGACTGCACTAATCAAAACAAGAGACTATCAAACGGGGAAACGCCATGACGACAACATCGGACACCGCCAGACCCAGTGTGGGAGGACGCGCGATCGCCGTCCTCGTCATGCTGTTCCTGTTCCAGACGCTGAACTTCTTCGACAAGCTGGTGTTCGGCCTCTCGGCCGTGCCGATGATGAAGGAGCTGGGCTTGAGCCCGAAGGATTTCGGCCTGATCGGCAGCAGCTTCTTCCTGCTGTTCTCGCTGTCGGGCATGGCGGTCGGCATGTTCGTGGTCGGCCGCTTCCCGGTGAAATGGCTGCTCCTGATCATGGCCGGCGTCTGGTCGGCGACGCAGATCCCGATCTTCTTCTCCGGCTCGATCGCCGTGCTGGTGATCTGCCGCATCATCCTCGGCGCCGGCGAAGGGCCGGGACTGCCGACCGCGCTGCACGCCTGCTACAACTGGTTTCCCGCCGACCGGCGCAGCGTGCCGAGCGCCGTGGTGCTGCAGGGCATCAGCGTCGGCCTCTTGGCCGGCGGTCCGATCCTGACCTATGTCATCGTGAGCTATGGCTGGCGCACCGGCTTCCTGTTCTGCGGCCTGCTCGGGCTGGCCTGGATGCTCGGCTGGTTCTTGGTCGGCGGCGAAGGACCCTACTCCGCCCTTGCGCCGGAGGCTTCGGCGGCGAAGGACAAGGCGTTGCCGGCGCGCGTGCTGTGGGCCGATCCGACCGTGATCGGCGTCATCATCATGTCGACCGCGTCGTACTGGATCGTCGGCATGTCCGCGACCTGGCTGCCGCCTTTTCTGCAGCTCGGGCTCGGCTACAAGCAGGTCGATGTCGGCTGGATCATCTCAGGGATCTACCTGTTCCAGTCGCCGCTGCTGCTCGGCGGCTCCTGGCTGACGCAAGTTCTGCAGCGCAAGGGCTTCAGCCTGCGTGCCTGCCTCGGCCACGCCTCCGGTCTCGCGCTGCTCGCCGCCGGCTGCGCGCTGCTGTTGAGCATCGTCACGACGGGTCCGCTGCAGCTCGCCTGCATCGCGGTCGCCTTCGCCGCACCGAGCCTCACCACGATCTTCGGCCCCGTCGCGCTCGGCGCCGTGGCGCCGGCGATCCAGCGCGGCCGACTCATCGTCGTGATCTACTCCGGCAACGCGGCATCCGCGCTGGTGTCGAATGCGCTCACCGGCTGGATCGTCGGCGAGGCCGGAAACAACGCGCCGCTCGGTTACGCCCACGCCATGACATTCACCGCCGGCGTGCTGATCGTTGGCGCCATCTCGGCCTTCGCGCTGATCTTCCCGGAGCGCACCATCGCGCGCTTCGCGAAATCGGCGCAAGAACCGGCTTCTCCCTCCGCCGTAGCGGCGGTTTCGACCTGAGGACATCGGATGAGATTTGCAAGCTTCACCATCGACAATGCGTCAACCTGGGGACTGGTCGAGGGCACTGACATCGCCGATCTCGGTGCTATCCTGCGCGACCGCTTCCCCGACCTGAAATCGGCGATCGCAGCGGACGCGCTGAAGGAAGCGGCCGCAGCGGCCTCGGGCGCGAGGCGGTATCCGCTCTCCGCCATCACCTTCCTTCCGGTCATCCCGAACCCGGACAAGATCCTCTGCATCGGCTTGAACTACGAGACGCACCGCAAGGAGACCGGCCGATCCGAGGTCGAGAACCCCACGGTGTTCGGCCGCTTCGCCAACAGCCAGACCGGGCATCTCACCGACATCATCCGCCCGCGCGTCTCGACCGATCTCGATTTCGAGGGCGAGCTCGCCGTCGTCATCGGCAAGCCCGGCCGCTACATCCCGCGCAGCGAGGCTTGGCAGCACATCGCCGGCTATGCCTGCTACAATGAGGGCAGCGTCCGCGACTTCCAGCGCCACACCCACCAGTTCACGCCGGGGAAGAATTTCCCGGCCACCGGCGCGTTCGGTCCGTGGCTGGTCACATCCGACGAGATCGATGATCTCGGCCCGCTCAGGCTGCAGACCCGGCTCAACGGCGAGGTCGTTCAGGACGCCACGATCAGCCAGATGATCTTCGATATCCCGCGCCAGATCGAATACTGCTCGTCGTTCACCCGGCTCGAGCCGGGCGACGTCATCGCCACGGGGACGCCGGGCGGCGTCGGCTCCCGCCGCACGCCGCCATTGTGGATGAAGCCCGGCGACATCGTCGAGGTCGAGATCGACAAGATCGGACTGTTGCGGAACGGCATCGCCGACGAGGTGTGAGCGCCCCTGATGTTCTTGACCGTCATTCCGGGGCAGCCCGCCAGGGCTGAACCCGGAATCTCGAGATTCCGGGTTCGATGCTTGCGCATCGCCCCGGAATGACAGCCGAACAACAGTGCTTACTCAATGCGCCATCGCCGGGCCGCCGCCGAGCCTGACCTTGCGGAGCGTCAGCGCCAGCGGAATGGCTGACAGCGAAATCAGCATCAAGGCCCAATAGACGTCGACATAGGCGAGCAGCGACGACTGCATCTGGACGGTCTGGCCGATCCAGCTGAGCGCCTGCTGCTGAGCCTGCACGAGCGAGCTGCCGTGGGCGGCGAAGTAGTTGGTCACCTGATGCAGCGTGTCCTGATAGGCGGGGTTGGAGGGGATCGTGTTCTCGACCAGCCGGCTCTGGTGGAACTGCGCGCGGTGCGCCAGGATGTTGGCCGCCAGCGACACGCCGATCGAGCCACCGGTGTTGCGCGCGGCGTTGATCAGCGCCGAGGCCTGATCGGTCTTCTCAGGCGGAATGCCGTTGTAAGACGCCGTGGTGATCGACAGGAAGATCAGCGGCAGGCCCACTCCGATCAGCATGCGGGATTCGGCGAAGAACCAGAAGTCGACATCGGCATAGACCCGGGTGAGGTCGTACATCGCGAACGCCACGACGGCCGCGCCCGTCATGATCATGTATTTCGGCTGCACCTTGCCCGAGAGGCGTCCGACGACGAACATCATCGCCATCGTCACGAGGCCGCCCGGCGACAGCACGAGGCCGGCCCAGGTGGCGGTGTAGCCGAAATCCTGCTGCACCATCTGCGGCAGCATCTGCGTGGTGCCGAGCAGGATCGCGCCGGTCGCCAGCATCACCAGGAAGCTGGCGCCGAACTGGCGCGACGCCAGCATGCGGACGTCCACGGTCGGATTCTTCCGGTTCATCTCCCACGGGATCATGGCGATGAAGGCCGCGACGCAGACCGCGGCGGTGACCATGATGAAGCGCGAGTCGAACCAGTCGTCCTCCAGGCCGCGATCGAGCATCAGTTCGAGCGCGCCGAGGAAGGTCGCGACGAGAAGGAATCCGACGACATCGAAGCCATGCGCCTGCTTGCGACGCTCCGCCGTGACTGAGGCCGGCTCCTTCAGGATCAGTCCGATCAGGATCATTGCCGCAACACCGACAGGGCCGTTGATCAGGAAGCACCAGTGCCACGACGCGTTGTCGGAGAGATAGCCGCCGAGCGTCGGGCCGACCACCGGCGCCACGACCACGGCGACGCCGAACAGCGCGAAGGCCTGGCCGCGCTTTTCCGGGGGAAAGGAGTCGGCCAGGATCGATTGCGCCACCGGCACCATGCCGCCGCCGCCGAGGCCCTGCATGATCCGGAACAGCAGCAGCACCTGCAGATTCCAGGCGAAGCCGCACAGCACCGAGCTCACGGTGAACAGGCCGAGGCAGAGCAGGAAGAAGGTCTTGCGGCCGAAACGCTTGGCGAGATAGCTCGACGCCGTCAGGATGATCGCGTTGGAGACGAGATAGGTCGTCACCACCCAGGAGGATTCGTCCTGGCTGACACCCATGCCGCCGGCGATATAGGGCAGCGCGACGTTGGCGATGGTGGTGTCCAGCACCTCCATGAAGGTCGCGAGCGCAACCAGCACGGCGATGATCCAGGGACTGCCGGCGCGCGGCGCGGAGAGAGCAGCGGCCTCGCTCATGGCATCAGCCTTCTCACAGCGCAGCCTTAAGCCGCTCATAGAGCGACGGCTTGGGATCGACGCGCACGGTCGGCACCACCGACATGCCCGGCCCGAGTGCGACGTCGGTCGGCGGATCGTCCATCTCGATCTTCACGGGCACGCGCTGCACGATCTTGACATAGTTGCCGGTCGCATTCTGCGGCGGCAGCAACGAGAAGGCCGGGCCCGAGCCGGATTGCACGCTGGCGACGTGGCCACGGATCTCGCGCTCGGGATAGGCATCGATTTCCAAGGTCACGGGCTCGCCGGGGCGCATCTGGTCGAGCTGGGTTTCCTTGAAATTGGCGGTGACCCACACGTCGTCTGGCACGAACATCGAAAGCGCCGTGCCTTGTGCCGCGAACTGGCCGTCGGCGGCGCTGAGATTGACGACGCGGCCGGACTGCGCCGCGGTCACGGTGGTGTAGGACAGATTGAGCTGCGCCTGGTTGCTCTGTGCCTGGGCTTGCGTGAGGTTGGCCTCGGCGCTCTCGCGCTGCGCCTTCAGCGACTCCAACTGGCGTTGCGCGACCGAGAGGTTGGCCTGCGCCGAGGTCAGCGCCGCCTTCTGCTGCTGGAGCTGCGATGTGTATTGCTGCTCGCTCTGCACCGTGCCGGAGCCGGTGCGGGCGAGGTCCTGATAGCGCTTGGCCTGCTGCTCGGCGAAGGTCAGCCCGGCCTGGGCCTGCTCGACCTGGGCCTGGCCCGCGGTGATCTGCGCCTGCTGCACCTCGATCTGCGCATCGATGTTGCGGATCGCCGCCTGCGCCGACTTCACCTGCGCATCGGCCTGCGCCAGCGCGGTCTTGTAGTCGCGATCGTCGATGCGCGCGATCACGTCGCCGGCCTTGACGTGCTGGTTGTCGGTGACCGGGACGGCGGTGATGTAGCCGGAGACTTTCGGCGCAATGGAGAACTGGCGGGCCGCGATGAAGGCGTCGTCGGTGGTCTCATAGTGACCAGCCGCATCGTAGTAGACGTAGCCGCCGGCGCCGACGGCGAGCAGCAGCACGAGACCCAGCGCTGCCCCAAGCGGATGCCGCCGGATCAGGCTCCTCCGGGACCCCTCCTGGCGCTGCCCGTGCTCCGTCGGCGACGGGCCGGGCTCCGCAGCCGGCGCCTTGGCCTCGATCTGCTGCGGAGTCTCGCTGGAGGCATCCCCGCGCCATTGCCGCACGGCACGATCGCGCGCGGAGACCGCCGGACCGTCGTTGGCCGCCGATGGGACCTCAGCCGATGACAGAGCTTGCTGTGTCATCACGTCTCCTTGAATAGAACGGAACAGTTTCGTTTCTAGAATTGGGGGTCATGCAGATGGGAGGCAATGGCGCACCGCGATGCGGACAGCTAAACTTTTCGTCATTGGAGGCCGCCGGCGCGCGATTCCTACGCCTTCACCGCGGTCCGCCGTCAGCAGGACCAACTGCGTGACGCAGCCGGGGTTGCAGCCTCACGTCATCGCGTTGACTCGATCAACTCGGCTAAATACAACACACGCATAATAAGAAATTGTTAGGGTCGGCAACCAACCACCACAGCGGGTGCCGACATGGTCATATTGCGAGGCACGCATGCCCGTCCGTCAGGTACCAGGCTCAGACCTGCAATACGTGCTCATCGCCTTCGACGCGACGGGGCAGGAGCGGCGAGAGGCCGACGGTTCGCTCGCGAGCGAGATGGTGGTGAACCGCCTCCAGACGCTGGGCGGGGCGGTCACCGATATTCTTCTGCTGAGCCATGGCTGGATGGGCGATGTCCCTGCGGCGATCGAGCAGTATGATCGCTGGCTTGCCGCCATGGCGGCGCTCGAAGCGGATCGGCTCGCCGCCGCGCGGCAGCGTCCCGGCTTTGCCCCCGTCATCATCGGACTGCACTGGCCGAGCCTGCCGTTCGGAGACGAGACGCTGCCATCGGGCGGCGGCGGGTTGCTGTCCGCCGACACGTCGGCGGCATCGCTCGAGGCGGAGGTGGAACGCTATGCGGCCCGCATCGCCGACACCCCGGCGGCACGCGCCGACATTCGCTCGATCCTCGAGCAGGCGCGCATTGCGCCGGCGGCGGCCACGTTGCCGGACTCGATGCGCGATGCCTATCTCAGGCTGTTCGCCGCGGCCGGCCTTACGATGGGCGATGCGAGCGGACGCCCCGGCGCCGAGCAGGACCGGTTCGATCCATCCGTGATCGTGAGCGAGGCGCGGAGCGCGCCGGCCGACGCAACCGCCGGGACGCTGGGCCTCGGCGATGATCTGCGCGACGCGCTGCTGGCGCCGCTCCGCATCCTGTCGTTCTGGAAGATGAAGGATCGCGCGCGCCAGTTCGGCGAGGCCGGCGCCCATGATGTCCTCGTCAGACTGCAGCAGGCGGCGCCCACGGCCCGGATTCACCTGATGGGCCACAGCTTCGGCTGCATCGTCGTGTCGGCAGCCGTCGCCGGCACGCCCGACGGCCGCGCGCTGCCGCGCCCGGTCGAGACGATGTTCCTGGTTCAAGGTGCGCTGTCGCTGTGGTGCTATGCCGAGAGCATTCCGCAGGCCGCGCCGACGCAGGGCTATTTCCGGCGCACACTGCTCAAGGGGCTCGTGCGCGGCGCCTTCGTGACCACCCGCTCGAGCTACGACCGGGCCAACGGATGGTTCTACCCGCTCGGAGCGCGGCTCAAGCAGCAATATCTGCTCGATACCGACTATCCGCTGTACGGCGCCATCGGCAGCTTCGGCGTCCGCGGCACCCAGCCCCTGGCGATCGTCGACATGCCGATCCAGGATGTCGGCTTCAGCTACAATTTCGGCAGCGGCCGGGTCTACAACATCGAGGCGAGCCGCATCATCAGGAACGGCGGCGGCGCGGCCGGCGCTCACAGCGACATCGCCCACCCCGAAGTGGCGCACGCTTTCTGGGCTGCGATCCTGGCTGCGCCGATGGCCGTGCGGCCGCAACCCGGCCCGGGCGGCGGGCTGCTCGGCAGCGACATCCGCCACTTCGATCAGCAGCTCTGGCGGCAGCGGACGTTCGAGAGTGCTCCGTTCCCGGAGCAGGTGCAGAAGCAGGATCAGCAGCAGGTCGAGCCGGCCCAGCGGCAGCAACGCGAGCAGCAGCAGCGGGAGCAGGGTCAGCATCAGCAGCAGCAACGGCAGCAGGAAGACCAGCAGCAGCAGGTTCAGCTGCAATATCCGCAATGGGTGCCGGAGCCGCCGGTCGCGCAGCCACCCCCGTTCGAGAACCGCAAAGCCTATCCGCCCGGCGAGCAGCGCTGGATCAACGCCGGCTTCGAGGATCTCGATGCGCCGTTGAAGCCGGGCCAGTGGTACACCTTCGCTTTCGACGTCGACATCCAGCAGAGCGGCGTCTCGTCGGTGCCGCTGGCCGACGAGCAACTGTTCCCGGAAGGGACGTCCGATGTCACCTTGACCATCCAGCTCGACAGCGACGATTTCGAGCTGTCGGACAAGAGCCGCCCGCTGCGGCTGCCGCGCACAGGCAAGTCGCGCAACAAGGCGCGGTTCGACCTGTCGCCGAAGAAATTCGGCCCGTCGGCGCTGCGGGCGACGGTCCACAAGGACGGCAATTTCGTCCAGCAGATGGACCTCGTCATCGATGTCGGCGCAGCGCCCTCGCCCCGCGTCGAGGGCGCGCATGGCCGGCCCTATTCCTCCGCCAGCGTGCTCAATCCGCGCGACGTCGGCCTGTCGATCATGCCGATCGCGGGCGGTTACGACTGTCTCGTCTGGAAGCCCGTCACGGTGCGCGCCCGGCTGCCGTTGCTGCCGGACTACCTCGCCAAGTCGATCGAGATCGCGCGTCAGGAGCTCATGAAGGTCGTGACCTATCAGAACGCGGCCGGCACCTTCGTCTTCCAGAGCGGGATCGACATCGCCGATGCCGACCGCGACGCCGCGCTCAGGATCATGGCGCGCGCGGGAGCGGCGCTGTTCACGAAGCTGTTCTTCGGCCCCGCCGCCGCGCAGGATTCCAAGGACATCGGCGAATTCCTGCGCAAGCTGACCAGCGACCGCTCCAGGCGGCTGAAGCTGCAGATCGTGGCGGAGGCGACCACGGTGCCGTGGGGCCTGCTCTATGTCGGCGATGCCTCGGCCGGCGCCAAGCTCGACTGGGACAATTTCATCGGCATGCGCCACGTGATCGAGCAGATCCCGATGCAGAACACGCCGCGCGTCTCCGACTGCCTGATCCCCAGCGACAAGCCCGAACTCAGCATCAGCGTCAACGTCAACGACAACATCGACCGGCAGATGGGCGCCGACCTCGTCGCCCAGCAGCAGCGCTTCTGGGTCGCGGAGAAGGCGGCACGCCGCAACGTCCACGTGGTCTCGCGCACGACCAGCAAGGAGCTGGTCAAGGCGCTGGCCGACGAGACCACCAACGACCAGATCCTCTACCTCTATTGTCACGCCCGGGCGACCGGCCTCGACGATCCCGGCGGTCCCGACGGCTCCAGCCTGGTGCTGACCGATGCCGGCATCACGCTGGGCGAGCTCAGCTTGGACGCCCCGACCAGCAAGCTGCTTCCCGGCAATCCCCTCGTCTTCATCAACGCCTGCGAGTCGGCCGAATTGTCGCCGGCGTTCTACGACGGCTTCGTGCCGTATTTCATGGCCAAGGGCGCGCGCGGCGTGGTTGGGACGGAATGCAAGACGCCGGCGACCTTCGCCACGGCCTGGGCGAAGCGCTTCTTCGAGAGCTTTCTCGACGGCGTACCGCTGGGTGAGACGTTCCTCAGCCTGCGCCGGGAATTTCTCCGCGAGCACGGCAACCCGCTCGGACTGCTCTACGCGGTCCATTGCGACGGCGACACCCAGGTCGCGCCGTCACTGCCGCGGTTGCCGCCAACGACCCCCGCGCCGAACGTGCAGCCGGCGCTCGGCACCGGCACCTGACAGCGTCCTCAGCGCGCCGGCTCCGGCCCGGCGAGACGCACGACGAGAGCCAGCGCGGCAACGACCGGTGGCACGACGAAGCACCAGCTGCCCAGGCGCACGAACAGCAGCGCGGCGGCGCCGCAGCCGAGCGCAAAGGCGAGCACGTTGATGGCCATCTGCATGAGCCGCGCGGGCGGCGGCGCCTGGCCCTTGTCACCGACATAGATCCTGTCGGCGAGATCGATCATCACCTGCGTCGTGGTGCCGGTCATCAGGGTCGAGGGCGGCGCGGTCGGCAGATGGATCCGGTGCACGGCGTTCTGGATCGCCATCGCCGCGACCAGCACCATGCCGGTGATGATCGCCTCGCGGCTGTCGCCATCATGGAACGCGCCGAAATGCACCGCGAGCGCGGCGCCGAGGATCAGCAGCACGAGCTTGACCGCGATAAGGATCTCGAAGGCGCGCGCCCCCCGCCGCGACAGCAAGGTGCCGGTCAGGCGTGTCGCGATCACGACCACGCAGAACACCGGAAGCGCCAGCAGCTTGGCGACCGCGCCCGAGGTCCCGAGCGCCAGCGCCGCGCCGAGCGTCACGAAGTTGCCGGTGACGTGCGCCGTGAACAGGCCCTGCAGCGCCAGGAAGCCGGCCGTGTCGACATAGCCGGCATTGACGCTGAGCAGCAGCGGCACAACGTTGCGGGACACGAATTGCGACATGTGTGGTCCTACCTTCGTTGTTCAGAGCCCGTATTTCAGCTCGATGCCGATGTAATCGCTATCGTGGCCGCCGGCGCGGCGCAGCGCATCACCGATCTTGTAGTGCACGGCTTCCAGCGCGCCGGTGAGATTGGCGCTGAAGCGATAGTCGGCGCGCAGCTGCGCGTAGACGCCGGACCATGCGCTGCCCCGCCCGGCCGTGCCGACCACTGCGACATTGGGCTGGACGTAGATCGCGTCCGCCGTCGTCGCGCGCCATTGCAGGCCGATGGCCGCCATGAACGACAGATCGGTCGCGGGTTTCACCGTCAGCGACGGCTTGAGGTGGACCAGGTTGGTGTAGCCGGTGAAGCCCGCGAGCGTGAAGTAATAGCCGTTCGGGAACAGCGGATTGAAGGTCTCGATCCTGTTGTCGCCGGGATGGCGGTCGCCGGAGGCGCCGTCGAGCTGAAGGCCGATGCGCGGCTGCCAGGCCAAATCGGCGAAGGTGTAGCCGGCGCGCGCGCCGGCGCCCCAGGCGCGGATCTGCTTCGTCCCGACCGAGCCCGCCTGCCCCATCGCCTCGAGATCCCAGTCGAAGCCCGCCAGCTTGCCGGCGAAGCGGATGTCGAGCACGTGGCGCTGCTCGGCACCCACTGCGTCGAGGAAGCGCGCATTGTCACGCTGATAGTAGGAATAATACGACGACAGCTCGTTGGTGCCGAACACCTGGCGCTCGACTCGGAAGGTGTGGAACAGGAACGATCCGTTCGACGTATCGTCGAACGGGCGCACCAGATTGTATTGCACCGGCTGGCTGACGAACCCGATGAAGCGCAATGGGCCGTTTTCCCAGTCGGCCCACAGCGCGTCGAAGGACTGGCGCACGTTCGGCCCGTCGCGCGACGAGACGAAGCGCTGCAGGTCGAAGTCGAAATCCTGGCGCCCGACCCGGGCCTTGAAGGTGCCCTTCTCCGTCGCATCGACATAGGCGAGGAAGGCGAGCCGGAGGTCGAGCGGGTCCTGGTCGACGGACGTGATCTTGGCCTTGCCGAAGGCACGGTCGTCCTCCAGCTGGACGAACAACTGCCAGTTCTCGTTGAGATGTGCGTCGGCATGGATCTGCAGCCGTTGCAGGACATGCTGATCGGGCTTCGTTCCACCGATGCCGAAGCTCGCGGCTTCCAGGCTCTCGAACCGCTCGCGCAGGTTCATGCCGAACGAGACGTAGCTCTGCGGATGATCCTGCTGCAGCGGGATGTACTTGATCGGATCTGATGGCGCCGTGCGCAGCGCCGGATCGGCGAGCACCGACCAGTCCTCCTGCCAGCGGTTGGTGCGGATTGCCGGACGTGAGGCGTTGTCCTCGGCGAGAGCTGACGTGGCCGCACATAGCGCGCCGAGCAGCGCGCTCGCGACCACCGTCTTTCTCAGGACCCGCGCCATCCGTCACCTCTCGGGAATCGCAGCAATACCCTACTTCGACGGCGCATGAATCTCCGCGACATAGCCGCCGGGAAACTGCACCACCGCCTGTTCGCGCTTATCCGAGATGAAGGGCTCGACCAGCACGGTCGCGCCTGTTGCTTTCGCCTTGTCGAGGGTCGCCTTGAGATCGGCGACCTCGTAGCCGGTCATCTCGCGCCCGAACGGATATGGCAGATGGCCGTCGGTCACGAGCACGGCCATCCGCCCGAACACCGACTCGATGCGGAGGCGCCGATAGTGATCGTTGGGACGACCGATCTCGACCCCCGGCGCCTTGGGGTCGTCGGAGACGACCTTGCCCTTGGAGAAGCGCAGGAAGGCGCGCGTGAAGGCATCGACGCGATCGGGCGAAACATAGACGCGGTTGTCGGGAACGGTCTGGAATGCCGCGTAGGACGGCTTCGTCGTGTGCCAGTACAATTGCATGTTGACGCCGCCCGGCCACTGGATCACCGCATCGCGGCCGATCGGATCGGGAAACGGCGCAACCACCACGTCGGCGCCGGCAGTCATGGCCGCCTTGATCGCCGCGTCCAGATCGGTGACGAGATAACCGGTGCGCTCGGCGCCGAATGGGTACGGGATTGGTGTCTTGAAGCCGAACAGCGAGACGGTCCCGACCGGCGTCTGCAGCAGCTGCGAGGTCGTGCTGCTCGGAGCAGGCGTCACCGTCGCAACCACCTGCCTGGTGCTCAGGCCGCCGAAGGTGGCGAGGAAAGAGGTAGCGAACTTCTCGACGTCGTCGGGCGCGACATAGACATGCGTGGTGTCGTATTGCGCGCCCACGCCGATCAGCGGCGTCGCGTCCTTGGCGAGAGCGGGCGCGGCGAGCAGCGTGGTGGCAATGACGGCACCCAGCAGATGACGGGAACGGACCATGACGACCTCGAATGAGCAGATGTGGATCAAGCGCGGCGCGCGCGCCAGGAGATGATCGAGACGAGCACGAGGCCGGCGACCAGGCCGAGATGCTCGAAGAAGGCGTTCAGCGCCGTGAAGCGGTCATGGCCGGCCATGTGCCAGAAATCATTGGCGGTGAGCATCGCAACGAGCGTGAGCACACCGAGCGCGCCGGAGCCGAGCCAGACGAACCTGTTCGCGATGACGAGCACCGAGCCGATCAGCTCGACGGCGATCGCGGTCGACGCCCACAGCGCCGCCGGCTGCAGACCGAAATGCGCCTGCTCAGCGATGGCGCTTGGGAAGTCCATGAACTTCTGGACGCCGCCGATTAGATAGGCCGAGACCAGCGCGACCCGCGCCGCGGGCCACAGCCAGCGCCAGTCGAGCACCGCGGCGATCGGCCGCGGCGTGTCGGACATCCCCGCCATCTCAGACCGCCCAGCAGGCGCAGCCGAGCGCGCCCCAGAAGCTCTTGAGATCGGAGACCGGCAGGCTGGAGGACCATGCCCGCGCGTGGTCGTGGCCATGCATGCCGCACGCGCTGGCGCAGCCGCACATCTGCATCGCCTGGGCGCGGACGGTGCCATCGTCGCCCTTTTCCAGCCAGGCGCCATAGCCGCCGAAGCGGCGCACCGGCGACCAATCCGGCATCGCCGGCGGCGGAGCCGCGTCATCCAGCGGCTTGAACGCGGCGGCTGCGTAGACGATGCGGCCACCGACCATGGTGAGGTCGCTGGTGATGTCGGCGATCTCGGCCTCCGCACAGGAGAAGAAGTCGCGATCCGGCACGATCAAATCGGCGAACTGCCCGACCGCAATGCGGCCCTTCCTGCCTTCTTCGTTGGAGAACCAGGTGACGTTCTCGGTCCACATCCGAAGCGCCGTCTCGCGATCGAGGCAGTTGCGCTGCGGATACAGTCGCAGGCCGCCGACGGTGCGGCCGGTCACCAGCCAGGACAGCGAGACCCACGGATTGTAGGAGGCGACGCGCGTCGCATCGGTGCCGGCGGAGACCTTGACGCCCTTGTCGAGCATCGTCTTCACCGGTGGCGTCGCCTCCGCCGCGCCAAAGCCGTAGCGCTCGACGAAATACTCGCCCTGATAGGCCATGCGGTGCTGCACGGCGATGCCACCGCCGAGCGCGGCGATACGGTCGATCGACTGGTCCGAGATGGTCTCGGCATGATCGAAGAACCAGTGCAGCCCGTCGAGCGGGGTATCCTGATTCACCTTCTCGAACACGTCGAGCGCGCGCGAGATGGTCTCGTCATAGGTCGCGTGCAGCCGCCACGGCCACCTGTTCTGGACCAGGATGCGCACGACCTCCTCGAGCTCGCCTTCCATCTCGGCCGGCATGTCCGGTCGCGGTACGCGAAAGTCCTCGAAATCGGCGGCCGAGAACACCAGCATCTCGCCGGCGCCGTTGTGGCGGAAGTAGTCGCTGCCCTGCTTGTAGGACGAGCATTGCGTCCAACGCACGAAGTCGTCCTTCTCGCCTTTCGGCTTCTGCGTGAACAGATTGTAGGCAAGCCGGATCGTGAGCTGGCCGTCATCGGCGAGCTTCTGGATCACGGCATAGTCGTCCGGATAGTTCTGAAAGCCGCCGCCGGCGTCGATGGCGCCGGTGACGCCGAGCCGGTTCAGCTCGCGCATGAAGTGCCGCGTCGAGTTGAGCTGATAGTCGAACGGCAGCTTCGGGCCCTTTGCGAGCGTCGCATAGAGGATAGCGGCGTTCGGCTTCGCGAGCAGCAATCCGGTCGGCTTGCCCTGGGCATCGCGCGCGATCTCGCCGCCGGGCGGCTCTGGCGTGTCCTTGTCGTAGCCGACGGCGCGTAGCGCGGCGCCGTTGAGAATGGCGCGATCATACAGATGCAGCAGGAACACCGGCGTGTCCGGCGCGACCGCGTTGAGCTCATCGATGGTCGGCAGCCGCTTCTCGGCGAACTGGTGCTCGGTGAAGCCACCGACCACGCGCACCCATTGCGGCGGCGGCGTGATCGCGACCTGCGCCTTCAGCATCGCCATTGCGTCAGCGAGCGACCGCACGCCGTCCCAGCGCAGCTCCATGTTGAAGTTGAGACCGCCGCGGATGATGTGCAGGTGATTGTCGATCAGGCCCGGCAGCGCGCGCCGGCCCTTCAGGTCGATGATCTTCGTCGCCGAGCCAGCGAGCTTCATGACGTCCTGCTCACGGCCGACCGCGGTGAACACGCCGTCCTTGATCGCGACAGCACTCGCCTGCGGGTTGGAGCGATCCAGCGTCGTGAACAGGCCGCGATGCAGGATAAGGTCGGGATGATCGGTCATGAGGTCTTCTCGTCTCGCGCCGAAGTGATGGTTGTGTCTGCCCGGCCGTGATGGCCGGGCAGCATGCCGAAGATGTGCGTGGCGCAGGCCGCCTTCTGCCACGCGGCAGCAAGCGTGGTGCCGTTCAGGAGCTGCTTGCCCACGGGGATCACCTGCTCTCCGACGAGGATGCCGAGCAGGCCGACCAGCGCCACCAATGGCGGCGCCGGCGAGCGGACCTGAAGCAGGCTGTAGATCACGCCGACCAGCAGCCCTGCCCCGAGCGAAAACAGATAGATCTTCATCGTTCGTCCCGGGACTACTTGGCCCCGCCCTCCGAGGCGTGCTCTCCAAGCGCCCATTTGGAGAAGCGGATCTGGATGCCGTAGGGCGAATGCGCCTTCAGGATCTCCATCATGCCGTCATAGGTCTCGGCACGCGCCCAGTCCTGCTGCAGCTCGAAGGCGAACTGGCACGAGGTGATCGGCACCGCGCCGGCCTGCACCGCACGGTCCATCGCCCGGTTGTGCGCTTCGAGCGACAGGTCGCCGCAGGCATCGGCCGGGATGTAGATCTCGTAGCCTTCGCGCAGCATGTCGAGCGTCGGGAACAGCACACAGGCCTCGGTCCAGAGTCCCGCGATGATGAACTTCTTGCGACCGGTGGCGGCGACCTGCTTGCGGAAGCCGGCATCGAGCCAGGAGTTCATCGCCGTGCGGTCGACGATGTCGTGCTCTGGAAACAGCTCGGTCACCTCCGGCATGAAGGGACCGGAGAACGAGTCCTTGGCGACCGTGGTGAGCACGGTCGGGATCTTGAACAGCTTGGCCGCCTTGGCGACGATCTGGATGTTGTTGAAGACGCCGAGGCGATCGTGCGACTGCACACCTTGATACATCGCGGGCTGATAGTCGATCAGCGCCACCGCGCAGTTCTGCGGGGTCAGCATTTCGAGCTTCGACATGAGAATCTCCGTGACAGATTTGTGATGCGGAAGGACGCGCGAGGGCGTCAGCCCTTGATGAAGGCCAAGAGGTCAGCATTGATGGTCGCGGCCTCCGTGGTCGGCATGCCGTGCGGAAAGCCCTTGTAGGTCTTCAGAGTGCCGTTCTTCAGGAGCTTGGCCGACAGCGGCGCGGAATCCGCGTAAGGCACGATTTGGTCGTCCTCGCTGTGCATGACCAGCACGGGCAGCGTGATCTTCTTGAGATCCTCGGTGAAGTCGGTCTGCGAGAACGCGACGACGCCGTCGTAATGCGCCTTGGCGCTGCCCATCATGCCCTGGCGCCACCAGTTCTGGATCACGGCCTCGGACGGCTTGGCGCCGGGCTTGTTGTAGCCGTAGAACGGCCCAGCGGCGACGTCGCGATAGAACTCCGCGCGGCGCGTGGCGACCTGGGTCTGGAAGTCGTCGAACACCGACTTCGGCAGCCCGCCCGGATTGGCCGCGGTCTGCACCATCAGCGGCGGCACCGCGGCGATGATGGCAGCCTTGGCCGCGCGGCTCTCGCCATGGCGCGCGAGGTAATGCACCACCTCACCACCGCCCGTGGAATGGCCGACATGGATCGCGCTCTTGAGATCGAGATGCGCGGTCAATGCCGCGAGATCGTCGGCATAATGGTCCATGTCGTGGCCGTCGGCGACCTGGGCCGAGCGGCCATGGCCGCGGCGGTCATGGGCGACGACGCGAAAGCCGTGATTGAGGAAAAACAGCATCTGCGCATCCCAATCATCCGCTGACAGCGGCCAACCATGGCTGAACACGATCGGCTGGCCGGAGCCCCAATCCTTGTAGTAAATCTCTGTGCCGTCATTGGTTCTCAGAACGGGCATGATTTTCTCCTGCGCGCCAGCCATGCGGTCGCACAACGAATTTCGTGTCGCGATCGCCAATGCCCGGTGCTATGCAATCTCATGTGCATCTGCACAATGACCCGAGGAGGCCAAAGCACTGGCTCCAGAAGGCCAAGGGATGGCTCAGCAGATTCGAACCACATCGTCGTCCTGGATGCGCGGCGTCGCGACGACACTGAACGAGCAAGGTCTGGATGCGGCCGCGCTGTTCGCCGACGTCGGCCTCTCGATCGACGATCTCGACGATTGCGATCGCCGCTGGCCGACCGAGGCACTGAGCCGGTTGTGGGTGCTGGCGGCGGAGCGTTCGGGCAATCCGGACATCGGGCTGGCAAAGCTCGATGCGCCGCGGCCTGACAACTATGGCGTCGCCGGCTACGCCATGATGTCGAGCCCCACGCTTCTCGCCGGGCTGACGCGCCTGATCCGCTACATGTGCCTGGTAAGTGACGCGGTGACCATCACGCTCGAGCAGGGCAATGGCGGCCGCTGGGTGCGGACCGACGTGTTCGGTGGTGAATGCCCGATTCCGCGGCAGCGCTACGACTACGGCGTCGTCAATCTGCTCAATCTATGCCGGTGGATGCTAGATCGTCGCTTGACGCCGCTCGCCACCCGCTTCTCGCACGCTGTGCCGTTGTCGATTGCGTCCTACAACAGGGCGTTCCAGTCCCCGCTCGAATTCGATGCGCCCTTCAACGGCTTTCTGGTGTCGGATCAGGATCTCGCCTGCAAGCTGACGACCTCGGCGCCCGAGCTTTCGGCAATCCACGATCGGATCGCCGACGAGGCGCTGGAGCGCCTGGTCAAGACCGACACCGCGCATCGCGCCCGCACCGCGATTGCCAAGCTGCTGCCCGACGGCAGCCCGTTGCGCTCGGCCATTGCCGCCGAGCTCGGCTTGAGCGATCGCACCTTCCAGCGCCGGCTCGCCGATGAAGGCCTCTCCTTCAGTGATCTCGTCGATGATGTCAGGCGCGAGCTCGCTCAGCGCCATCTCGCCGATTTCCGCATGACGCTCACCGACATCGGCTATCTGCTCGGCTATGCCGACCAGAGCACCTTCTTCCGCGCGTCCAATCGCTGGTTCGGCGAATCACCAGGCGAATATCGCGCCCGCGTGATGGGGGGACATCAGCAGGAGATCGCCGCCGCGCGGCTGATGCGCACGGCTCGAACCAGCATCGGATGATCTCAATCAGTAGAACCGGTACAGATGATGCACCGGGCCGTGGCCATGCCCGACGGTGAAGCGATCGGCCGCCGCGATGGCACCGGAGATGAAGGCCTTGGCATTGCGCACGGCCGTCTCGAGGCTCTCGCCCTTCGCCAGCCCTGCGGCCACGGCCGACGACAGCGAACACCCCGTGCCGTGGGTGTTCTTCGTGTCGATGCGCGGCGACGCCAATGCGATGCAGCCATCCGCGGTGATCAAATAGTCGGTGCTGTCGGTGCCCTGCCCGTGGCCGCCCTTGATCAGCACGGCCGGACAGCCGAGCGCGAGCAGCCGGCGGCCTTGCGCCGCGATCGCCTCGTCCGAGGTCGCGACCGGCTCGTCCAGCAGCGCGGCCGCCTCGGGCAGGTTCGGCGTGATCAGCGACGCCCGCGGGATCAGCCCGCGGCGCAGCGCGTCGATCGCATCCTCCGGCAACAGCCGGGCGCCCGACGTCGCCACCATCACCGGATCGAGCACCACATGTGACGGCGTCCAGCGCGCAAGGCTTGCGGCAATGGCGTCGGCAATCGGCGCCTGCGCCACCATGCCGATCTTGACCGCGCCGACGGCGAGGTCGTCGAACACCGCATCGATCTGCGCGGTGACGAAATCGGGGGGCACCAGGTGCACCCCGGTCACGCCCTTGGTGTTCTGGGCGGTCAGCGCCGTCAGCACCGACGCGCCATAGACGGCCAGCGCCGCAAAGGTCTTGAGGTCGGCCTGGATGCCGGCTCCCCCGGAGGAATCCGAACCGGCGATGGAAAGTGCGACGGGGGTGCTCATGCCCCTTCCTAGCGCGGGCCGGCCGCGCCCGGCAAGCGGGCCCGGCCACCGGAGAAAGCGTATCGACTTCGCCGGAAAACGCTATATTGAGGCGAAAGATGCCTTCCGGAGACAGCCCGCAATGGTTCCCTTCTTCGTCCAGATCAAGTGCAAGCTTGGCCAGTCCTACACGGTCGCCAATGCGCTGGCGGAAGCCGAGATCGCCTCCGAGATCTACTCGACGGCGGGAAATTATGACCTGCTGGTGAAGTTCTACGTCGACAATGCCACCGACATCGGCCACTTCGTGAACGAGAAGGTCCAGGTGCTGCCGGGCATTCAGGACACCCACACCATCATCACGTTCAAGGCCTTCGGCGCCACCTAGCGACGAGCTCGTCCAAGCCCGGGGACGGCCTGCCCGTCGGCCACCTGCCTCACGACAAAGGCGCCCGTCGTGACCGACGGGCGCCGAGGTCCTGAAAATGGGTCAAGCATGGTTTCGTCATGAAAGACGGGGGGCGGCCGGAGGCCCGTGTCCGCCAGTGCGTGTCAGCAGGCTGAAAAGCCGGACCTTTCGATCGCGAGGGGTGATGGGGGGACCGTCGAACGGCCCGGCTTTCCTTTCGGGCAACTTGGCGATAGGCGTCTATAACCGGTGCGCGGAGCATCGGGTCAAGGCGGGCGACCGATCCGATACGGTCGATCAAGAAGTTGAGACGAAAACTCAAGAATGACTGCGGCGCCGTGTGAAGAGTGAGATCAAAGCCGTTTCGTCCCTGCTGCCGAGCTATGGCTTTTCCGCCGAGCAGATGGACACCGAGACCAACATTGCCGCGTGGCGTGAGGCCACGTCGACGTTCTTCGAGGTCGACGAGCTCGCGGCCGGCGAGGCCGCTCCGTTCCGGGCGGACGTCCTGTCCTACGCGCTTGGCTCCGTCCTGCTCGGATCGGCCCGTGCGAGCGGCCAGCGGTTCCGGCGATCGGCCGAGACCGTCGCCCGCAGCGGCGTGGATCACATCATCCTGCAGCTCTACGTGGACGGCAGCTATGAGGGCGTCGCTGGCGCCTCGCCGATCCGGGTCGAGGCCGGCGACCTCTGCGTGCTCGATCTCGCCCAGACACTCGAAACGCGCGCGACCCCGTTCGAGAACGTCACGTTGGTGGTGCCGCGTCCGATGTTCGATGCGCGCCTGCTGCAGGTCGACGACCTGCACGGCCTGGTGCTGCCGCGCAGCGGCGCGCTGGCGCCGCTGTTGGCGCGGCATTTCGGCGCACTGCTCGACTATGCGCCGCGCATGAGTTTCGACGAGTGCCAGGCCGCGGTCGAGGGCACGATCGCGCTGATCTCGGCGTGCCTGCGCGGCGAGCTCGAACGCCGCGATGCCGACCGCAGCGTGACGCCGGACGCCTCGCTGCTCCGCGTCCGCCAATATATCGAAGCGCGGCTGTCGAGCCCCGAACTCAGCGCCGACGCCGTGGCGCTGCATTTCGGGATGTCTCGCGCGTCGCTCTATCGCCTGTTCGCGCCGATCGGCGGCATCGCCGACTACATCCGCCGCCGCCGACTGCACCGTGCGTTCTTCGATCTCGCGGGAACCGGATCGCGGGCGTTGCGCATCAGCGAGGTCGCGCGGCGCTGGCAGCTCGGTACCGATGCGCATTTCACGCGGCTGTTCAAGACCGCCTACGGCATCACGCCGAGCGCCGCGCGCGAGGCCGCCATGCTGGGCTCGCCACGCCTGTCGGTCGACGCGGACGCCGAAACCGCCTCGCCGCTCAGCCGTTGGATGCGAGGGATAGCAGCGCCCCGGACCGGGGAATGAGCGCGACGACGGCCGCCGAGTGCGGATCGTCGTCCTCGGTTGCGTCGTCCTCAGATGCGTCTTCGGCCGGCTGCGGCTCGTCGGCCTCGGACGCAGCGCGCGCGATCTCCAAATGCTGCTCGAGCTGCTCGACCGGCATCGGCCGGCCCAGCAGATAACCTTGCGCGAAGTTGACGCCGAGCGAGCGCAGTTGCACCAGCTGCTCTTCGGTCTCGACGCCTTCGGCGGTGATCTGGATGCCAAGCCCCCGCGCCAGCGTCACGACCGACGAGATGACGGCGGCACTTTCGTCGCGCACGCTCAGATTGGCGACGAAGGACTTGTCGATCTTGATCTTGTTGAACGGGAACGCCGTCAGCGAGCGCAGCGACGAATAGCCGGTGCCGAAATCGTCGAGCGCCAGCGAGATGCCGAGGCCCTTCAGCCTGTCGATGAAGCTCTCGTTCTCGGCCGCTCGCTCCAGCAGCACCGACTCGGTGATCTCGATCTCCAGGCGTTTCGGATCGAGGCCCGACCGCGCGAGCGCCGACTGGATGACGTCGAACAGTTCCGCCTGCTTGAACTGGACGGGCGACAGATTGACGGCGATCTTGACGTCGTCGGGCCATGCGGTGGCGTCGTCGCAGGCGCGCCCGATGATCCATTCGCCGAGCGGCACGATCAGGCCGGTCGATTCCGCAAGCGGGATGAACTTGTCGGGCGGCACCAGGCCCTTGACCGGATGACGCCAGCGCACCAGCGCCTCGACACCGCGGCGCTCGCGCGTCTCGGCGTCGTAGAACGGCTGATAGTGCACCTCGAACTGGCACTGCGCGATGGCGTCGCGCAGATCGCCCTCGAGCGTGTTGCGCGCCTCGAGCTCGGCCGACATCGCATCGTCGTAGAGCGTGTAGCAGCTGCGGCCGGCGGATTTCGAGCGGTAGAGCGCGAGATCGGCCTTCTTGAGCAGGTGCTCCTGGTCGCGGCCGTGCTGGGGCGCGAGCGAGATGCCGATGCTGGTGCCGATCTCGACCCGTTGCCCGGCGAGCTGGAACGGCTCGGCGATCAGCTTGGTGATGCGCTGCGCAAGCTCGATCGCGGCGGCGCGCTGGTCGGCGGATCCGGCCTGGATCAGGGCGAACTCGTCGCCGCCGAGCCGGGCCAGCACGTCCTCGTCGCGCAGTTGCGATCTCAGCCGCTGCGCGACCTGCACCAGCAGCTCATCGCCGGCGCCATGACCGAGTGAATCGTTGACGTTCTTGAAACGGTCGAGGTCGAGCAGGAAAACGGTGAAGCGGCCGTTCTTCTCGTCGTTGATGCGCTCCATCTCCTCGAGGAAGAAGGCGCGGTTCGCGAGGCCCGTCAGCGCGTCGGTCTGCGCCAGCTCGAGCACGCGGCGATTGGCGAGCGCGAGCTGCAGGGCGTTGCGGCTCGACAGCGCGAGATACACGGCGAGGAAGATCGTCGTCGCCATGCCGGCCGCATACAGCGCCAGCGCGCGATTGTGGCTCGCCATCAGGCTGCCGCCGGCGGGCGCCGCCTGGAACACCCAGTCGGCATCGCCGATGCGCAAGGTCGTCGACCAGATGCTGGGGTCCGCGGGCCAGCGCTGCGGGTCCACGCCGGAGGCGTTGATCACGCGTTCGGGCGGCAGAAGGTTGATCGCAAGCGCCGGACTGTTGGGATTGTTCGCGCGCACCGACTGCAGCAGCGTCGGCAGGTCGAACACACCGATGATGAAGCCGCTGAGATTGCGCCGGCGGTCCGCGACCGTCGTGCGCGACGTCCCCTTGGCGTAGACGGGGATGCCGATCATCACGGCGTTGTTGCGCTCGTTCTGATTGATCAGGTTCTGACGCGTGCGCAGCGCGCCGATCACGTCGTAGTCGCGCGACTGCTCCAGCACGGCGCGATGGTCGGGAATGCTCCAATAATCGAGGCCGTAGACCGGGGAGGTCTTCGCCTCGGTGGAGAAGTAGACCGGATAGTATTCGTCGCTCTCCGGCGCCACCGTGCCGTCGGGATAGGACTTGATGCGAAAGGCGGGAACGCCATCGGTGATCGCCGCCGCCTCGTATTCGCCGCGCTCCTTGCGCTTGATCCGCGGCAGCCAGGCCAGGCGGAGCATGCCGCGATGCGCCTCGAACAGGCGCGCGCTGAAGGTCTGGTACTCGCTGCGGGTAATGTCGTCGTTGGCGGATTCGAAGCGAGTGCGCAGCGCGGTCAGCCGGCTGACATATTCGTTGACGCCGTTCTGGACCAGGATCGCCTGGGCCTCGGCCACGCCTTCGAAATCGGTGCGCGCCAGCCGGTTTTCCCAGCGTCCCACGGCAACCGTCCCGACGACCGACAGCACGACGCCGACGCATGCCGCGATGATCGCAGGGCGATAAAGGCGGTATCGCGATAACGACGCGCGCAGCCTCTCCCGCCCGCTACCGCTGCGAGCATCATCCTTTTCCGGCAGCGTCGGTGCGCTGTACTCTTCAACCTGCAATATGGCCCCCGCCAAACGGCTGCCCCTCACCACGATGCGGCCGATGCTGGCCGCGGTAAGTTAAGGACGGTCAAAGATGATCCGTTGTGGAGTACCAGAAACCGGGGCTTGGTTAACGGCTGACTGTTGAGGGCCGCCCAAAACGCGATCAAGCGCGGGCCACGTCCTTAGCGAGGTCTTCATTCAACACGCCTAGACTGAGTTGTCATCCAGCGTACCCGTGCATCGAAGATCGCAATGAACTGGTTTTCAAGCCTTCGGATCTCCATCGTTCTCATCCTGATCGCCGGCGTGCTCCCGCCCGGGCCTGCGCGCGCCGACGAGCTCGGCGTCACCAACGACTCCATCATGTTCGGCCAGGTGGCGGCGCTGGAAGGCCCGTCGGCCGCGCTGGGCCAGGCGGCGCGCCAGGGACTGCTGGCGGCCTTCAACGAGCTCAACGCCAAGGGCGGCGTCTACGGACGCAGGCTCAAGCTGGCGAGCCGCAACGACGGCTACGATCCCGATCGTTCGGTGGTCGAGACCATCAAGCTGATCTACGAGGATAAGGTGTTCGCGCTGATCGGCGCCGTCGGCACGCCGACCGCGATGGCCACCGCTCCGATCGCGGCGTCGAACGACGTCCCCTTCATCGGGCCGATCTCGGGCGCCGAATTCCTGCGGGCGCCCGAATTCCAGAACATCGTGAACATCCGCGCGAGCTACGCGGCCGAGGCAGAAGCCTCGATCAAGTACCTCACCGAAGAGCTTCACCTGACCCGGATCGCGATCTTCTATCAGGATGACGCGTTCGGCCGCGACGTGCTGGCCGGCGTGAAGACACATCTCGATCGCCGCGGCCTCGAGCTCGCGGCCGAAGGCACGTTCGAGCGCAACACGCGCGCGGTCGGCGCGGCGCTCAAGGTCATCCGGCGCGCGGAGCCGGAAGCGGTGATCCTGGTCGGCACCTACGGCCCGTGCGCCGAGTTCATCAAGATGGCGCATCGCAGCGGCTTCAACCCGACCTTCACGGCGGTCTCCTTCGTCGGCGGCAACGCGCTCGCCAAGGAGCTCGGCCCGGAAGGCCGCGGCGTCATCGTCTCCGAGGTGGTGCCGTTTCCGTGGGACACCGACCTCCGCATCGTCGCCGACTATCAGGCCGCGATGAAGACGCTCGATCCGAGCCAGACGCCGGACTTCATCGGGCTCGAGGGCTACATCACCGGCCGCCTGGTGGCCCGCGCCCTGGCGATGACCGGGCCTAACCCGACCCGCGCCGAGCTGCTGCGCATCATCAACGAGGTCGGCCAGTTCGACATCGGCGGGCTGGTGGTCAGCTTCGGCAACGCGCGCAAGGAGAATCCACCGCCGGTGTCGCTGACGGTGATCCAGAGCGACGGCAGCTTCAAGCCGATCTGATCCGCGTTGCGCGCCGGCCGAACTGATCAGCCCGCGGGCTTCTTCGGCTTCGGCGGGCCTTCGACCGGCGGCAACGATTTCAGATAGACCGCCATCGCCTTGCGATCCTCGGGCGTGAGCTGCGAGGTGTTGCGGATCACCCGCGCCATCGAGCCGCCGGCGCTGTCGCCGTCCGGCAGCTGTCCGGTCTCGAGGAAATAGCTGATGTCGCTCTCGCTCCAGTCCGACAGGCCCTTCTGGGTGATGTTCGGCACGAAGCCCTGACCTTCCGGATCGGGCCCACCCGCCAGACGCTGCGCCGAGACGATGCCGCCGAGCGCATTGCGCGGGCTGTGGCATTCGGCGCAATGGCCGAAGGTATTGACCAGATAGGCGCCGCGATTCCACTCCGCCGGGCGCGAGGCGTTGGCGGCAAAGGGCTTGTCGCCGAAGAACAAGAGCTTCCAGACCCCGACGGTGCGGCGGATGTTGAACGGGAATGGCATGTCGTGCGCGCGCGAGGCCCCGGCAACCGGCGGCAGCGTCTTCATGTAGGCGAAGAGATCGCGGACGTCGTCGATCTTCGCGGCCGCGTAGGAGGCATAGGGAAACGCCGGGTAGTAGTGGCTGCCGCCCGGCGACACACCCCTCACCACCGCATTGACGAACTCGGCCTCGCTCCAGCGCCCAATGCCGTCAGTGGGATCGGGCGAGATGTTGGGCGCGTAGAACGTGCCGAACGGCGAGGTCAGCGGCAGCCCGCCGCCGAGCTTCAGTCGATCCGGCTGGTTCGGGACGGCATGGCATGACGCGCAGCCGCCAATGTTGAACATCTCCTGGCCATTGGCGAGATCAGGCGCCCGTGTCGCCGCCGCGAGCACCATGGTCGACGGGCTCGTCAGCCACCAGAATACCGCAAGGCCCGCGGCACCGAGCACACAGACAGCAAGCAGAAGGCGTCGCAACATGGTCGCTCCGTCACGGCGGGGAGGATGTCGTGGTTTTCGCCGCAAGCTCCAAGGCGTCGGCGGCGATCGATACGACAGGACGCTCGGGCGCACAAACAAAACAGGCGCACAAACAAACGGGGCGAACGCGCAGCACGCGTTCGCCCCTCGCATGAGATCACATCAGGTCAGCTGGCCTTGAGCCGGAAGGTCTCGTGGCAACCGCCGCACTCCTTGCCGATCGCCGGCGCGGTCGCCTTCAGGCTGTCGAGATCCTTGATCTTGGCCTTGGCCTCGGTGACCACCTTGGCGAAGCTGTCGATCTTGGTCTTGAAGCCGGCATGGTCTTCCCAGATCTTCGGCGACGGGCTGTAGTCGCCCTCGAACTTCGCGCCCTTGACGCTGGCGGGATACATCGTCGGCAGCTTCTTGGCCGTCTCGTCGAGCTGCGCCAGAGCGGCATTGACCGCGGCCTGGTCGTACGGCTTCTCGCCCTTCACCATGGCGATGAGAACACCGCCGAGGTTCTTGGCGTTGGCCTTCATCGTGTCCTGGCTATGCTTGACCAGATCCTGCTGTGCCATCACGGCGCCCGCCCCTAGCAGCAAAGCTGCGACAGCCACGACAGTCCGCTTCATCAATTCGCTCCTTTGTTGTCACAATCCCGTCCAGCCCACCTGAACGGGTCGCTCGGTTAGATCAACCCCTCAGCCCGCGGATTATTCCGGAATTGAGGCGGATATCGGAGAGGCCACGGAGGGAGAGTACTCAGAGACTATGACGGCGATGCTGCTCCCGGATCGCAATCCAGACGCGCTCCGGGGTCGCCGGCATGTCGATGTGATCGATCTTGTACTCGCGCCAGAGCGCTTCGACGATCGCATTGACCACAGCCGGGCAGGAGCCGATCGCGCCCGCCTCGCCCGCGCCCTTGACACCCATCGGATTGGTCTTGCAGGGCACGTTGTGGGTCTCGAAGGTAAAGGACGGCGCGTCGGCGGCGCGCGGCAGCGCGTAGTCCATGAAGCTGCCGGTGACGAGCTGAGCGTCGGAGTTGCTGTAGACCACCTGCTCCATCAGCGCCTGACCGATGCCCTGCACCGCACCGCCATGCACCTGGCCGGCCAGCAGCAGCGGATTCAGCGTCACGCCGAAATCGTCGACGATGACGTAGTTGACGATTTTGATGATCCCGGTCGCCGGATCGATCTCGACCTCGGCCACATGCGTGCCGTTCGGATAGGTGCCGTCGGCGCTGGCGAAGGTGGCACTGCCGTTCAGCTTGGCGGGATCTGTGCCCGGACGCTTGGCGAGGTCGGCGAAGGAGATCGCCCGGTCGGTGCCGGCGACGCGGATCACGCCGTCCGCGATCTCGAGATCGCCGAGGCCGGCCTCGAGCGCTTCCGCCGCGATCTGCTTGAGCTTGTCGCCGAGCTCATGGGTGGCGCGCTGCACGCTGACGCCGCCGGAGGGAATCGAGGCCGAGCCGCCGGTGCCGAGGCCGGTCGCGATTTCGGCCGTGTCGCCCTGGTGGATGTGGACGCGCTCCGGCGGCAGGCCGAACTGCTCGGCGACGATCTGGGCATAGGCGGTCTGGTGGCCCTGCCCGCTCGACTGCGTGCCGATCAGGATGGTGACGTCACCATTGGGATCGAGCCGCACATTGGCGGTCTCCTCGCCCATGGTGCCGCAGACCTCGACATAGCTCGCGAGCCCGATGCCGCGGATCAGCCCGTGCTTCTTGGCGGCCTTGGCGCGCTTCGGAAACTCCTTCCACTGCGCGATCTCCATCGCGCGCTTGAGATGCGCGTTGAAGTCGCCGGAATCATAGACCTTGCCGGTCGCGGTCTTGTAGGGCAGCGCGCGCGGCGGAATGAAGTTCTTGCGCCTGATCGCATCGACGCTCATGTCGAGCTTGCGTGCGCAGGCATCGACCAGACGCTCGATGACATAGGCCGCCTCGGGGCGGCCCGCGCCGCGATAGGCGTCGACCGGCACGGTATGGGTGAAGATCGTGCGCACCCGGCAGTGGAAGGCCTGGATGTCGTAGAGCCCCGGCAGCATGCCGGCGCCGCCATGCGGGATATAGGGCGCGAAGGTCGAGAGATAGGCGCCCATGTCGCCCATCAGGTCGACGTCCATCGCGAGGAACTTGCCGTCCTCGGCGAGCGCCATCTTCGCGGTGGTGACGTTGTCGCGGCCCTGCGCGTCGCCCATGAAATGCTCGGAGCGGTCGGCGGCCCAGCGCACCGACTTACGCAGCCGCTGCGCGGCGACCGCGAGCAGCGCATACTCCCGGTAGGGAAACAATTTTGTGCCGAAGCCGCCGCCGACATCGGGGCAGATCACCCGCATCTTCTCGGTCGGGATCTTCAGGACGTTCTGGCACAGAATGTCGCGCAGGCGGTGGCTGCCCTGGCTGCCCGCCGTCAGCGTCAGATGGTCGCGCTTGGTGTCGTATTCGCAGACCGCGGCGCGCGTCTCCATGAAGCTCGCCACCACGCGCGGATTGACGATGCGGATCTCGGCCACCGCATGAGCCTTGGCGAACGCCGCCTCGGTCGCGGCCTTGTCGCCGATCGCAACGTCGAACAGGACGTTGCCCTTGTGCTCGGCCCACACCTGCGGCGCGTCCGGCTTGATCGCGTTCACGACGCCGGTCACGGCCGGCAGCGTCGTCCACTCGACCTTGATCGCCTCCAGCGCGTCGCGCGCGTGATCGAGCGTATCGGCGACGACGAAGGCGATGGCGTCGCCGACGTGGCGCACCTCGTCCTTGGCGAGGATCGGATAAGGCGGCGCGGTGAACGGATCGGTCTCGAGATTGAACAGGCAGGGCAGCCCACCGAGCTCCGCGGTGTCGGCGGCGGTCAGAATCAGCGCCACGCCCGGCAAGAGCCGCGCCTGGGTGACGTCGATGGTGAACTTGGCATGGGCCTGCGGCGAGCGCAGCACCAGGGCATGCAAGGCGGCAGCCGGCGCCAGATCATCGGTGTAGCGGCCCTTGCCGCGAATTAGCGCGTCATCCTCTTTGCGGAGAACGCCTTGTCCGACACCGAACTTGATTGGAGCTGCCATCTGGTTTCACTTCCCGCTTGCATTGTCGCAAATATTGGACGGCATATTGCAGCGGAACGAGGACTCGCGCAAACGCCATATGGCCGGCGCCGGAACACGCGCGGTCAACTCTCGGCAGGCATGCCAGCAAGCGATGCTGCAGCGCAAACCTCAGCGCCGCACCAGTGCCTTGAGCCAGCGCGGGCCGAACAGAACGAGAATGGCGCCCGCATAAATGACGGCGCCGACGATGATCAGCAGACCGAGAACGGCTTCATCCTGCATGCGGCCGAGCGATGCGAGATGGGTCGATGCCACGAAGGCCGTCGCCCACAACGTTGCCGCGAGCACCACGCCAGTTCCAGCAAATTTCATCAGCGACATGGTGAGCCGCCGATCGAAACGCAGATAACCCTTGTGCACGGCGAAGCCGAGCACCAGCAGCAGGTTGATCCACGCGCCGACAGCCGTCGCCAGCGCAAGACCGACCTGCGCGAGCGAGCCCATCAGCAGCACCTTGAGCACGACGTTGGCGGTCAGCCCCGTAAGCGAAGCCTTCACCGGTGTGGCGGTGTCCTTGCGCGCATAGAAGGTCGAGACCGCGCTGCGAATCATCACGAACGGAATGAGCCCGACGGCATAGGCAGCGAGCGTCGCACCGGCGGCCGCGGCATCGCCCTTGGTGAAAGCGCCGCGGGCGAACATCGCCCGCGTGATGACGTCGGGCACGGCGAGGAACGCGGCGACGAACGGCACCGAGAACAGCAATGTGAACTCGAAGGCGCGGCGCTGCTGCTCCATGGCGCCCTCTTGGTCATTCGCCGTCAGCCGCCGCGACATTTCCGGCAGCAGCACCGTGCCGATGGCGATGCCGATGACGCCGATCGGCAGCTGGTTGAGACGATCGGCATAATACAGCGCCGAGATCGCGCCTGCCGGCAGGAACGTCGCGATGATGGTGTCGGCGAACATCGCGACCTGCGTGCCCATCGAGCCGAGCGTTGCGGGACCGAGCGCCTTGAAGAAGGCGCGGATGTCATCGTCGAGCTTGAGCGGCGCAAAGCGCGGCAGCCCGCCATGGCGGGCGAGATCGCCGGCGAGCAGGACATATTGCAGGAAGCCGGAGATCAGCACGCCCCAGGCGGCGGCATGACCGACGCCGGGAAAGAACGCCGCCAGCGCCAAGGTCGCCATCATTGCGAGATTAAGGAAGATGGACGCCGCCGCCGCGCTGGCGAAGCGCTGCATCACGTTGAGCATGCCGCCATACAGCGTCACCAGCGTGATCAGCAGCAGGTAGGGAAAGGTGATCCGCGTCAGCGTGATCGCCAGGTCCCGCTGCACCGGATCGTCGGTGAAGCCGGGCGCCAGGATCGTCATCGCCTGCGGCATGAACACCCAGGCCAGGATCAAGAGCACGATCTGCGAGGCCAGCAGCAGCGTGAAGATCCGGTCGGCAAACAGGCTCGCCGAGACCGGCCCCTTCTCGCCATGGACATGCGCATAGGCCGGCACAAAGGCGGCGTTGAACGCGCCCTCGGCGAAGATCGCCCGGAAATGGTTGGGCAGCCGGAACGCAATGAAGAAGGCGTCGGCCACCGGCCCAGCGCCGAGAATCGCCGCCAGCATGATGTCGCGGGCAAAGCCGGTGAGCCGAGACAGCAGCGTATAGCCGCCGACCGTGAAGATACGTCCGAGCATGGGGGGCTTCTAGAGCATTGGGCGGGGAGTTTGAAGCGGAACGTCCGTTCTTGCCGCGTGCGGCCAAAATGCGGCGCCCTGTCGCGGCCCGTTCCCGCTTGGAGCAATGGCTGCCAGGATTTCAGCGGGCGCCGGTGGAAACCTCCCCGCTCGCAGCAGGCTTTCGCATATGCCGCTCTTACATTTCGCGCCCGTCTGCTTCCACGTCGTCATGGCCGGGCTTGTCCCGGCCATCCACGTCGTGCAGCGTCCCCGGAACGACGTGGGCGCTTGCCGGGATTGCGGGAAAAGGTCGGATAGACGTGGCCCCCGATCAGTTGTGGCTGACAATGTCAAAGGTTGCATGATGGCGGATTTAGCCGCGCCAATCCACCCTGCGCGCTGTGCGTTCCGACACTTGCACTTCATGCCAACGTCAGCCCGTAGGGCGGATTAGCGGAGCGTAATCCGCCGCGCCTAGTGCGGACAATCGATGATGGTGAGAGTCCATCCCGATCGAGTGTGTGGACGTGGCCACCCGACCAGTTCTGGCACGCAATATCAAATGTGGCGTGACGGCGGATTACGCTCCGCTAATCCGCCCTACGGGCTAGTTAGCTAATCTCGCTAGTCTGAAATGCTACCGGGCGCCTTACGGCACCGCTGACGCTCCGGATACTCCCGCTTCAGCCCGTTGCGGACCCAATTACTAGGCGCTGTTGTACCCCCCTATTTTGCTCTCCGTAAAAATGATATTGGTAAGTATTTCCCGCATCGCGATTTTTCCCGAGAGGCCTGCGTGATGACTAAAGAATGGCCCGATTACCACACAGGTAGACGCGAACACGTTCACGCCGTTGGCGTGATTGCTCTCTCATACACTGCGTTCGAGAGACGCCTTTTTGGTCTTTATTCTCACCATCCCGAGCGCCAGAATATGCCACATGCGCTCATGCAGCTCTACTACTCATCCTTGAATGAGGCTAACCAACTTAAGGCTATCAGAGTGGTCTTCTCCGAGTATGAAAGAGAACCTGAGGTGATTGATCGCGTGGACAACATCTTGGAATATTTCGACTGGTGTTCTGATGCGCGCAACAAGCTTCTGCATTCCGAAATGTATCCGGCAATGTTCGGTGGAGATGCTGACAAGCTCTATCTTACAAAACCTCTATCGAAGCGTGACCCCGCATCGACGTATATGTGGCTTACCGTCGAAGAACTTCGAGACATAGCCGACAAGATTGAACATGGTAAGCGTAACTCGGCTGCTCTAAGCCTTTATCTCCGATATAGAGATCAGCCACCTGGGCAGCGAAAGATAATTGATCGCATACTAAATGAGCCGCTCCCGGGCCTCTTGAACATACCAGCTAAACTGAAGCCATCGAACGAGCCTCATCAGGGCACGACGGCCGCCAGCTTACCAAGTCGGCGGCCACCGAGCTAAAGAACCTTGTCATGCCCCCTAATCCGCTCTACACGCTGCTTTACGCGGCGCGATGTCTTGAACTGATGTTGATGTAGGGACGGGAGCCAGGCCAGAGCCAGCGCGAACGCGAGAAACCCACGATCAGGAGGCCGACCCGTCGGGCAACTCAGTTGATAGCACGATGCGGTCTATTGCCCCGCCTGCTGGTCTCCCGCCCGATATGCGCCGTCGGTATCGGCCGCGCCAAAAAACTCATTTCATAAGCCACTTCAAGCGCATCCCCCTACCCAGCCCGTTTCGGGACAATATTCCACTTTCTTTTTATCAGAAATTATGATTGATTACCCCCGTCCCGTCTCGATCAGAGGGGCGCTTCGCGGTCGTCACGGACGTTGAGGCGGGATGCGGTGGGCGTGTCGATGTTGCAGCGTGGTTCTCCATGCCGACGAACGACATCGATGCGCACGGTCAAGTCGCGTGGTCCTGGCATCCCGACGCTGATGCCAAGTTGGTGCTGATGCGCAAGGCGCGCAGTGCCGATGACGGTGGCCAAAAAGCCCGGAGCACCGGGGAGAACGCGAAGCAGCCGTTCAAACCATCGCGCGGGGAATGCCGGGATGTCTCGGCTGAACCTGTGGTACCTGCCGCCTGCATTTTTTTCCGCAGGCGGGCCATGGGTGCGGCCAGCGCCCGGCATTCCCCGTGCCCTCTGCATGTTTGCGAGGGACTAACTTATCACAGGCCTCGGGCACCAGGTGCCGCGAGAATGCGCCGCTATGTCGATCGCTGTTTGAGATGTAAATTGGAATGCGAGCAACGCGGCCGTAGGGTGGGCAAAGCAGCCGCCCGCAGGGCGGTCGCGTGCCCACCGCGCATCCGCATCGGTGGTGGGAATGGTGGGCACGGCGCGCGATAGCTCGGCGAAACAAGCCGTCAGATGGGCGCGCCTTTGCCCACCCTACAGAGAGCCGGCCGTTAATCTCACCGCTGTCATCCCGCACAAGCCGGCCGACGCGAAGCGGCGGCGGGCGCAGATCCGGGATCCATACGCTGTGCAGCTGGTGGGGTGCGCGGAACGGGCCGCCTGCCCGCTTCGGAGATCACGCGGTATGGGTCCCGGCGTTCGCCGGGACGACAGTGTTGGTTGGGACTGTCGGCGGGGCAGATCGCCCGCCGGGGCTGTGAGCCGCGCCGCTGCAAGCGGCGTGACGTCAACGATGCCTTATGCCTCAGCCCCGCAGGGCGCCGCGGACGACGTCGATGATGCGGGCCTGGGTCGGCTCGTCGAGATAGGCGTGCATCGGCAGGCTGATGACGTCGGCGGAGAGCTGCTCGCTGACCGGCAGGCCGCCATCGGCGCTCGGAAAGATGCGGTAGGCGGTCTGCTGGTGCATCGACTTCGGATAGTAGATCGCGGTCGGAATGCCCTGCGCCTTCAGCGCCGCGGCGAAGGTGTCGCGATCGATGCCCTTGGGCAGGCGGATGGTGTATTGCGCCCAGACCGAGGTGCAGCCCTCGACGAGGCGCGGCACCTTCACAACATCGGCCAGCGCGGCCGTGTAACGCTCGGCCACCTTGTTGCGCGCGACGATCTCGTCCTCGAAGATCCTGAGCTTCTCGATCAGGACCGCGGCCTGGATGGTGTCGAGCCGCGCGGTGAGGCCGAGGCGGACGTTGTCGTATTTGTCGCTGCCGCCGCCATGGGCGCGCACGCTGCGCAGGCGCTCCAGGAGGCCGGCATCGTCGGTGAGGATGGCACCGCCGTCGCCGAAGCAGCCGAGCGGCTTGGCCGGATAGAAGCTGGTGGCGGTCGCCAGCCCGAAGGTGCCGATGCGGCGGCCCTTGTAGCTGGCGCCGAAACCCTGCGCGGCGTCGTCGAGCACGAACAGGCCTTCGTCCCCAGCGATCGCGGCCACCGAATCATGGTCCGCGCTCTGTCCGAACAGATCGACCGGGATCACGGCCTTGGGCTTGAGCCCGAGCCGCTTGGCGGTGGCGATGCCGCGCCGGAGCGAGGCCGGATCGATGTTGAAGGTGTCCTCCAGCACGTCGACGAACACCGGGGTGGCGCCGGTGAGCGCCACGGCCTCGCCGGTGGCGCAGAAGGTGAAGGACGGGCACAGCACGGCCTCGCCGGGGCCGATGCCCTGGGCCATCAGCACCATCAGCAGTGCGTCGGTGCCGCTGGAGCAGCTCACCGCGTATTTGGCGCCGCAGAATGCGGCGAGCTCAGCTTCGAGCTGGATGATTTCGGGGCCGCCGAGAAACTGGCAATGCGCGAGCACGCGGGCGACGGCGTCGTCGAGCGACTTGCCGAGCCGCTGGCGCTGCGCGGCGGTGTCGATGAACGGAATGGGCTGATGACGCAGGTGCTGATTCATGAGCTCTGACAAAGGTTCGGATCGAGACGATGGGGTGAAGCGGAGGCGTGGCCGGCTAGCCGGCCACGGCGCGACGCTTGGTGGCAGCCGCCTCGGCGGGACGATGGCTCGAGGTCTCCAGGCACTGCGTGGCGATCGCCAGACTCGCGACGCCCTCGTCGCCGGTGACAGCCGGCGAGGTGCCCGAGCGCACCGCGTGCAGGAAGGCGATCAGCTCGGCGCGCAGCGGCTCGTCATGGCCGACCGGGAGATGGCGCATCGAGTAGCTACCATCCGGCTTGAAGCCGAAGCACTCGGTGACCTGGCGCGTCAGCAGATCGCCCATGATGTACTTGCCCCGCGTCGCCACGGTGACGTTGCGCGCCTTGAACGGCGTCAGCCAGTTGGTGTTGATGTGGGCGAGCACGCCGGAGGCGGTGCGGAACTGCAGGAGCGCGATGTCCTCGCGCTCCGCCACCGCACTCGACAGTTGCGGCTGCACCTCGATGATGTCGGACTCGGTGAACCAGCGGATGAGGTCGATGTCGTGCACGGCGAGATCGATGACGACGCCGACATTGGACATGCGCGGCGGGAACGGGCCGACGCGGGTGATCGCGATCGACAGGAGGTCCTCGCCGGCGATCGCCTTCTTGATCGCGGCCACCGCCGGATTGAAGCGCTCGACATGGCCGATCATCAGGGTGACGCCGGCGCGATGCGCGGCCGAGACGATCTCCCTGCCCTCGTCCACCGTGGAGGCGATCGGCTTCTCGACCATCAGATGCACCTTGCGGGCGATGCAGGCGAGCGCGAGCTCATGATGCAGGTGGGTCGGAGCCGCGACGGTCACCGCATCGACGCCCTCGGCGACGAGTTCATCGAGCGTCTCGAAGGTCGGGCAGTTCGCAAGCTCGGTGACGCGGCTGCGATGCGCCGGCAGCGGATCGACCACGCCGACCAAGTGCACATCGGGCAGTCCGGCGAGCACGCGGGCATGGTTGCTGCCCATCACGCCGGCTCCGATGACGCCGACTCGCAGCGCCTGCCTCAGCTCGGCCTTGTGGCCCGCCCCCTTGGAACTCATGTCATCGACCCCATCAATGTCCCCGGATTGCGACGTCACGGATTGGCCATGACGGTTAACGAACTGCAAATCACCGGTCGAAGCTCTCCTAGCATGCCGGTTGAAGCGAGGCGAATGCGGAAACCTTTTTCAGGACACGATTTGATTCAGAAAGTTACATCGGGCGCGGACGAAAACCGCTGTCTTTTGAACGGCGTGTGCGATGCCCTTCACGTGTGGCAAGTGCCCTGTTCACGCGTCACGACAGGCCGCGGACAGAACGGTTGCGGCGCCTTCACGCCTGCGTGTTGGCCGCAGCCGGAGGTAACGCGGTGGATCCCGCCAGCGAAGGAGATCACGTCACATCGCGGGAGAACACCCATGACCCTCAGCCTCGCCTCGCTCCGCTACGCCTCATCCTTCGCCGTGCTGCTCGCCTCGCTTACCCCGTGGTCGCCGTCGGTGGCCGCCGTGGATCGGCCTGTCGTCATCGAGCTCTTCACCTCGCAGGGCTGCTCCTCCTGCCCGCCTGCAAATGCCTATCTGAACGAGCTGGTGCGGCAGCGCCGCGACGTGCTGCCGCTCGCCTTTCACGTCACCTATTGGGACCGGCTGGGCTGGAAGGACCCGTTCTCATTGCCGGCCGCCACCGATCGCCAGGCCCGCTACGGCAGCCGCTTCGGCGACGGCTCCTACACGCCGGAGATCGTCGTCGACGGGGTGACGGGTCATGTCGGCTCCAACAGGGCCGAGGTGGGAGCCGCGATCGATCGCGCCAGGGGCGCGAGCGCGACGGCGGCGCCGGTCAAGCTCGCACGCGATGGCGACAAGCTCGCGGTCGAGGTCGGCGGCGGTGAAGGACGTGGACGCGTCGTGCTGGTCGGCTTCGATCATCGGCATGAGACGGCGATCCGCCGCGGCGAGAATGACGGCCGCACGCTGGAGGAGCTGAACGTGGTGCGCTCGGTGCGCACGCTCGGCGATTGGAGCGGCACGGCGCTGCGCCTCACCGAGCCGATGCCGGAGGGCGAGGATGCGGCCGTGCTGCTCGAAAGCCCGGAGGGGCGCATCGTCGGTGCCGCGCGGCTATAGCTTCGACCGCCTGTCAGGCGGACGCGCAGGTGCGGCGCCAGAACAGGCGGTAGCCCTCCTCCACCTTGCGCGTGTAGGTCTCGACATTGCCGGCGGCGGAGCTGCCAACCATCGCCGGCAGCTCCGTCCGCAGCTTCGCAAGCTCGGCCGGCTGCCCGGCGTGCTTCAGGGCGATGGCGATGTAGCCGTCGTCGTCCTCGGCCACGAAGTCGCCGAGCCCGACCGCCGTGTTGATGGCGGCTGCCGCGCGCGCTGCCGCGCCGTGGCCGAGCTTCGCGATCACGGGGACGCCGGCCTGCAGCGACTCCCAGGTGCTGACGCCGCCATTCTGCGGAAACGGATCGAGCGACATGTCGATGCCTGCGAACTGCGCGATGTGCTGATCGCGCGTCGACAGACCGAGGCAGGTGATGCGCTCCTGCGCGATGCCATGCGCCACGAACCGCGCGACGAGGCCGTCGCGCAGCAGGGGCTCGTCGAGCGCGCCGTTCTTGATGACGATCCGCGCGTCCGGCAGCGCGCCCATCAGGCGCGACCAGAGCGCGAGCGCAGGCTCGGAGATCTTGTCGATCCGGTTGAAGACGCCGAAGGTGACGTAACCGTTGCGCAGCATCGGCAGTGGCGTCGGCTGCCATCCCTGCAAGGGATCGGTGGTGATCACGGCCGGCAGGTCGTAGACCTGCTCGGCGAACAGATGACGTGCAGCTTCGGGCACGGTCACCGGATCGGCGAAGAAGTAGTCGATCGTGGGGAGGCCGGTGCCGGTGCCGCTGCCCCAGGCCGTGACCTGGACCGGCGCCGGCTTGCGCGCGAACACCGGCAGCCGGTTGCCGGCGGAATGGCCGGAGAGATCGACGAGGATATCGACCTGATCGGCCTCGATGCGATCGCTCAGCTCCTCGTCCGACATCTGCCAGGCGTCGACCCAGAGGTCGGCGGCCGCGCGGCACAGGTCCGTCATCGTGTCGCGCAGCGGCGAGCAGGAGTAGCAGATCACCTTGAACGCGGCGTGGTCGTGATGACGCAGCGCCGGCAGGAACACCAGCGCCGCCGAATGGCTGCGGAAGTCGGACGAGACATAGCCGATCGTCAGGCGCCGCTCCGGATCACGGTCACGCACCGGCGCCGGACGGCGCGCGACCTGGCTGCCGATCCTGGTCCACCATTCGCGTCTCGCCGCCTGATGCTGGGCGAAATCGGTGTCTGGCATGAAGTCGAGCAGGAATATCCTGGCGGTGATCGCATCGCCATAGTCGGGCTTGAGCGCGAGCGCGCGCTCGAAGTGCTGCAGGGCCGTCGTGAGATCGCCCTGCTTGCAGAAGCATTCGCCGAGCCAGGTCCAGGCGACCTCGGACGCGGGATTGATCTCCAGCACCTTGCGGCAAGCGTCCATCGCCGGCGCGATGTTATCCCTGATCACACTGAGCTGCGCGAAGCCGAGCAGCGCCACCTCCTGTCGCGGATCGAGCGCCAGCGCGGCCTCGAAATCGGGCATCGCCTTGTCGAAACGTCCGGCCTGCTGATGCAGCCGGCCGCGCTGTGCCAGCACTTGCGCGGCGTTCGGCTTGATGGCGAGGGCAGCGTCGAAGGCCGCCAGCGCCTCATCGGAATGGCGCAGGGCGATGCTGGCGAGCCCCTTTCCGAACATTGCCTCCATGTGGCGCGGGTTGAGCGACAACGCGCGATCGAAGCTCTGGTTGGCCTCCGTGTTGCGACCGAGCGGAAGCTGCGCCATGCCGCGATTGCAATAGGCGTCGGCATAGTCCGGCTTGAGCGCGATCGCCCGATCATGCGCGGCGATCGCCTCCTCCGGCCGCCCCAGGCGCATCAGCGTGTTGCCGAGACCCGTGAGCGCCACGAGCAGGTTCGGCTTCAGCGCGATCGCCCGCTCCTGGCATTTGCGGGCGTCCTCGAAGCGTTTGCGGTTGAACAGCGCGAGGCCGAGATTGGAGAGCGCCTCGGCATGCCGCGGCTCGATCTCGACCGCCTTGGTCAGGGCCTGCTCGGCGAGATCGGGCTGGCCGCCGTCGAGCGCCGCAACGCCGAGCAGGTGCAACGCATCGAAATGATCGGGCAGCAGCGCCAGGATCTGTCCGCAGATCGCCTGCGCCTCGGCGTGACGGCCGGCACGATACGCCGCCACGGCGCGCGGCATGAGCTCGTCAGCCTGCTTGCGATGCTTCTTCTGCAGTCTCGCATTCTGGAAGGCGCGAGAGCCGACATTGCTTGCCAAGAGACTTGCCTCCACGGGTGGCGTGCAGATCGCGGGAACGCGGTGAACTCACATGCGGCACGAGCGGATGCCGCGACACCAGGACTAGCCGGCGCCGGCGCAATGGCGACGCCAGAACAGGCGGTATCCCTCCTCGACCTTGCGCGTGTAGGTCTCGACATTGCCCGCGGCCGAGCTTGCGACCATCGCCGGAAGCGCCGCCCGCAGCTTCGCCAACTCAGCCGGCTCCGAGGCCCACTTCGCGGCGAGCGCGACATACCCGTCGTCGTCTTCGGCGACGAGCTCGCCGAGCCCGACCGCCGTGACGATCGCGGCTGCGGCGCGCGACGCCGCGCTGCAGCCGAGCCTGGCGATGACCGGCACGCCGGCCTGCAGCGACTCCCAGGTGCTGACGCCGCCATTCTGCGGAAACGGATCGAGCGAGATGTCGACCTCGGCAAACTGCGCGATCTGCTGCTCGCGCGTCGACCAGCCGAGACAGACCACGCGCTCCGGCGCGACGCCTTGCGCGGCGAAGCGCGCCAGGAGACGGTCACGCAACAGGGGATCATCGAGCGAGCTGCTCTTGATCACGATGCGCGAGTCCGGCAGCTGCTGCATGATCCGTGTCCAGACGATCAGCGCAGGATCGGAGATCTTGTCCAACCGATTGAACACGCCGAAGCTCACAAAGCCATTGCGGAGCATCGGCAGCGGTGTCGGCGCGATGTCCGGCAGCGCTTCAGTGGTGATCACCGCCGGCAGGTCATGGACCTGCTCGGCGAACAGATGACGCACCGTTGCGGGCACCGTGACCGGATCGGCCAGGAAGTAGTCGATCGTCGGCAGCCCCGTGCCGGTGCCGCTGCCCCAGGCCGTGACCTGGACCGGGGCGGGCTTGCGGGCAAACAGCGGCAGGCGATTGCCGGCGGAGTGGCCGGAGAGATCGACCAGGATATCGACGCCGTCGGCGTCGATGCGGTCGGCGAGTTCGTCGTCCGACATCTGCGCGGCGTCGACCCAGAGATCGGCGCAGGCACGGAATTGCGCCGTGACGGCATCCTGCACCGGCGAGCAGGCATAGCAGGCGACTGCGAAATTCTGCGGGTCGCGATGCCTGAGCACCGGTAGGAATGTCAGCGCTGCCGAATGATTCCGGAAGTCGGAGGAGACGTAGCCGATCGTCAGACGCCGCTCCGGGTCGAGATCGCGCTTCGGCGCCGGCCGGCGCCGGATGTGGGCGCCGATCCGCTGCCACCATTCGCGCCGTGCCGCCTGCTGGAGCGCAAAGTCGGCCTCCGGCATGAACTCGAGCGTGAAAATCTTCGCAGTCATGGCCTCGGCAAAATCGGGCCTGATTTCAAGAGCGCGATCGAAATGCTCGACGGCCGCAACGACCTCGCCCTGCTTGGCGTAGCAGATGCCGAGCCACAACCAGGCCTCCTCGGAGCGCGGATTCCGCTCCAGCACCTTGCGGCAGGCATCGACGGATTGGGCGACGTCCTTGAAGTGGCCGAGCTGGGCCTTGCCGAGCAGCGCCATCTCCAGCATCGGATCGTGCGCCAGCGCCGCCTCGTAGTCCGCCTTCGCCTGGTCGAAACGGCCGGCCATCTGATGCAGCCGGCCGCGCTGCGCCAGCACCTGCGGCGCACCGGGCTTGACCGCAAGCGCCGCATCGAAGGCCGCGAGCGCCTCGGCGTGATGACGCAGGTTGATGCTCGCCAGCCCCTTGCCGAACATCGCCTCCATGTGGCGCGGATTGAGCGACAGTGCGCGATCGAAGCTCTGGTTGGCCTCCGTGTTGCGACCGAGCGGAAGCAGTGCCATGCCGCGATTGCAATAGGCGTCGGCATGGTCCGGCTTGAGCGCGATCGCCCTGTCATGCGCCGCAATCGCCTCGTCCGGCAGGCCGAGGCGCATCAGCGTGTTGCCGAGACCTGTTTGAGCAACCACGAGGGTCGGCTTGAGCGCAATCGCCCGCTCCTGGTATTTGCGCGCCTCCTCGAAGCGCTTGCGGTTGAACAGCGCGAGGCCGAGATTGGAGAGCGCCTCGGCATGTCGCGGCTCGATCTCGACGGCCTTGGTGAGCGCCTGCGAAGCGAGATCAATTTGGCCACCGTCCAGTGCCGTCACGCCGAGCAGATGCAGGGCATCGAAATGATCGGGCAGCAGCGCCAGGATCTGGCTGCAGATCGCCTGGGCTTCGGCACGGCGACCGCCGCGATAGGCGGCGACGGCCGCGGGCATCAGCGCATCGGCCTGCTTGCGATGCTTCTTCTGCAGCCTCGCATTCTGAAACGCGCGGGAACCGACATCGCTTGCCAAAGACGGCCTCCGAATAACGCGTGGAACTACATATCGGGCTTGTTCACGCGCGACCTTGCTTCAGGCCGCGACGGATGGGCCTCAGCCGCCAGTGGCGCAATTGCGGCGCCAGAACTGGCGATACCCCTCCTCGACCTTGCGCGTGTAGGTCTCGACATTGCCGGCGGCCGAGTTGGCCACCCGCGTCGGCAGCTCCGCGCGGAGCTGAGCGAGCTCGGCCGGCCGCGCCGCGTGTTTCAGGGCGATCGCAATGTATCCCTCGTCGTCCTCGGCCACCCAGTCGTCGAGCCCGATCGCCTTGACGATCGCGCCGCCGGCCCGCGACGCCGCGCTGCTGCCGAGCTTGGCGACCACGGGCACGCCGGCCTGCAGCGATTCCCAAGTGCTGACGCCGCCATTCTGCGGGAACGGATCGAGCGAGATGTCGATGTTGGCGAACGCTGCGATGTGCTCGTGGCGCATCGAGGCGCCGAGACAGGTGAGGCGGCTCTCGTTGACGCCGTGCGCGGCGAAGCGGGCGATCAGCGTGTCGCGCAGGAATGCGTCCTCCAGCGCGCCGTTCTTGATGACGATGCGGGCGTCCGGCAACGCTTGGAGCAGCGTCGACCAGACCCTCAGCACCTCGTCGGATATCTTGTCGACGCGGTTGAAGACGCCAAACGTGACGTGGCCGTTGCGCAGCATCGGCAGCGGCGTCGCCTGCGCTCCCGGCAGCGGATCCGTCGTGATCAGCGCCGGGAGATCGTAGACCTGTTCGGCGAACAGCGGCCGCACCGCCGATGGCACCGTGACCGGATCGGCAAAGAAGTAGTCCATGGTGGGCAATCCGGTGCCGGTCGCGTTGCCCCACGCGGTGACCTGGATCGGCGCCGGCTTGCGGGCAAACACGGTGAGACGATTGCCAGCCGAGTGGCCGGAGAGATCGACCAGAATGTCGACCTGGTCGGCCTGGATGCGATCGGCCAACTCATCGTCGGACAATTGAGATCCATCGACCCAGCCGTCGGCCGCGACCTTGCACTGTTCCGTCACGGAATCGACCAGCGGCGAGCACGAGTAGCAGATGACCTTGAATGCCGCGTGGTCGTGATGGCGCAGCACCGGAAGGAAGGTCAGCGCGGCCGAATGGCTGCGGAAGTCGGACGACACGTAACCGACCGTGATGCGGCGATCCGGGTCGCGGTCGATGGCGGCAAGCTGGCGCTGCGGGATATGCGCGCCGATCCGCTCCCACCATTCGCGGCGGACGGCCTGATGCACGGCCACGTCGGCGCCGGGATAGAAATCGAGCGCGAAGATCTTCTTCATGATCGCATCCTCGAAATCCGGCTTGATCTCGAGGGCGCGGTCGAAGTGCTGGATGGCGCCGGCGGTATCGCCCTGCTTTGCGAGGCACGTGCCGAGCCAGATCAGCGCCACCTCCGACGCCGGATTCTGCTCCAGCACCCGCTTGCAGGCCACCATGGCCGGCGCGATCCGCTCGGTGAGCACGCAGACATGGGCCTTGCCGAGCAGCGCCGCCTCCAGCCCGGGGTCGGTCGCCAGCGCAGCATCGAAATCGGCCTCGGCCTCGGCGAACCGTCCCATCTGCACGTAGAGACGGCCACGCTGCGCGATGACCGCCGCCGTCCCCGGCTTCATGGCGAGCGCCGCGTTGAAGGCAGCGAGCGCCTGCTCGAGATGCCGCAGATTGACGCTGACCAGTCCCTTGCCGAACGTCGCCTGCATGTGCCGCGGCGCCAGCGCCAGGGCGCGGTCGAAACTCTGTTTGGCCTCTTCGCTGCGCAGCAGGAGCAGTTGCGCCATGCCGCGATTGCAATAAGCGTCGGCAAAGTCCGGCTTGAGGGCGATGGCGCGGTCATGCATCTCGATCGCCTGCGCGAACAGCTGCATGTTCATCAGGGTGTTGCCGAGGCTCGTCAGAGCCGTGGCGAAATTGGGCTTGAGCGCAACGGCGCGCTCCTGTACCGCGCGCGCCTCCTCGTAGCGCTTCATGCTGAACAGCACGAGGCCGAGGTTGGCCAGGGCCTCGGCATTGCGCGGCTCCACGGCGACCGCGCGGGTCAGGGCCTGCTCGGCGAGGTCGAGCCGGCCGCTATCGAGCGCGGAGGCGCCGAGAAGGTGCAAGGCGTCGAAATGATCGGGCACGAGGGCCAGAGCCTGTCCGCAGATGGCCTGGGCATCGGCATGCCGGCCCGCCCGGTAGGCCTCGACGGCCTTCGGAAGCAGGCTATCGGCCTGCTTGCGATTCTTCTTCTGCAGGCGCGCATTCTGGAACGCGCGCGATCCGATCGTGCTTTGCAACGAAGCTCTCCGGCGGACGACGTCCGGGGCTGTCTAGCACGGCTCGCGTGATTCGAGGCGAGACCCGCCCTACTCGCGGCGGTAATCGTCCTCGATGCGGATGATGTCGTCCTCGCCGAGATAGGACCCGGTCTGGACCTCGATCAGCTCCAGCAGGATCTTGCCCGGGTTCTCCAGCCGGTGCACCGCGCCCATCGGAATGTAGATCGATTCGTTCTCATGCACGGTCTTGACGGTCTCGTTCACGGTGACCCGCGCCGCGCCGCGCACCACGATCCAGTGCTCGGACCGGTGATAGTGCTTCTGCAGCGACAGGCGCTGGCCAGGCTTGACGATGATGCGCTTGACCTGATGACGCTCGCCATTGTCGACCGACTGATAGCTGCCCCAGGGCCGGTGCACCTTGATGTGCGCCTCGGTCACTTCGGGCGCCACGGTCTTGAGCTTGGCGACCAGCCGCTTCAAGCCGTTGGCATCGCGCTGGCGCGACACCAGCACGGCATCCTGCGCCGCCACCACGACGAGATCGTCGACGCCCTCGAGCGCGACCAGCGCCTTGTCGGTGACCACGTTGCAGTTGCGGGAATCCTCGAACACGGCGGTGCCGCGCGCGGCATTGCCCTGCCCGTCCTTGTCGGACAGTTCCCAGACCGCATGCCAGGAGCCGACGTCAGACCAGCCGCACGACACCGCCACCACGGCGGCACGTTCGGTCTTTTCCATCACGGCATAGTCGATCGAGATCGGCTTGGCCGCCGCGAAGGCATCGGAATCCAGGATGATGAAACCGAGGTCGCGGCCGGCCTTGGAGACAGCGTCGATCACCGTCTGCACGCTGCCCGCGTCGAACTTGCGGTATTCATCGAGCAGGACCGACGCGCGGAACATGAAGTTGCCGCTGTTCCAGAGATAGCCCTCGCGGATGTAGCGCTCGGCGGTCGGCTGATCCGGCTTCTCGACGAATTTTGCGACGGCCCGCACTTCCCCGGATACCGATGCACCCGGGCTGATATAGCCATATTCGGTGGCCGCGCGCTCTGGATTGACGCCGAAGGTGACGATGCGGCCGGCCTCGGCGGCAGCGAGCCCCTGCCGGCACGCCGCGAGGAAGGCCGCGGTGTCACGAACGACGTGATCGGCCGCAAGCGCCAGCACAACGGCGTCCTGGTTGCGCGACTGGGCGAAGGCGGCCCCGGCGGCGATGGCCGGGCCAGAATCACGCCGCATCGGCTCCAGCAGCACGTCCGCCTCGATACCGATTTCGGCCAGTTGCTCCAGCACCATGAAGCGATAGGCAAGGTTGGTGATGATGATCGGCCGTTCGAACAAATCGGCATCGGATACGCGCAGCAGCGTGTCCTGGAACGTGGAACGGGCGCCGAACAGCGGCAGGAACTGCTTTGGGCGAACCTCCCGCGATGCCGGCCACAGCCGGGTCCCAGCGCCGCCGCACATGATGAGAGGAATGATGCGTCCGGTCATGAATCAACCCGTTAAATTCGGTGATAGTCGCGGTACCATTTCGCAAAACGTCCGATGCCGTCGGCGATCGAGGTCGCCGGCCGGAAGCCGATGTCGCGTTCGAGGTCGCTGACATCAGCATAGGTCGCTTCGACGTCGCCGGGCTGCATCGGCAGCATCTCCCTGATGGCCGGCCGCCCGAACTCCTTCTCTAGTAGTACTATCACGTCCATCAGCTGTTCGGGATGATTGTTGCCGATATTGTAAATCCGCCATGGCGCCCGGCTGCTCGACGGATCGGGCCTGTTTCCATCCCAATCCGGGTTTCCCTGGGGCGGGCGGCCGATCAGGCGGACGATGGCCTGCACAATGTCGTCGACATAGGTAAAATCACGCCGCATCCGGCCTTGATTGAACAGCTTGACCGGCTGCCCTGCGAGGATGGCCTTGGCAAAGATGAACATCGCCATGTCGGGACGGCCCCAGGGGCCGTAGACGGTGAAGAAGCGCAGCCCGGTGGCCGGCAGGCGATAGAGATGGCTGTAGGAATGCGCCATCAGCTCGTTCGCCTTCTTGCTTGCCGCATAGAGGCTGATCGGATGATCGACATTGTCCTTGACCGAGAACGGCAGCTTGGTGTTGGCGCCATAGACCGATGAGGACGATGCGAACAGCAGATGCTCGCAGCCATGATGGCGGCACCCCTCGAGGACGTTGATGAAGCCCTCGAGATTGGCATCGACATAGGCGTGCGGATTTTCCAGCGAGTAGCGCACGCCGGCCTGGGCCGCGAGATGCACCACGGCGGGAAAGCGATGCTGGGCAAACAGCGCCTTGATGCCGGCACGGTCGATGAGATCGAGCTTGTGAAAGGTGAAGCCGGGCGCCGCCTTCAGAATGTCGAGCCGCGCCTCCTTCAGCTTCGGATCGTAATAGGCGTTGATGTTGTCGATGCCGACCACCTGCCGTCCCTCGGCGAGCAGCCGCTGCGACAGGTGAAATCCGATGAAGCCGGCGGCGCCGGTCACGAGGATGGGATGATCTGCCATGGTCGCTCCGTCAGGGTCGCCACAGTTCGATGGCGGCGGGTTTGCTCGCGCGGTCGAGCTTCATCTTGACGTCGAGCACGAGGCCGCTCTCCTCGCCGAGGAGGCTCTGAACCAAAGGCCAGCCTCCGGCCAGGAACTGATCGTGCGACACGGCCAGCACGACCGCGTCGGCTGGACGCAGCGCGTCAACTGCCGTGAGGCCGATGCCATACTCCTCGTGCACCGCCGCCGTATCGGCCAGGGGATCGGCGACCTGCACCTCGACGCCGAACGACTGCAGTTCGCTGATGATGTCGATCACCCGCGAATTGCGGATGTCCGGCACATTCTCCTTGAAGGTCATGCCGAGGATCGTGACGAGGCCGCTGCGCCCTTTCCGCTTCAGCAGCCCGCGAATGCATTCGCGCGCAATGCGCCGGCCCATCTCGTCATTGATGCGGCGGCCCGCCAGGATGACCTCAGGATGGTAGCCCGCCTTCTCGGCGCGATAGGTGAGGTAATAGGGATCGACGCCGATGCAGTGACCGCCGACGAGGCCGGGCGTGAAGGGCAGGAAGTTCCACTTGGTGGCGGCGGCTGCGAGCACGTCGCCGGTATCGATCTCGAGCGCCTGGAAGATCAGCGACAGCTCGTTCATGAAGGCGATATTGAGATCGCGCTGGGTGTTCTCGATCACCTTCGCCGCCTCGGCGACCTTGATCGAGGGCGCACGATGAATGCCGGCCGTGACGACCGAGCCATAGACGGCCGCCACGATCTCGAGCGTCTGCGGGTTCTGTGCCGAGACGACCTTGGTGATGGTCTCGAAGCGATGCGTCTTGTCACCGGGATTGATGCGCTCCGGCGAATAGCCGACGTTGAAATCGGCCCCCGCCTTCAGGCCCGAGCAGCTCTCCAGCAACGGGACGCAGTCTTCCTCGACGGCGCCCGGGTAGACGGTCGACTCATAGACGACGATGTCGCCGTGCTTCAGAACGGCGCCAACGGCGCGCGTCGCGGCCAGCATGGCGCCCAGATCGGGCCGACGTGCGCTGTCGATCGGGGTCGGAACCGTGACGATGAAGAAATCGGCAGTCTCGATATCGGCCGGCTCGCTGGTGAAGCGCAGGCCCGGCCGCCGCAGATCGCCCGCATCGACCTCGCAGGTCCGATCCCTGGCGTCCTTCAGCTCTGCGACGCGGGCCGCATCGATATCGAACCCGATCGCCGGGCAGCCTGTCCGCGCGAACGCAGCCGCGACCGGCAGGCCGACATAGCCAAGGCCTATCACCGCAATCTTCCGGCCATGAGACATAAATTGATATTCCGGTCGTTTCGGAGGCCATTGACGCCACCCCTGCGACTGTTTAGCCACCGGGGCATCAGGACCGCAAGGGGCGGCTACGGCTCCCCTTACCCGGGGTCCGGCCCTGCCAGGACGGGCGTTGCGCGTATCGCACTCGGCTTGGACCGTTTCAACCAAGAGCGAAGCCAGCCTGGCATGCGTGCGTTTTTGATTCTTCTCCTCCGGATCGTGGTGTCGCTGGCTCTGCTGTATCTCGCTCTGCGCGGGATCAACTTTGCGGCGATCCGCGAGCGGCTCAGTCAGATCAACATCGGCTGGATCGGGCTGGCGGTGGCCATCACGCTGGTGCAGATCTTCATCGGCGCCCTGCGGTGGCGCGAGATCTCCGCGCTGTGCGGCGCGCCGCTGACGGACATGCAGGCGTTCCGCTACAACATGATCGGCGCCTTCTTCAATCAGACCCTGCCGTCTTCGATCGGCGGCGACGCCGTGCGGCTGTGGCTGATCGGGCGCACCGGCGCCGGCTGGCGCGCAGCCAGCTACTCGATCCTGACCGACCGCGCCGTCGGCTTCATCGCGCTGGCGCTGATCATCGTCGCGAGCCTGCCGTGGAGCTATGGCATGATCGCCGACCAGCACGGGCGCCTGGCCCTGGTGCTGGTCGACGCCGCCGCACTGGCGGCCGGCGTCGGCTTCCTCACCATCGGCCATCTGCCGGCGGCGTGGATGAAGGCGTGGTGGCCGACGCGCCACGTCTATGCCTGCTCGGTGATCGCGAACAGGGTGATCTTCGGCCGGACCACGGCCGCGAAGATCGCCGTGCTGTCGCTTTCGATCCACGTGCTGGCCGTCGTCATCGCCTGGTGCGCCGTGCGCTCCATCGCGGCGCCAGCCGCATTCGAACAGCTATTCCTGCTGACCCCGCCGATCATGCTGATCACGATGCTGCCGATCTCGATCGCTGGCTGGGGCGTCCGCGAGGCGACGATGATGGTCGCATTCGGCTATGCCGGGCTTGCGCCGGCCGACGGCACCGTGGTCTCGATCCTGTTCGGCGTGGTCTACTTCATCGTCGGCGGCATGGGTGGCCTCGTGTGGATTCTCAGCGCCGAAAAGGGCGCTGGCCGCCTCGCCGTTCCCGCGACGGTCGAAGACTGACCTGGATCATGATGCGATTCCACGGAATCGCATCATGATCTCACCTCTTTGTTTGAGCATGATCTTTTCGGAAGACCGGTTTCCACTTTTCCGGATCATGCTCTAAGCGGCGCGCGCCCATTCGTCGTGCCAGGCCTGCGCCATCAGCACGTTCCAAAGCCAGTAGGAATGATTGTGGCGGCGGCTGAGATGCTCGTCGAACATGCGCGTCACCCGCACCGGATCGAACAGACCCTGCCGCCTCAGCCGCTCCGGCGACAGCAGGTCCGAGGCCCACGATTTCAACGGCCCACGCAGCCACGCGTCGAGGGGAATGCTGAAGCCCGTCTTCGGCCGATCGATCATCTCAGCCGGCACGTGGCGATACAGCACCTGCCGTACCAGCCATTTGCCGCGGCCGTCCCGCACCTTCATGCCGGAAGGAACCTTGGCTGAAAACTCGACGACGTCCTTGTCGAGGAACGGCACGCGCGTCTCCAACGCCACCGCCATCGCCGCGCGATCCACCTTCTGCAGGATGTCGTCGCTGAGATAGCTGAGGGAGTCCGCCAGGGTCATGCGGTCGAGCGGGTCGAGCTGTGCCGCAAGCTGCCGCATCTCGTTCCCTGCCCAACTTTCCTGCTCCATGCCGCCCACCACCGTCCCGGCCGGATCCTGATCGATCGAGCACAGCGCCCGGTAGAGGCCATCAAAGCCGTCGGCGGCAATGACGCGGCCGAGCTTGGCCGCCTGATCGCCGGCATGCCGAACCTTCAATCGGGCCGGCAACACCGGCTGCAGCGCCCTGAGAACCGTATCGGCCGGCTCTGGGGCGATCGCACCGAGAACGGCACCAATCGCACGCCGCAGCGACATCGGCACGCGACCAAGGCGCGCCTGCAGCGCGCCGCCCCAGACATGCCTGTTGTAGCCGCCGAACAGCTCGTCGCCCGCGTCACCTGACAATGCGACAGTCACATGCCGGCGCGCGAGCTGCGCGACCAGATGCGTCGGGATCTGCGAGGAGTCGGCGAACGGCTCGTCATAGATCCGCGGCAGCTTGGGCACCACGTCCATCGCGGTACGCGCATCGACATAGAGCTCGGTGTGATCGGTGCCGAGATGCTGCGCGACGTTGCGCGCGTCCTCGGCCTCGTTGTAGCCGCCTTCGGCGAAGCCGATGCTGAAGGTGCGCACAGGCTGGCCCGCCTGCGCCTGCATCAGGGCGACAATCGTCGACGAATCGACGCCGCCGGACAGGAACGCGCCGAGCGGCACGTCCGACAAGCACTGTCGCTTCACGGCCACCGACAGCAGCTGCTCCAGCCGTTCGACCGCCTCGCCCTCGTCGGCAATGCGATCGTCCTGAGCGGCGGCGACACGATCGCGCAGCGACCAATAGGGTTGCGGCAGCGGCCAGCCGCCAGGAGTCGCATCCGCGGGGAAGTTCACGAACGACGCCGCGGGCAGCTTGCGTATGCCGGTCCAGATCGTGGCGGGCGCCGGCACGTAGGAATAGCGCATGAACGCCGTGAGCGCCGCTCGGTCGAGCGACGGCGCCCAGGAGGGATGCGCCGCCAGCGCCTTGAGCTCGGAGCCGAACACCAGATCAGCGTTGCTCCAGCCGTAGAACAGCGGCTTTTCGCCGAAGCGGTCGCGTGCCAGGATCAATTGCCGAGTCTCGGCGTCCCACAGCCCGAAGACGAACATGCCGATCAGGCGCTGAAGCGTCGGTCGAACGCCCCATCGGCTGATCGCGGCGAGCAGCGTTTCGGTATCGGAATGACCGCGCCAATTCGGCGCGTCGCCACCGGCCTCCAGCTCGGCACGGACATCGAGATGGTTGTAGATCTCGCCGTTGAAGGTGACGGTGTAGCGCCCGCAGGCACTGTGCATCGGCTGCGCCCCGGCCTCGGAGAGATCGAGGATCGCCAGACGGCGATGTCCGAAGGCGAGGCCCCTCGCAGCGCTGATCCAACTGCCGGACGCATCTGGCCCCCGATGCGCCAGCGCCGTCGTCATGCGATCAATGATTCCGGTCAGTTGGGCCTCGTCGGCTCCGCCGGGGCGAAGCAGGCCGGCTATGCCGCACATGGTGCCATCTCCGCCACCCCGTCCCCCATCTGCATGGCTCAGTGGCCCTCGACGGCGTCGCGCAGCAACTCCGTCTCATGATTGGCCAGGAAACCGAGGCTCGGACGGCTGGTGCCGTAGTAATAGGGCAGCCCCAGCGCACGCCTCCAGCGCGACAACAGTCCTGCGCCATCGTGATCGCCTTCGAATTCAGCCAACCGACCGTCGGCGATGGCCAGGACCTCATCGGCCGTGTGGCGGATGTCGTCCGCCGAGTTGGTCTCCGGATGCGCACCGCTCCGGCCCAGCACGGCCGCATCGAACACGCGCCAGCGCCAGGGCGACGTCGTCAGTTGATGCTGCGTCAGCACGGTGCCGTCTGCTAGCCTGACGGGCTTGAGGGCAAAACGGACGTTGCTGTTCCACAGCTGGGCGTCGGTCGTGATCGCATTCACGATCGCACAAGGAATGCCGAAACTGACAGCGACATTCGTCAACCCGGACGTCGTCCCAATGAATGCGTGGGCATGGCGAATCAGGTGGATGTCCATCAGCTCCGATCTGAATTCGCTCAGCGCGTAATCGATCGTGCGAGCCATCGGCGGAAGCCTCGGCGAGTTCGGACCACCGAGCTTGATGACCCATCCGCCATGGGTGGTGATCAGACGAATGGCGTCCAAAGACGTCTCGATCGGCGCATTGCGATGGGTCTGCCCTGTGCCCATGAACTCGAAATAGTGCGCAGCGTCCCGCGTGTGCAGGCACACATACCAGTCGTCGGGCTTCATGCCGTGGCTGGAACGGAACGCGTCGAAGCCAGCCGCTGCGGCGGCCGCACTCCGATCGTAGGCGTCACGCAGCGGATGCCCTCTTCCCTCGCGCTCCCATTGTTCGATGGCGATCGCACCGGCGTCCTGCCAAGGTACGACCCGCCCGTCCGGCAGCCTGAACGCGTTGAAATTCAACCCGTACCAGCGCTGCAAGGACAGCAGTTCTTCACCCAGTCGCTCCGATACGGTTTCACCGATCACCACGACCTTGCCGAAACTTTCAAACAGCTTGAAGAAGACCGCATTGGCGATGCTGTCGGGGCGGACGACGATCACGGCTTCGCCTGACCACCAGCCCAGCTCTCGCATGCGAAACAGGATGTCGAGCATGCCCAGATGGCCGATCTGCGTCGCCCATTCCTCAGGAACGAGCCGCAGCGCATCCAGGGTCACGCCGAGCCGGTCGAGCAGCCGCCTCAACTCATCAGAAAGCGGTGGCGGCGATGCCCGGAGTTCCTGCTGCACGTTCAAAGCCCGCTCGTACAAGCGAATTGCAATCTCGCCGCGACCGACATGCATCACGCGCTGGCCCGTGAAGTTGCACAGGTCGAACAGCCGGCCGCGGGCCCCGCAGAGGAAATCGAGGCTGTTCGGGAAGTAACGCGGTGAATTCCGAGCCGCGATGTTCTGGTGGGGACGGAAAAAATGCAGGCTGCTCCGACACGCCCAGAACATCGCATCGAGCGCCGCCGGTTCATCCCCTTCGATGAGGTCGACCATGGCCTTGTAGAAGGCGAGATCGACCATCGCCTCGAGCTGTTCGGGCTTCGCTCCTGCCGCGGCGTCGCGCGCCTCCGAAAACTCGCCCAGCTCGAACAAGGATCGAACCAGCGCGTATCTGGTCTCCGCGTCATCGGACGCCAAGGCATCGCGGCCGACCATGCCGGCGGCCTCGCGATAGGCACCGATGCTGCTCAGGGCTCGAAGCGAGGCAGCGGGAAAATGGCGGCTGAGAGCCGTCGAAAAACGAAACTCCGGCCGAGTTGCAAGATATGACGTCACATAGGGAAAATACGCCTGAGCCAGGCGCCGCCTGAGCGGAAGTCTCGCGGCGAAGGCGATCACCAGACCAAGGAACACCACGCGTCGCGGCAGCAGATTGAGGGTCGCCCCGACTATGACAAAGACCTGGTAGACAAACCGTCGGCGCCCGCCGCGCATCGGCCTTCGCTTTTGCAGTTTCATACGACCAAGTTCCACACAACCTTGAAATCCCCGATTCCGCGCGTTCGGATCAAGGCAGAGCTTGGACGACCGGCCGTTCAAGTCGCCTGCGCTGCGCGCCCGGGATCACTTCTCGGGATGAGGACAGCACGCTCGCCGGGTCGAATGCGAGATTCCCCCAAGGAGACATCGCCCCGCAAATGCCAACCAGGGATTGAACCGTTTGGATCGCACCTATAACAGAGGTGTCGGGAATTTTCCAAGCCGAACATGGGGATGAACGCGAGCAAACCTAAGAGAGAGGAGAATTCAGAAATTCCGGCATCCAACCGCACCTGGTCACATCGCCCCTGATGGCAGGGAGACGTCGACGTCTCGGACGAACCGGCATGGCGCCGGCGTCGCCTTTTGCTGAAATCCCGCACAATCATTTGCCGTCGGGAAATGCCCGTTTGAAGGCCGCCGTCTTGACGATCTCGCGAGCAAGATGGCTCGTAAAGACCTGAGCGCCCTGCCGATCCAAATGGCCGCCGCCGTCAATCGTCGTCAGGCCATCGAATGGCGGCGCGATCAACTCGATGTTCAATTCTTTCGCCAGTTCCGCGGCCTGCTGGACGCAAGACTGGCTATGCGGGACCAATGTGAGCACGACCTGTCCGCCCACCTCATTGAGAAATCTCTTCGCATAGTCGACAATCGCGGGGGTCGTATGGCAGTCAGGATTGCGGGCCGACAGCATCGGCTTGTTGCCCAAGGCGACGTAGCCCGGATTGGCATCCAGCGCCATGTCACCATCAGTGATGTTGCGATAGAGGCCGGTGGGCGAGAAATAGCCATTCTGATACGCCGCAACCAAGTCCTCGATACGCCAGTGCAAATTGCGGCCGATCACCGTCAGGTACCCCCGCATTCGATTGCGCTGGACGGCGGCAATGGGCTGTTTCTGCGGACCAAGAGTGACGTTGAGATCGTTGCTGAAAAAGTGCACGAACTGATCGTCGGCATTGATGATCCACAGACGCGGACGGATTTTCCAACGTTGGATCACGAGCCGCGAGAACTCACCGCCGCGAATGCCCACGAAGGCCATGTTGTAGATCCCCAATCGACCGAGCACCGGCGATTGCGCGAGCGTCTGCCGGTCCACGGCATAGCTGACGAAGGACGGACCAAGAAAGACAATGTCAGCCCGCTTGGCGGCTTCGACCGATCCTCCGAGGTTGCTGTAGAAGATATCCTGGTCCTGGATCTGCGGAATGCTGCGGCCTCCGAAATCACGATACCAGTTGGTGTCGCCTTGGCGCGGAATCTGCAGCACTCCGTCGCGCAACGTCCACACGTCGGACGAGAACAGCGACAAACCGAGCGAAAACGCGAACGCGGCCGCCAGGCCCACAATTCCGACTGCGATGAGATAGCGCCCGAATCCACCCGGTTCAGCTGACTTTTCCGGTGCAGACCGGCCGACTGTCGACATGACGCAATTCCCGCTCGATAGGTTGTCTCGGTGGGTGTCGTGGCAGCTGCTTTCGGCTTCGACAACGAGAGTCTAGACACGACGTCAGCCGGTGGAACAGAGGGTTTCCCGCTCCTCCCCAGTTTGCTTTGCGCGCGAGAGCGCAGACCTATCGGGATGTCATCTGCATGGCCCATAGAGGGTTTCCTCGCCGCTGCGATCATCGGCGAGAGTGATTGCGCGAAACCCCATCATGGCGTCGTCGGATTGGCGTCGTTGGTCAGATTTTCGAGCTGCCATAGCAGAAGAATCATTGATCGAAAAGGGCCCGCCCTTTTCGAGAGGCCGGCCGCACGTCGCTGCCGTCAGGAGGCGGCATCCCCCGAAATTCGCAGCGGGAGAGGTGCACCCAACTTGGCAGCGCCCTCAATCATTGATAAAGCAACGCAATATGCAGCAACATCAAGAAACTTGTTATGCTTTTCACGCAGTTTGAGTTTCTGTTCCTGTTCCTGCCGGTGACCCTGGTCGGCTATTTTCTGCTGGCTCGCTTTTTCGCCGCCCCCGTCGTGCGCCTCAGCTGGCTCACCGCGGCGTCGCTCACCTTCTACAGCTATTGGGACATTCACTTCGTCCCGATCATCCTGGTCTCCATCGTCTTCAATTATACGATGGGTCTGCTGATTGCCGGACAGACCGGAAAGCTCCGCACTGGCCTGTTTTCAGCTGCCATCACGCTCAACCTGGCTGCGCTCGCGTTCTACAAATACACGAATTTCGGCATCCAGATCCTCAATGCGATCACCGCGTCGAAGCACCCCTCGCTCGCGATCGTTCTCCCGCTCGGCATTTCGTTTTTTACCTTCACCCAGATCGCCTACCTCGCCGACGTCTACGGGGGGTATTCCGATGAACGAAGCTTCGTGAAATACGGCCTGTTCGTCACGTATTTCCCGCATCTGGTCGCCGGCCCGATCCTCCATCACCGCGAGATGATGCCGCAATTCGGCTCGGAGGAGAGCCGAAGGATTTCGCTCGAAAAAGTCGCGATCGGCCTCACGATTCTGACCATTGGGCTATTCAAGAAGTCGTTCATCGCGGATGGGTTCGGCCTGATCGCGAATCCCGTGTTCCAGGCCGCCAATTCGAGCCACCTTCACCTGATCGACGCCTGGGGCGGCGCGCTCGCCTACTCGCTGCAGATCTACTTCGATTTCTCAGGCTACTCGGACATGGCGATCGGCATCTCGATCATGTTTGGGATCCGGCTGCCCTTCAACTTCGATTCCCCCTACAAGTCGCTGAGCATCGTCGAATTCTGGCGCCGTTGGCATATCTCGCTGTCGCGCTTCCTGCGCGACTATCTCTACATCCCGCTTGGCGGCAACCGCTACGGCGAGCACCGGAGAAACGCCAACCTCTTCGCCACCATGCTGCTCGGCGGTCTCTGGCACGGCGCCGGCTTCACCTTCATCATCTGGGGCGCCCTGCACGGGCTGTTTCTGATCGTCAATCATCGCTGGAGCAAATTCGTCGCGCAGCGACCGGCCCTCACCCGCCTGTCGGCGACCGCCTGGTATGCGGTGGCGGCTCTATTGTTGACACAGTTCGTCGTGGTTCTGGCATGGGTTTTCTTCCGGGCCGACAATCCGAATGCCGCGGTCAGGCTGATCAAGGGGATGCTCGCCCTGTCCAACCCGGAGAAGATCACGGCAACGAACCTCGTCGATCCGCGCGTCATGATCGCGATCCTGGCAGGCTATGTCGCCTGTTTCACCCTGCCCAACGTGAACACAATGTTCGAGCGTTGGAAGGTCGGGCTGGAAACCTACCACAACCCTCGTCCCTGGAGCATTCTGAACCTGAAGTGGCGACCGTCCTTGCCGTGGGCAATCGGAACTTCCATCGCGCTCGTGGCGGCAGTTCTGATGAACATCATTGCCGGAGACACCTCGCAGTTCCTCTACTTCCAATTCTGAACGAGCCGGGCGTGGCAAGCGACGGGCCTCGAGCCCTCGCCACCGACATTCTGGCTTAGTGAACGCAGAAGGGCCGTCGATCGCGCCGATCCTGCTGAGGAATCCGAATATGTTCTCGTCGAAGCTGTCCAGGCAGGCGGCGTGGCGCTGGCGCATCATCCGCTTGCGGCAACCACGCCAAGCTATTAGCCTGATTCTAGCGCAATCAACTCCCAGCACGACGCGGATTGCGAGCCAAACTCGCTAACTCCCGAAGCACAATCATCAAGGCGGGCTCGAACTTTGGCGCGGTATCTTGCGATCGTAGTGGCGCTGTTTGCTGTCGTTTTCCTGCCGCTGCTGGCTGTTTTCGAATGGGCCGGCTGGCGATTGGGCGCGACCGTTCCGCTCTCCATGATTGCAGCCCAGCAATCGCGCACAGAACGGCTGGTCTGGCTCGGCACCTTCAAGGACTATGCACCCTACAAGCTCGAACGAATCAAACAGGTCCGTCCTGAGGTTCTGCTGGTAGGAAGTTCGCGGTGCGGTCAGGCGCGCGAGCAGATGTTCCGCCCCTATGTGACCTACAATGCGTGCCTGACGGCTTGGCCTCTCACGCACGTTGTGGACTTTGTCGATCGCGCAACCACGGTGGCGAAGCCGCGCGTAGTCGTCGTAGCGCTGGACTACTTCCTGTTTGGCGATTTCCTCGCTGACGTCTGGCGGAAAGAACGCACGATGGACTTCGCCCAGGGCATCGATTCGCATCGGCGGAAGCTGCACGACGTCGCAGACTTCGTCACGCGGGCCCACGGAGACCTCGATGCAATCCGTTCGGCCATGATGACGCCGCAGCTCGAGCCTGTTGACAACAACAGGCTGATAGGAACAGAGGCGATCCGTGGCAAGTTCGGGTTCCGCAAGGATGGTTCCGTCATGGTCGCGCCACCTTACCGGAATGCAGCAGGCGAAACCTTGGCGCGCGGCGCTCAATACGTCACCTCCTCGTTTCCGGGCGCGCCCCATCTCAGCGAACGCGAATTTGGCGAGATCGAGCGGCTGTCTCGGCTGTCCCGCGAGCGCGGGTTCTCGGTGATTGCAATCCAGTATCCGCTCCTGGAGAGCGCTGCCGCCTTTCTCGACACCGATGAGGCCTATTGGCCCTATTCCGGACTCTGGCGCGAGATCAGGAGTCCAGAGACCGTCGAAAGATTTGCGCAGCTAGGCATTCAGTTCTTCGACATGAGCCGCACCGAGATATCGCGCGATGCCGGCAACTTCTTCGATCCCGCGCATCCTTCGGAACGGGGCATGCTCAAGACCTACCTCGCACTGCTGGACCGCCCCGAGTTCAGCAAGCTGTTTCCGCTGATCGACCGCAGCGCGTTGACGGCCGATCTTGAAAAAGGACAAGGTGAACAGTTCGACCTCTATCACTGAGACGTCCTGCGAGAGACTGGCGTCCCCGAGGCTTTTCCGCGTGGCCCGCCGACCAGCGCAACGCAGTCCGTCTCTCGCCGGAGCATTCTTGGATCCATCCTTCGCCTGATTCGTCTGCACAGCGCCGAGCATTGCCGTGAAGGACGATGAGCTCTCCGGAAGCCGCATTCCGACGCGACCACACAACCGCAAGCTAACAGGACTGTTTGTGCTGCTGCGCACACCTGATAAAGAGACCATTGGAAATGATCGGCCGCCGGCCCCTCCATCGCTCCGATCTCGGGGTCGCGCTTGTTTTTTTCGCAACGAAATCAATGTCGGGCATGAAAGATGCAGATCGGAACGGGATTCGCGGTGCAGATGTGCCGGGCGACAGCGACGCTTTGCATCGGAGTTCTTCGGCCGGCGAATGACACCCTGGCCGGATGTCCTACCTCAGCCCGATCGAGCCGGAGGTGAATTCCTTGGATCAGGTGATCGATATGAGTGAGATGGATCTGGCCTGCCAGACTGTTCGCGCCTCTTGTGACTCCGGGGAGACGATTGCGTTCGTGTCCGGCAACTTCAACGTCGTGCACCCCGGACATCTACGGCTCTTGAAGTTCGCCGCCGAGCAGGCCGACGTGCTGGTCGTGGGCGTCAATCCCGATTCGACGCCCGGCGTGACCCTGGCGCAGGACATGCGCCTCGAAAATGTGCGTTCCATCGCCTTTGTGCACCATGCCGTGCGCTTGGATACGTCGGCGTCCGACTTCATCGCGCATCTGAAGCCGACCGTCGTCGTCAAGGGCAAGGAGTTCGAGGATCGCGCCAATCCCGAGCAGGAGGCCGTGGACGTCTATGGCGGGCGGCTGATCTTCTCGTCCGGTGAGTTGCGCTTTGCGTCGCTGTCGCTGCTGGAACGCGACGCCAACATCGACATCTCCACGGTTCGCAAACCGCAGGAATTTCCCAAGCGCCACGGCTTCGAGATCACGAATCTGAAGGATCTGCTCCGCAAGCTCTCCGGCATGCGGGTCGCCGTCATCGGCGACCTGATCGTCGACGAATATGTCACCTGCGATGCGGTCGGCATGTCCCAGGAGGATCCGACCATCGTGGTGACGCCGCTGATGACCCGCACCTTCGTCGGCGGTGCCGGCGCGGTTGCGGCGCATGCCCATGGCCTCGGCGCGGACGTGAAGTTCTTCACGCTCGTCGGCGACGACGAGGCGGCGCGATTCGCGCGCAACACGCTGGAACAGCATGGCGTCAACTTCAACGCCTTCACCGACCAGAGCCGGCCGACCACGCGCAAACAGCGTTTTCGCGCGCTCAACAAGACGTTGCTGCGGGTCAACCATCTGCGCCAGCACGCCTCGGACGCCGACCTGCAGCGGCAAATGCTGACATCGGTCGAGCGTGCCTTGAAGACCTGCGATCTGCTGCTGTTCTCCTGCTTCAACTATGGCTGCCTGCCGCAGGATCTGGTCGACGCGATCGCGGATCGCGCCCGCGCACAGGGCGTGATGATGGCGGCCGACAGCCAGGTGTCCTCGCAGACCGGCGACGTCTCCCGCTTCAAGGGCATGACCCTACTGACGCCGACCGAGCGCGAGGCGCGCGTCGCGCTGAACGACTTCATCTCGGGCCTCGCCGTGATCAGCGAGCGGCTGGTCGAGCGGGCCCGCACCAAGAATCTGGTGATCACGCTCGGCGCCGAAGGCGCGCTGATCAACACCTTGGCGGATGGCACCTTCACCTCGGACCGGCTGCCGGCGTTCAATCCGTCGCCGAAGGACGTGTCCGGCGCCGGCGATAGCTTCTTCATGGCCTGCTCGATGGGCCTGCGCGCGGGCGCCGATATCTGGCGGGCCTCCTATCTCGGATCGCTGGCGGCCGCCCTCCAGGTCTCCCGCGTCGGCAACCTGCCGTTGACGACGGCGGAGCTGGTGCGGGAAATCGACGAGACCGGGTTCAGCCAGGAGTAGGATATCGTCATGCGTGCCCTCCTGCTCGCGGCGGGGATCGGAAGCCGGCTGCGCCCGCTGACCAATACGACGCCGAAATGCCTGGTGCGTGTGCACGACCGGCCATTGCTGGACTACTGGCTCGATCTCGTGTTCGAAGGCGGCATCGAGCGCGCGCTGCTCAACACACACTGGCTCGCCGAACAGGTGCGCGCGCACGTGGCGCAATCGCGCTGGCGGGACCGCATCGATCTCGTTCACGAAGATGAACTGCTCGGGACGGGCGGCACCGTGCTTGCCAACCGCGCCTGGTTCGGCGACCAGCCCTTCCTCGTGGCTCACGCCGACAATCTGACGGATTTCGACGCCGCGGGGCTGCTCTCCGCCCATCGCAACCGCCCTGATGGCTGCATCATGACGATGCTCGCGTTCCGCACCGATGATCCGAGCTCGTGCGGGATTCTCGAGCTGGACGATCAGCACAGGGTGATCGCCTTCCACGAGAAGGTCAAGAATCCGCCTGGGAACCTCGCCAATGGCGCGGTCTACGTGTTCGATCCTGCCGTCATCGCCGACATCGCCGCGTTGGGAAAGCCGATCGTCGATCTCTCCACCGAAATCATCCCCAACTATCTCGGACGCATTTTGTGCGTGGAAACCAGCGGTTATCATCGGGATATCGGTAACCCGGAAAGCTTGCGCCGGGCCCATTTGGAGTTTAATCACGAACCGCGCCGTGGCGGGGACGTCTGACGGGCGGCTTGCGCCGCCGGGCTGGTCGCCTTCCCTAGCCAATTTGTATAAAGGTGCGCGCGACGCGCCAGCCGGCGACACGACAGGCGAGCCACGGGGATTGCTCAGATGAAGATATTCGTGACCGGAGCGTGCGGCTACAAGGGCAGCGTGCTCGTGCCGAAGCTCTTGAAGGCCGGCCACAAGGTGGTCGCGTTCGACATCATGTGGTTCGGCAATTTCCTCGAGCCGCATCCGGATCTCACCGTCGTCCAGGGCGACGTCCGCAATCCCGACGCGATCGACCTGACCGGGGTCGACGCCATCATCCATCTCTCCAGCGTTGCCAACGACCCCTGCGGCGATCTCGACCCCAAGCTGACCTGGGAGATCTCCTGCCTCGCCACGATGCAGCTCGCCGATCGCGCTTATCGCCACGGCATCAAGCGCTTCATCTACGCGTCCTCCGGCAGCGTCTACGGCGTGAAGGAAGAGGAGCAGGTCACCGAGGATCTCGAGCTGCTGCCGATCTCCGAGTACAACAAGACCAAGATGTGCGGCGAGCGCATCGTGCTGTCCTACAAGGATGACATGGTGGTGCAGATCGTCCGTCCCGCGACCGTGTGCGGCTACTCTCCGCGCCAGCGGCTCGACGTCTCCGTCAACATGCTGACGATGCAGGCGCTGATGAACGGCCGCATCACCGTGTTCGGCGGCGACCAGACCCGGCCGAACATCCACATCGACGACATCACCGACCTTTATCTCTTCCTGCTCGATCATCCTGAGCACACCGGGATCTATAATGCGGGCTTCGAGAACATCTCGATCCTCGACATCGCCAATCTGGTCACCAAGCACGTGCCGGCTGAGGTCATCGTGACGCCCTCGAACGACCCGCGCAGCTATCGCGTCAACTCCGATCGCCTGCTCGCGACCGGCTTCCGCCCGAAGAAGACAGTGGAAGACGCGATCAAGGAAATCATCGGCATGTACTCGCAGGGCCAGCTCAAGAACGACGATCGCTGGTACAATCTGAAATGGATGGAGAAGGAGGTCGTGAAATGAACGTCCTGGCCTTCAAGACCCCCGGCAGCCTGTTCGCCGACTACACCAGCCGCTTCAGCACCGTGCTGAAGGATTTCGACTGGAGCCCGGTCGAGAAGCTCGCCTATGATCTGCGCGACTGCTGGCAGACCGGCCGGCAGGTGTTCTTCTGCGGCAATGGCGGCAGCGGTGGCAACGCCAACCACCTCGCCAACGATTTCCTCTACGCGCTCTCGAAGACGCCAGGCTCGGGTCTGCGCGTGCACTCGCTGTCGTCGAACCCATCCGTGATCACCTGCCTCGCCAATGACGAAGGCTATGACCAGGTGTTCTCGCTGCAGCTCGCGGTGCTCGCGCGCAAGGGCGACGTGCTGATCACCTTCTCCGGCTCCGGCAACTCGCCGAACATCCTGAAGGCGCTGGAAGAAGGCAAGAAGATCGGCATGACCAGCTATGCCGTGCTGGGCTTTTCCGGCGGCAAGGCCAAGGCGCTCGCCGACGTGCCGATCCATTTCGCGGTCGACGACATGCAGATCGCCGAGGACGCGCAGATGGTGATCGGCCACATGATCATGCAGTGGCTGTACGCCCAGCGCGGCGACATCATCACGACGCGCGAGGTCTGACGGACAGGGACGATGGCTGCGAACGAAAAGTACCTGATCCTCGGCTCGAACTCGTTTTCGGGCGCAACCTTCGTCGACTTCCTGGCTGCCGCCGGTCACGACGTGATCGCGACCAGCCGCTCGGACGAGCCGCATGACGCCTTCCTGCCGTACAAATGGCAGAAGCGTCCCGGCAAGGTCCGCTTCCAGCGCGTCGATCTCAATCACGATCTCGATGCGCTCAAGGCGCTGCTGGCCTCGGAGCGGCCGACTCACGTCGTGAACTTCGCGGCGCAGAGCATGGTCGGCGAGAGCTGGCTGCATCCAGACCACTGGATGATGACCAACGTCGTCTCCGCGGTCCGGCTGCACGACATCCTGCGCAACTATGACGGCCTCGACCGCTACGTCCACGTCACGACGCCCGAGGTCTACGGCTCGACCGAGGGCTGGGTGCGCGAGGACGCAGCCTTCAACCCGTCGACGCCCTACGCGGTGTCGCGCGCGGCCGGCGACATGAGCCTGCGCACCTATTTCGCCAACTACCAGTTCCCCGTGGTCTTCACACGTGCGGCCAATGTGTACGGCCCGGGCCAGCAGCTCTATCGCATCGTGCCGCGCACCATCGTGGCGGCGATGACCGGGCAGAAGCTGCGGCTCGACGGCGGCGGCAAGTCGATCCGCGTCTTCATCCACATGACCGACGTGTCGGATGCGACGGTGAAGATCGGTCGCAGCGGCAAGCTCGGCGAGACCTATCACATCTCGGGCTACGAGTTGGTCTCGATCCGCACGCTGGTCGAGATGATCCTGGCGCGTCTCGGCAAGTCGTTCGAGGATTGCGTCGAGATCGGCCCGGAGCGGCCGGGCAAGGACACCGCCTATACGCTCGACAGCTTCAAGCTGCGCACCGAGCTCGGCTGGCGCGACACGTTCTCGCTGGAACAGGGCATCGACGACGTCATCGCCTGGGCGCGACGCTTCGAGGATGTCATGGCCAAGCTGCCGACCAAGTACGAACATAAACCCTGATCGACCCCTGCGCTTCCCGGAGAAGCGCGACTGGAGAGCACGATGAACGTTGCAGTCCGGAGCCCGGCGGCCAAGCCTGACGCCGCCGCCCTGAAGGCGCAGGCCGCAAGGCTGCGCGGCAAGATCATCGAGATGTCGCACAAGGCGCAGGCCGCGCATCTGGCCTCGTCGCTGTCCTGCGCCGATGCGATGACCGCAGCCTATTGGCATGTGCTGAACATCGACCCGAAGAATCCCACCGACCCGCTGCGCGACCGCTTCATCCTCTCCAAGGGTCATGCCGCCGCGGCGCTGTTCGCGACGCTGGCGATGAAGGGCTACTTCCCGATCGAGGAGCTCGACACCTACTGCCAGGACGGCGGCCGGCTCGCCGAGCATCCGCCGGCGAACCTTTTGCCCGGCGTCGAGGCGGCCACCGGCTCGCTCGGCCACGGCCTGCCGCTCGGCTGCGGCATGGCGCTCGCAGGGCGCATCAAGGGCGAGAACTACCGCGTGTTCGCCCTGCTCTCGGACGGCGAGAACAACGAGGGCTCGGTGTGGGAGGCGGCGATGTTCGCCGCCGCGCAGAAGCTCGAGAATGTCTGCGTCGTCGTCGACTACAACAAGTGGCAGGCGACCGCGCGCTCCAACGAAACCCTGATGCTGGCGCCGCTGCGCGACAAATGGGCGGCGTTCGGCTGGGACGCCCACGAGATCGACGGCCATGACATCGGCGCGCTGGCGGAAGCCATGCAGAACATCCCGAACGGCTCGGGCAAGCCGGTGGCGCTGATCGCCCACACCGTGAAGGGCAAGGGCGTGTCGTTCATGGAGGACGACAACAACTGGCACTATCGCGCCCCGACCGCTGAGGAAGTCGTCAAGTCGTTCAAGGAGCTCGGCCTGTCATGAGAAACGCGTTCGCTGACGAACTGACCAAGCTCGGCAACGAGGACAGCCGCGTCGTCATGCTCTCGGGCGACATCGGCAACCGCCTGTTCGACAAGTTCAAGGACAAGCACCCCAGCCGCTTCTTCAACTGCGGCGTCGCCGAGGCCAACATGATGGGCGTCGCCGCCGGCATGGCCATGAACGGCCTGCGCCCAGTCGCCTACACGATCACGCCGTTCGTGACGACGCGCTGCCTGGAGCAGATCCGCACCGACGTCTGCTATCACGAGGTCCCCGTGACCATCGTCGCGGTCGGCGCCGGCCTCGCCTATTCCGGCCTCGGCCCGACCCACCACGCCTGCGAGGACATCTCGTTCCTGCGCTCGATCCCGAACATGGTCGTGATCTGCCCGGGCGATGCCTTCGAGGTGCGCGGCGCCTTGCGCGCGGCCATGCAGCAGGACCGCCCGGTCTACATCCGCATGGGCAAGAAGGGTGAGCCGGTCGTTCACAAGGGCCCCATCACGGACTTCAAGATCGGCAAGGCGATCACGATCGAGGAAGGCTCCGACGTCTGCCTGCTCTCGACCGGCAACATGCTGCCGGAAGTCATTGAAGCCGCACATAGATTGAAGGAGAAGGGCATCTCCGCCGAGGTCGTCAGCTTCCACACCGTGAAGCCGCTGGATGAGGACAAGCTCAAGCAGGCCTTCAGCCGCTTCAAGCTGGTCGCGACCATCGAGGAGCATTCGCTGATTGGCGGCTTCGGCTCCGCCGTCTCCGAATGGCTCGCCGATACCGAGACGAAGCACCAGAAGTTCCTGCGCTTCGGCACGCCGGACGCCTTCTTCAAGAAATCAGGCGAACAGGAATACGCCCGCGAGGTGCTGGGACTGACCGGCCACCAGATCGCGGACAAGATCATCCACGCGTTGAGCTGAGACATCACATGAAGACCCAAGCTGCCCTCCTGGTCCAGACCGGCCAGCCGCTCGTCCTGGCCGAGATCGAGACGCCGGCCCTGAAGCCGGGGCAGGTCCTGGTCGAGATCGCCTATTCCGGCGCCTGCGGCACGCAGGTGATGGAGTGGCGCGGCGACAAGGGCGAGGACAAATGGGTGCCGCACTGCCTGGGCCATGAGGGCACCGGCACGGTGATCGAGGCCGGCAGCGCCGTCACCAAGGTCAAGGTCGGCGACAAGGTCGTGCTGTCCTGGATCAAGGGCACGGGCATCGAGGCCGGCGGCGCCGTCTATGACTGGGACGGCAAGAAGGTCAACGCCGGCGGCGTCACCACCTTCCAGCGCCATGCGGTCGTCAGCGAGAACCGCCTGACCCTGCTGCCGCCCGACCTGCCGATGGATGTCGCGGTGCTGCTCGGCTGCGCGGCGCCGACCGGCATGGGCGCGGTCTACAACGTGCTCAAGGTCCAGCCGGGCGACGCCGTCGCCGTGTTCGGCACCGGCGGCATCGGCCTCAACGCGCTGATGGCAGCGGCATTGGCCGGCGCGATGCCGGTGATCGGCATCGATCCCAACCCGACCCGCCGCGCGCTCGCCCAGATCTACGGCGCGACTCACATCATCGATGCCAGCGGCGACGTGCTGGCCGAGATCAAGAAGATCGTGCCGCAGGGCGTTGATCTCGCGGTCGAATCCTCCGGCATTCCTGCCGTGATGGAGCAGGCGATCAATTCGACGCGCCAGCAGGGCGGCCGCGCGGTCGTGATCGGCAATGCCAAGCATGGCGCGGCGCTCACGCTGAATCCCGGCGTCTTCAACCAGGGCAAGAGCCTGCTCGGCACCTGGGGCGGCGACAGCGTGCCGGATCGCGACTACGGGCGCTACGGCCGGCTGCTGAGCTCCGGCCGCTTCCCGGTGCGGGATCTGCTGTCGAAGCCCTACAGCCTCGCCCAGGCCGACCAGGCGCTGCAGGATCTCGCGGCCGGCAAGGTCGGCCGTCCGCTGATCGACATGTCGCTGCGTTAAGTCCAGGCCATGCGGATCGGGATCGACTTCGACAACACGATCGCCTGCTATGACGGCGTGTTTCATGCGGCCGCGCTCGAGCGCGGCCTGATCCCGGCCGATCTCGGCCGCGACAAGAACAGCGTCCGCGACCATCTCAACGGCAGCGGGCGCAAGGACGACTTCACCGAGCTGCAGGGCTATGTCTACGGCGCCCGCATGGACCTGGTGTCGCCCTACCCCGGCTTCGCGGAGTTCGTCGATGCGGCCCGTGCCGCCGGCCATGACCTGTTCATCGTCAGCCATAAGACCCGGCACCCCATTCTCGGACCGAAGCACGACATGCATGCCGCAGCGCGCGGCTTCCTGACCGACCGCGGCCTGATGGGATCAGCGCCCGGCCAGATCGCGCCGGAGCGGGTGTTCTTCGAGCTGACCAAGGACGACAAGGTTGCCCGCGCCCACGCGCTGGCCTGCGAGCTGTTCGTCGACGACCTGCCGGAGATCCTGGCCATGGCCGGATTTCCGCAAGGCATGCGCAAGGTGCTGTTCGATCCGGAGGACCAGTTCGCGACCAAGGCCACGGGCTATGAGCGCCGCGCCTCCTGGGCCGAGATCGCGGCGGATGTCGTCCGTGACCGCGGCTGAGGCCAACGCCGACGCCGCCCTGCTGGCGCTCGCCCAGCGCCTCGCCGCGCAGGCCGGCAAGGCCAGCCCTACGGGACTGACGCGGCTGGCCGGCGGCCGCAACAACCAGGTCTTTCGCGTCGACACCGAGGCCGGTCCCCTCGTGCTCAAGCGTTACTTCACCGATGCCCGTGATACCCGCGACCGGCTCGGCGCTGAATGGAGCTTCATCAGCCATGCCTGGTCGCGCGGCGTTCGCGTCGTGCCGGAACCGCTGGCCTGCGACCGCGCCGAGCAGGCTGGCCTCTACAGCTTCGTCGAAGGACGCAAGCTGACGGCTGCCGAGCTGGCACCTGTTCATGTCGAGGCCGCGATCGATTTCGTGCTCGCGGTGAACGCCCCACCCCGCCCTGCGCTGGCGCCGGGCTCGGAAGCCTGCTTCTCGCTGGCCGAGCACATCGCGACCGTCGAGCGCCGTGTGGCGCGGCTGGCGACACTCGATTCCGACGTACCGCATGTGGCCGAGGCCCGGCAATTCGTGGCGACGCAGTTGCAGCCGGCCTGGGCAGACGTCAAGGCGACCATTCTGAGCGGCGCCGCGGCCGAAGGGCTCGGCCTGGAGGCCGCCATCCCCGCCGATCAGGTCTGCCTGTCGCCGTCCGACTTCGGCTTCCACAACGCGCTGATCGACGACCAGGGCAAGCTGACCTTCCTCGATTTCGAATATGCCGGCCGCGACGATCCGGCCAAGCTGGCGTCGGACTTCTTCTGCCAGCCGGAGGTGCCGGTGCCGCTGGCCGTGCATGAGCATTTCACCGAGCGGCTGACCGAGGGCCTCGGGCTCGACGCGGCCAGCGTGGCGCGCTGCCGGCTGCTGCTCGATGCCTACCAGGTCAAGTGGACCTGCATCATCCTGAACGACTTCCTGCCGCTCGGCGCCACCAGGCGCGCCTTCGCCGACACCGGCGCCTGGGCGCAGCGTTGCGCCGCGCAGCTCGCCAAGGCCGACGCCAAGCTCGACCTGATCGGCGCCACATCCGACTAACCGCCATCCCCACGCCCGGAGATCTTCATGGCCTACCGCGAGTTCGTCAGTCTCGTCCACAAATCGACCAAGCGCGACTATCTCGCGCGCGTCACCCAGCGCGACAAGGCCGATGTCGCGGAGATGGCGATCAAGTACGATTACGACTATTGGGACGGCAGCCGCGAGACCGGCTATGGCGGCTACAAATATGACGGCCGCTGGCGCAAGGTCGCCGACGCGATGATCGAGACGTACGGCATCAAGCCGGGCATGCGCGTGCTCGACGTCGGCTCCGGCAAGGGCTTCATTCTGCACGATTTCCGCGAGGCCATCCCGGATCTCGAGGTCGCCGGCATCGACGTCTCGTCCTACGGCGTCGAGCACACGATGGAGAGCGTGAAGCCGTTCTGCCAGGTCGGCAGCGCGGCCAAGCTGCCCTACCCCGACAAGCACTTCGATCTGGTCATCTCGATCAACACGCTGCACAACCTCTACAACTACGATCTCGATGCCGCCCTGCGCGAGATGGAGCGCGTCAGCCGCGGCGCCAAATATCTCTGCGTCGAGGGCTACCGCAACGAGCGCGAGAAGGTGAATTTGATGTACTGGCAGCTCACCTGCCGCATCTTCCACACCCCCGAGGAATGGGCGTTCGAATTCAAGCGCTCCGGCTACACCGGCGACCACGAATTCATCTTCTTCGAATGAGGGTGAGCTGAGAGCGTCGACAGGCGCTCTCGCGACGCATTGGCGTCCGAGCTATGAGTTGACCATCGCCCTCTCGATTGAGAGGGCGCGAGGAAGGCCGGGAGCCTGCCGCCCCCATGGCCCGCCTGCAGAAAGAAATGCAGGCGGCAGGTACCACAGGTTCGGCTGGGACATCCCGGCCTTCCCCGCGCGATCGGTTTTAACGGTGTCCTTCGTGCTCTCCCTGGGGATCGGCGTTCTTGCCCCCATTTTGCGACAACGCGCCTTTGGCGCGTTGCGCAGACCTCAGCGTCGAGAGGCCAGGACCACACGACTTCGCCGTCCGCGCCAGCTGCACTCGTCTGGCGCAGCCGTCACGTCCATCGCAGCCCACCTCCACGTATCGTGACGACGCGTACGTCCCTCTGCACGAGGCGGGATGGCGAGAGAAAACCACGTTTTCTGGAAAAACGAAAGAAGAATATTTTTCGTCACCTGACTGGACAAGGGTGATGCACCTGAAGATGCGAGCCAATTCGTCGTCGACGCGCACGTCGGAACCGGCTCGAGCGCCGGCGACCCGGATTGCGGCTTTGTCGGCCTCCCCGGCTGAAGACCCACGCAAAACGAGTGCGGATCCCGCATGCCGCTTTTGCGATCTTTGCAAAATGTATCTATAGATTGGCAGCGAAACATCGCGAGCGGCAGGGAACGGGGCTGTCATGACGAAGTCGTTGAAGGTGGCGATCGCCGAAGGCCTGCCCCCCCAGACCCTGTTCAAGCTGCGCTCGATCAAGCGCGCGCTGATGGGGCAGCCGCCTCCGGAACGGCCGCAGGCCGCTTTGGAGCCAAAGCCCGAACCCGAGCCTCAACCGGTCCCCGCGCCGGCCGCCGGAGCGGGGTCGGAGCCGCGGACGCGGCAGACCGAAGCCCTGGAACGGCTCGACGCCCACAAGATTAGCGCGCCGTACCTGTTCTTCGATATCGACGACGTCCTGATCCTGCCCGCCAAGGAGATCGCGCGCACGCTGACCTTGAGCGTGATGTATATCAACAGCGCCGATGTCAAAGGCGATATCGCCGAATTCGGCACCATGGGCGGCTTCACCGCGCGCACCCTGGCGAACGCGATGGTGTTCGACCCGCGCTATCAGCCGAACCAGCCGCTGCGCAAGCTGCGCCTGTTCGACAGCTTCGAGGGCCTGCCGGAAATCACGGCGCAGGTCGACCTCGAGTCGCAGCACGTGAAATCGGGCACCTGGTCGAAGGGCGGCTGCAGGATTCTCAGCGCCGCGGATCTGCGGACCATGGTCGAGGCCATCATTCCGCCCAGCCGGGTCGAGATCTATGAAGGCTGGTTCGCCGACACGGTGAAGCTGCTCCCGGACGACACGCGCTTTGCACTGATCCATTTCGACGGCGACCTCTACTCATCCACCATGGATGCTCTGGTGCCGTGCTTCGAACGCGGCTTCATCTCGAAGGGCGCCGTGCTCTGCTTCGACGACTGGAACTGCAACGAGGCCGACCCCGAGGCCGGCGAGCGCAAGGCCTGGGCCGACCTCGTCAGCCGCTTCAACATCGTCGCCAGCCATTCCGGCGACTACTCGATCCAGGGCACCAAGTTCATCATTCATTCCTATCTCGGAATGAAGCCGAGGGCTTGAGCAGCATGCGCTTCGCTTTCGTTGCGTCGCGGCCCCATGCGGTCAGAGGGTGAGTGCATGAGTTGTCCCTACACCACGCTGCCCGCGAGCAGCTTCTGGCGTCAGGCCGTTGCCGAGCGCAGCCCATCCGATCTCGATCCTCATCTGACCGCGCGGCTCCGCTTCGGTCCTGATCAGCGCGTCGCCTCGGCCGGCAGTTGCTTCGCGCAGCACATCTCGCGCGCCCTGAAGGAGCGCGGCTACAATTACTTTGTCACCGAGCCGGCGCCGCCGCATCTGACGCCCGAGCAGGAGGAACGCTTCGGCTATGGCGTGTTCTCCGCGCGCTACGGCAACGTCTACAGCACCCTGCAACTGCTGCAACTGCTGCAGCGGGCGTTCGGAGCTTTCCGGCCAGCCGATCAGTTCTGGACCGACAGCGACGGCTGGGTGTTCGATCTGCTGCGCCCCCGCATCACGCCGCGCGGCTACATCTCGATGGTCGAGGCCGAGGCCGATCTGAAGCAGCATTTGCAGGCGGTGCGGCGGCTCTTCGAAACCACCGACATCTTCATCTTCACGCTCGGTCTGACCGAGAGCTGGGTGTCCAAGCTCGACGGCACGGTGTATCCGACCTGTCCGGGGTGCGGCAGCGCTGGCGACTTCGACGATGCCAAATACGCGTTCCACAATCTCTCGGTCATGGAGACCACCGGCTATCTTGCCGAGGCGATCAACCTGATGTCGGCAGCCAATCCGCGCCTGCAGATCATCCTGACGGTCTCGCCGGTCCCGCTCGCGGCCACCATGGAGCCGCGCCACGTGCTGCAGGCCACGACCTATTCCAAGAGCGTGCTGCGCGTCGCCGCCGAGGAGATGGTCCGGCGCTTCGACAACGTGCATTACTTCGCGTCCTACGAGATCATCACCAATGCGAAGAACGCGGGGGCGTATTTCGCCGACGATGCGCGCTCGGTCACGTCCGAGGGCGTCGCGCGCGCGATGAAGCTGTTCTTCGCGCAGTTCACCGGCGAGGACGCTGGCGCAGAGGTGCGATCCGCACGTGATGACGAACGAATGCAACCGGCGGCTCCTCCGGCCGCGCCGCAGATCATCTGCGACGAGGACGAGTTCTACCGCGCACTGGCCGCGAGCCGTAACAACTGAGGACGAGCGGCGGCCGCGGCCGAGCCTGTGATGTGAGGGGGGACGTATCAGCGTGGACACCGAGCTCGAAGCGGTTCTGCCGGTCTATATCGTCGGCGACAGCCATTCCCTGCCGTATCGGAACATGGTGTTCCGGGAGCGGTGGACCGGCGCCTGGGTGATGGCCCGTACCAAGTACATCCCCGGCGCCACGGCGCGGGAGTTCTATGATCCCGCCACCGGCGAGTTTCATCCTGACTTCATCGCCTTCCTCGAATATGAAGGCCTGGTGCGCAACGGACGCGCGACGCATCTGTCGATGGACGAGGTCGATTTCGCCATTGCCAAGGCGGTCGGCCAGGCCGTGCGGCCGCCGCTGATCATGATCACCGTCGGCGAGATCGACGTTCGCGGTCCGCTCCTGCAACTCCTCAAGGACACCCACGACTTCGTTCCGCCGTTCGCCACCACGTTGCCTCTGCTCGACAAGCCGCTGGTGCCGTGGGATCTCATCGACGAGGCGATCGAGGCACGGCTCGGGCCGTTCGTCGCCGGGCTCGATCAGCTGGTCAAGGCCGGCTTCAAGCGCGTCTACGTGCAGAGCGTCGTTCCCCCGACCCGGCAGGAAGCGCGCATCCGAGAGCTGCAGAACTACGACTGCCCTGTCTCCGTCCGGACCAAGCTGGTTCAGGCGTTCAACTGGAAGCTGGCGCAGAAGGTGCGTTCGGTGAACCTCTTCACGGTCGACCGCTGGCCCGACCTGACCGAGGGCGATCTCTTGCGTCCGGAGTTCGATTTCGACGGGGTGCATCTGCCGCCCAAGGGCGCCCGTCTCCTGCTCGAGTCGCTGATCGATCATGCGATCGACAGCCGCGGCCTCGTCGCCAATCACCCGCGATACGAACTCTATTATCGAATGGCGTGCGGCCTGGATCCGTTCCAGCCCACCAAGCCGAACGCAGCATGAGGACATCATGGCCTTGGGACCGATGATCAGCACTGCCAAGCAGCGGCTCAAGGGCGGCGTCAACCAGGCGCTCAGCGCTCTCGGCTACCGCCTGGTGCGGGCCGACACGTTCGACCGCCTGAACGGACATCTCAGTCCAGACGCAGCCCCTGCAGACAAGAACGGCACGGCGCAGCCGCGCCAGCTGACGCTGCTGCCGGCCGCGAACAGCGCGCCGCCGATGTGCACGGCCTATGCGCCGAAGTTCGATCCGCAGAAGACGCCGAGCCAGCTCGCCGACAAGATCGTCGCCTTCCAGCAGAACGGCGTCACGGTGATCAGCACGAATCCGGAAAAGGCGGCCATGTTCCGGGAAACCGAGAGCTTCGACCGCGACGTCAGCAACCGCCACTCGGCATGGGACTGGGCCGGCAACAGCGTCGCTCCCTACACGCAGGATCTGCAGACCGGGATGCCCTCGGCGGCGCTCGTCGACTATCTGCACGCGCTGTTCAGCGGCGGCGATTTCGATTCCTTCTTCCGCGGCGTGCTCGGCTGCCCCGCCAAGGTCGCCAATGTCCGGCTGGTGCGCTCGAAGCCGCATTTGACCGAGGGCATCGGTCCCCAGCAATGGCACAGCGACGGCTGCCCGGCCGGCGTCATCCGCGGCGTGCTCTATCTCTGCGATGTCGACGAGCAGACCGGTCCGTTCCAGTATCGCGACGCGAATTACCGGGAGCACACGGTTCTGGGCAAGACTGGTGATCTGCTGGTGTTCGATGCGACCCGCCTCATGCATCGCGGCAGCCCGCCATCGCACAAGACACGCTCCGCGATCGATCTGGTGTTCATGCCGCGCATGCCCGACGAGGAGATGACAATCATGGTCGTCGGCATGAACCACTGGCCCGCCGACCCGTTCTTCGTCAAGCTGCCGAAGGAGCGGCCCGCCGACGCCCACGACGCATTGGCCGACGGACGCCGGGCTGCCAGCCTCTATTGACGCATGGCCGCCCGCTTGCACCATGGATGGAGGACGGCTAAGCCAGAAGGCAGCAGGTGGGCTTGCGCGCGACGCAGAAGGCGCGCACTCACCGCCGATATCGCCGTCACCGAGCGCGCGATCCCGTCTCGACGTGACGCCGCCTGTCGGGCGTTGCCAGGCGAACACCTCTCTTCGGCGCAGCGTCGCATCTGCGCCATCCCTCAAGGCCGTTTTGCGGTCATCGAACAGCGCCGCGTTGGAGAATTTGAATGCTGCAACCGTTGAAGAATGCGCTCGCCACCTCGCTGCCGCCGGACGCGCTGTATTGGATGCGCTCGGTCAAACGGGCGATCATGTTCGAGCCGCCGCTGCCCTGGCCCTACGGGAACGGCAGCAGCGCCACCGTACAGGACAGGCCTCCGGCCGTGGCAATCGCAGCCCCGTCCGCCGACACGGTCGATGACGGACGCATCATCCAGGACATCGCGCTGGAGAAATACAGCGCGCGGCAGCTTCCCTCGCCCGGCGCATATTACAGCTATGCCGACGTGCTGATCCTGCCGGCACAGGAGATCGCCAAGACGCTCACCCTGTGCGTCCAATACATCAACAGCGCCCATGTGAACGGCGATATCGCCGAGTTCGGCACGATGGGCGGCTTCAGCGCCCGCGCGATCGCCACGTCGATGGTGTTCGACCTGCAGCGCCAGCCGCTCGGCAAGAGCGCGTCCGGAGAAAACCCGTTCCGTATTCTACGCCTGTTCGACAGCTTCGAGGGCCTGCCCGAGATCACCTCGCCGGTCGACCAGGTCGCTCCGCACGTCATCTCCGGCGCGTGGGCCAAGGGCGGCTGCAAGGTGCTGGCCGCGCCGCAGCTGCGCGCCGTGATCGGCAAGATCATTCCGCCGCACCGCTTTCAGCTCTACGAAGGCTGGTTCGCCGACACCGTGAAGACGTTGCCGCCCGAGACGCGGTTTGCGATGATCCATTTCGACGGCGACCTCTACCAGTCGACCATGGATGCGCTCGTCCCCTTGTTCGAGCGTGGCATGATCTCGACCGGCGCCGTCATCTGCTTCGACGACTGGAACGCCAATCGTGCCATTCCGACCACGGGCGAACGGCAGGCCTGGAAGGAGCTGGTCGAGATGTTCGCGATCGAGGCCTCCAACGGCGGCGACTATTCGGTCGGCGGCACCCGCTTCATCATCCACGCCTATCGCGGCGTCCCGGCTGATCCGGAGTAATGCGGCTCACGGCGACGGCCGCCGGGCCGGGCCAAGCAGGCTGTTGATGGTGTGGCGCGCCAGGAAGACGGCACCGGGCACCGTGAGGTGCCCGGGATCGAATGCCGTCAATTGCGAGCCGTCCGGACCGATCCGGCTGAGACAGCCTTCGTCGTTGCAGAACACGTCGCGCACGGAGATATAATCGATGCCGAGCTCACGGGTCAGCTCGCGAAACAGCGCGTCGCGGCCGCGCGTCCATTCGTCGTTGGAGCGGAACAGGGTCCGCTCCGGCAACACCATTCCGGTCTGCCGGTAGTAGTCGAGCACGTTGTGCGACAGGCCGACGCCCTGCCAGCTCGGCGGCGGTCCCATCAGCACGATCTTCGCAATGCCGTTGGCCCTGAGCAGCGCGACCGTGCGCGGCAGGTCCTCGCGCAGCACGGACTCGGCGTGGCCCCAGGTCGCGTCGAGGATGACGACGTCCGGCCGGAGACGGCCGATCCGCAACACGACGTCGTCGTTGATGCTCTTGCAGAACGGCCGGGCCTCCAAGGTGTAGCCGATCAGCGGTGGGCAGGCGGAGGCCGTATATTGCGCGACGTCATAGCCGCGCTCCGTCGACAGATGCAGCAGCCCCGGATAGAGCGCCGCGCCGTAGGAATCGCCCCAGATCAGCAGCAGCGGCCGGCGTCCCTGCCCGGCGCAGTCGGCGCCGAATGCGGAGGCAGGCTGCAGGAGCAGCAGGCAGCGGCCACGGCGCCAATGCGAATTGGTCTCGCTGCCCGACAGCATGAAGCCCCTGATCTCCGGCGCGAACCGGACCGGCAGGCCGCGCGTGCTCGTCGCCGCGACGCCGATCGGGATCATCGCCGCCATCACGGCCAGCAAAGACCACGCCCGCCACGCGACGGGCGCGGCTCCGAACCTGATCGGCAGTTCGATGAAGCGATAGGTGAGGAAGGCCAGCACGACGCTCAGCCCGAGCACCGCGAGCAGGATCCACGCCGGAGCCGCTCCGCCGAACTGCAGCTTGGTGAAGGCGATCAGCGGAAAGTGCCAGAGATAGAGCGGGTAGCTGATCAGGCCGACGAACACCAGCGCGGGCCACGCCAACATCCGCTGAACCAGCGTGCCGCCGGCCGCAATCAGGGCCATGGTCGCCAGCACGGGGACGATGGTGCGAATGCCGGGCCATGGCGAGGCTGCGCTGAACGCGAAGAAGGCGACGGCGAGGCCCGCCACACCAACAGCCGCTAGCATGCTGCTGGTGGTCGGACCGATCGGGCGATCGGCACGCTGCCGCAGCCACACCGCCAGGAGCGAGCCTGCCAGCAGCTCCCAGCCCCGCGTGGTCGGCGAATAGAATGCCCACGCCGCCTCCCTTGCAGGGGTCGACAGGCAGACCACCAGCGACCCGAGCCCGAGCGCGGCCACCATGGCCGCCTTCCGTGACGGCCATCGGGAGATCAGCACGAACATCGCGGGCCAGACGATGTAGTACTGCTCCTCGATGCCGAGCGACCACAGGTGCAGTAGCGGGAGGCGCTCCGCACCGGGATCGAAATAGCCCACGATCTGCTCGTGCAGCATGAAGTTCTCGATGAAGGCGGCGGCGCCCTTGATGTTGGACCCGAGCGCTTCCATCTCGGCGACCGGGAATACGAACCAGGCGATCACGAACGTCGCCAGCACCACGGTGATGAGAGCCGGGAAGATCCGGAGGATGCGGCGGGCGTAGAAGGTCGCGAAACTGAAGCTCTTGTCCGCGCACTGCCGATCGATGATGCCCGTGATCAGATAGCCGGAGATCACGAAGAACACGTCGACGCCGGCAAAACCGCCGGGCAGCAGCCGCGGGAAGGTATGAAAGACGAGCACGGCGACGACGGCGATCGCGCGCAGGCCGTCGATGTCGGGACGATAGAGCAGCGCGTGCGCCCGGCTGATCGGCCGCTCATGGCGATCCGCTGCGGCCGCATGATCAAGGCTTTCGGTGATCGCCATTCTCACGCATTCCCTGAAACGCTCGCGTCTTTTCCAGAGCGCCGACGAGGTCGCGGGTGAAATCAGCCGCGCCCCTGGCGTCGAGATGGCCGCCGCCATCCCAGCTCGAATAGTCGGTCCGCGCCGGCAGCGCCGTCTCGACGCCGATCGCAGCCGCGATCTCACGAACCTGGGTCAGGCAGCCGTGAAAATTAGGAACGAAAGTCAAGACCACGGGCGCGCCGAGCGACTGCACGAGGTCACGCGCATTGGCGATCACTTCGGGCGTGGTGTGACAGTCGGGATCGCGCGTCATCTTCACGCCCGGATTGCCTTCGGCGAGAAAGCGGGGAAACGTGCTCATGTCGGCCGCGCCCGTGCGATCATCGCGGTCGAAGCGCGGCAGCGGTCCGGACCGCGGACCGGCGAGAGCCTGACGCCATGGCCGCGTCACGTCCTCGAACCGCCAGCGCAGATTGCGCCGGATGACCTCGTAGGTCGCGCCGAAACGGCTGAGCTTCGTGCTCGGGATCGGACGGACGTCGGCGCCGAACGCGCGTGTGAGGTTGCGGTGGAAGAAGTTGCCGCCGCCTCCGCCATCGTCGGCGTTCAAAATCCACAGCCGCGGGCGGATGTGATGCTTCAGCGCGATCTGCCGCGCGAATTCGCCGCTGGCAACGCCGACGAACGCCATGTTGTAGAACTTGAGGCCATAGGGGTGCTCGAGGCGCTCGCGCATGACGGTCTCGTCGACCGCAAACGACACCAGAGACGAGCCGAGGATGATGACATCGGCCTGGCGGGCGTTGTCGATCGAGCGGCCGATGCCATGGTAGAACAGATCCTGGTCCTGGATCTCGGTGACGCTGTCGCCGCCGAAATTGCGGTACCATGACCGATCCCCGGCCCTGCTGATCGCGCTGAAATGGTCGCCGCCCTGCGCAGCCAGCCACAGGCTGACACCGCCCAGCATCGCTGCCGTCATCCCGAGCAGGCCGGCGAGATAGCGCCCTGCCCGGCCGAGGCCGTCCCCGGCCTCATGCCCGGCCCAACCGATCTGCTCTGTCCGACGATCCATGGCGGCCCCGGGGCGGACGACGCGGCTATTTGTCGAAGCCAGGCAACGCCTCCAGCGCCTGTCTGGCAATGAAGACGGAGCCGGGATAGGTCAAATGGCCGCTGTCATACGCGGTCAGGTCGGATCCGTCCGCGCCGATCCGGGCGAGACATCCGTCGTCGTTGCACATCATGCGGCGCGCCGAGATGTATTGAATGCCCACGCGCTGCGCGTGCGCCTCCAGGAACTCGTCGAGCGCCCGCGTCCAGTTGTCGTTGGAGCGGAACTTGGTGCGCTCCGGCAACAGCGAATGCGTCCGGAAATAATAGTCGAGCATGTTCGCGGGCAGGCTTTCGCCGAGCCAAGTCGCCGGCGGCCCGAGCAGGACGATCTTCGGAACATTGAGCTCCTTCAAGGCGGCAACCGTTCTATCCAGCCCATTGCGCAGGTCGTCCGGACCATAGCTCCAGGTCGAATAGAACAGGACCAGATCCGGCTTCAGCTCGGCGACCTTCTGGATGACGAAGTCGTTCGCGCCCTTGCAGAACCGCCGTTCCGGATGGACGAAACCGAGCAGTGGCGGACAGGCGGAGGCGGTGAATTCTGCGACCTCGAATCCCCGCTCGGCACCGAAATGAGCAAGTCCCGGATAGAGCGATGCCGCATAGGAGTCGCCCCAGACCAAAATGAGCGGATGGCGGCCGGTGCCCGCGCATTCCGGAGAGAATTCGGACGCGCTCTGATCCGGCTTCAGCAGGCATTTGTCGGCCCGCCAGAAGCGGGCAGTCTCGCTGCCGTCCAGCATGAAGCCGCGAAGCTCGGCGGGAATGCGCGCCGGCAGGCCATTGGTACGGTCGGCGACCACACCGACGATGCCCAGCGCGACCATGCCGCCGAGCAGTCCACCGACCTTGAGCGGCACCAGGCGTCGGCCGAAGCGGATCGGCCGCTCGATGAGGCGGTAGGTGGCCCAGGCCAGCACCATGCTGGCCACGATGATCGCGACCATGACCCACACCGGCACCGCATCGATGAACTGGATGCGCGCATAGGCCATCAGCGGGTAGTGCCAGAGATAGAGCGGATAGCTGATCAGGCCGACGAAGACGGCCGGTGTCGACGACAGTACATAGCGATGCACCAGCGTGCCGCTGGTCGCGATCAGGGCGGCTGCGCCCAGCACGGGCAGCAACGTGTGAACGCCCGGATGCGGGGTGAGGCGACCGTAGCGCCAGAACGCGACCACGATCGCGAGCAGCGCGGCCAGCGCGATGAGCTCGCGGACGTACGGGACGTCGATCAGCGGCTGCGGACGAGCCTCCGCACTGCGGCCATTGACCCAGAGCGCCAGGGCCGAGCCGACCAGCAATTCCCAAGCCCGCGTCACCGGCAGATAGAACGCATACTCTGGCGCGCGCGGCTGCACGATCAGGCACGCAACGAACGACGCCGCCGCCAGCGCAACCGTGATCGCGAGGCTCCTGCGCCGCCATGAGCCGATCAGCATCAGAAGCAGCGGCCAGACGATGTAGTATTGCTCCTCGATCGCCAGCGACCACAGATGCAGCAACGGCTTCTTCTCGGCGGCAAGATCGAAATAGCCGACCTGCCCGAGCAGGATGAAGTTCTGGATGAAGACGGCACCGCCGGCGATGTTGGTGCCGAGCGATTTCAGCTCGCGCGGCGGCAGCACGAACCAGGCGATCAGGAAGGTGACCAGCACCACCGTGATCAGCGCCGGAAAGATGCGGCGGATCCGGCGAGCATAGAAATCGGCGATGCTGAACGTCTTCGACAGCATCTGCTTGTGGATGATTCCGGTGATCAGATAACCGGAAATGACGAAGAAGATGTCGACGCCGTAGAAGCCGCCGGGCACGGCTGAGGGAAACGCGTGGTAGAGGAGAACCGGCAGCACGGCCACGGCGCGCAGACCGTCGATCTCCTCGCGGTAGCCGAGCGGGGTGGCGCGGGCTTCTTCCAGGGACATGTTCGGTTGTGCAAAGTTCATCGGACCGGTTCGTTTCAGGAGCGATCGAGCAGCGACGCCGCATATTTGTCCAGGAAATAGCGGGACGGTCGCGAGTTGCCGAAGAATCCCTGGATGTTCACACATTTTTCCCAGGCATCGTCGACCGGCGGGATGACGGGCGGCGCCCCGGAGGACAGATCCAGCACCTCCCGGGTCGTCTCCAGGATCTCGTCGGCCGAGCTCTCGCCGACGGTGAGGCCGGCAGCCTTGACCGTCTCATAGGTCGGAAACGTCCAGCGCCACGTCTCGGAGGTGACGTCGCTCAATGACAGCATGCGTCCCTCGCGCGTATGCACGGGCTTGAGCGAGAAGCGCGTGTCCTTCGACCACAGCAGGCCGACGGAGCTCAAGGCGTTCACCATGGCGGTCGGAATGCCGAAGCTGCTCGCGACATAGGCAAAACCCGAGGTCGTGCCGATGAACATGCGGGCGCGGCGCATCAGGTGGATGTCCATCTCCGCCACCTGATCCTCGTTTCTCGCGTAGTCGACCACGCGCGGCATGTCCGGCAGCGGCGGCGCCTTGCGTCCGCCCATGCGGATCACCCAACCGCCCTGCTGGGTGATGTAGCGGACGGTCTCGAGATAGTTGCCGATGGTGGCACTGCGGATCGACTCGCCCGTGCCGAGGGTCTCGCCGCGCGCCTCGGCGTCGCGCATGTGCAGGCACACGAACCAATCGCCGGGTGCAAGCCCCCATTTCCGACGCAGCGCCTGGTACAGCACCTCGGTCCTGTCGTCCGCCTGCATGCGCGCGTCATAGATGTCGCGCAAAGGAAACCCCTTGCCTTCGCGCTCCCACTGCTGGAGAGCCATCGCGCCTGCATCGTTCCAATACATCGTCCGGCCGTCCTCGAACTGGAAGGCCTGATGCGAGTCACCGAGGAAAGGCGTCAGGCTGGCGAGCTCGTACCAGACACCGGGAGAAACGTTCTCGCCCAGGGTGAGCGTTGGACAGATCTCGGAAAACAGCGAAAGGAAAGGCTTGTTGGCGATCCGATCCTTGTAGGCGAGCAGGAGCGGCTGTCCTTTCCACCACCCCATGCTCCGCATCATCAGGTGCACGTTCAGATGACCATTGTGACCGATCAGCGCGCTCCAATCGGGTGAGAGCAATCTGACATCGCCGAGCTCGGCACCGACCCCATCGAGCACACGCTTCAGCTCGGCAGACGGCTTCGGAAGATGACGGCGAAGGCGACGTTGCGTGTCCAGACCGCGTCTGTAAACGAGAGGGACCTTATCTCCTTCACCGTTGTGGTAAGTCCTGAGCAGGAGTTCGCGATAAGCATAGAACAAGTAGATGTCGAGACAGACCCCGCGATCAGGCAGATGCGCGGGGAGGCTTTCCCAGTACTGCCCGGACTCATCCAGCTCTCGAAGGACACCCGTCGAATCGACGAGACCGAGTTCCTGCATCAGGCGCGCGATCACCTCGCGGTCGCGGAAGAAATAAGGAATGAACTGCTCGGCCGGAACGTCCCTCGGAACGTGATCGAACTCGACACGCCCGCGAAAAGCCCGTTCTTCATATTGAAAGTTGCGATGCTCCAACATCAGCCGGACGAAGGTCCGCATCGCTGGCGACCGCTCGGCAGCCTGCTGCCAGTCAAGATAATGGATCTGCGTCAGCATATCCATCGAGTATCCGTCACCGACGACACCTGTTCCGTGCAAGGCGAGCTCGGCAATCGGGTGCTCGCCATCCCACTTCAACCGGCGGAACAACGGCAGCGCTTCTTTCCGGTACCCGGCGAGTAGAAGATAGAATGCCACCTCGTTCGGGTAGCGCTCCCAAACAGAGCTGTTGAAGATCCAGGGCAAGTACCGGCCCAGGAAGGGACCGCAGAAAAAGACGAAGTGGCGGTCCAGGCCCGGATGCCGGAAGAAGTGGCGGAATTGTACCGTCAGCCAAAACCTCGCCCTGAACGGCAACACCGTGAATGCCAGATTGCGCAGAAAATGCCGACCCGGAAGCCGCGCGAGAAGGCGCAATAGAGGATAATGCCGTCCGAATGCACGTTCCGCGAGCGTCAGGTCGCGGACCGGAGAGCTGCCGACGGGCGGGCCCTCGGTCGAAATGGTGTCGAGCGGCAAACCGCACCTCCGGCGCAACCTCGGAAACAGCAGGCAACGATTACTGTGAAGGCCCCACCCGATCAACCCGAATCCGGCGGAAGGAGCCGCCGCGCCCGCCTTCGAGATCCGCCTTCGGGGACATAAGCCGCACGTTGTGCCTAGTGATGCCTGCATCGGAGACAGCGTGAATTCGCCTCCTTCGCTTGTGGTGAGACCGTCAGAATTGCGGCGCGCCCGGGTTCAATCGGGCGAAGCACTGCCGCCGGACTTGCCGACGCCCCAGGGGCCCCGGACCCGCTCTCGCGAGCCCAACAGCCATCCGAACGGCCCCGTCGGAGAGCTGCCATCGTCGTTGGCAGCGGTCCGTTCAAATCCCCCTCTCCTGACAGGCGGCGAGTGCTTGGACTGGCGGCCAACCGACTCGCGCTCTATGCTCCTGCCACGCCTGGGCGCAATCCCTGTCTGGTCTGGAAAGCTGGCAGGCCCGTTTCAATGCCGGGCGGTTGGGCTGCAGAAGCAGTGCGCCGGAGAAACCTTCGATATCGTCATGGGGCCTTGGAAATGTTCTTCGAGTCCGTTCACTCAGATCCAGCCGGGCATCCCGCGCCACGTCAACGCAGTCGGGTACAAGCGCTGAAGTCGAACCTCGCCGGACGTGCCGCGAGAGCGATCGGCTGGCTTCTGAATGCAGCCGGCCAGGAACGGGCGGAATCTTTGAAGGACCTGATCTTCGCCCTGTTGACCTTCAAACAGGCCTTCATGGTGGCGCTCGTCTTCCACCGCTATGCACACCGGAACGAGTTTGACCGGCAGTTTCGCTATTTCTGCGGTCCCGACATCGAAAAGGAGATGCAATGGGTGCTCGCCCGCGGCCACTCGGGTCAGTACGGCAACGAGCTGATCCTCTTCCTTCTGATGTGCGAGAAGGAGAAGCGCGTTCTGGAGCTGTTTCCCAGAATCGACTGGGACCGGGTCGATGACGAGTTCATGGAGGCGATCGGCAAACTGACGAAAAAGCTGACGTCCGGCTACTTCATGGAGCTGCTGGCGCAGGCCCACACCATCAATTGGACCGCACTTCGTCCGCAAGACCTGCGCCGGTTTGCCGAGCTGATCAAGATCATGCTGGAGCACCGGAACTTTCGTTTCGAGCAGACGTCCTTCGAAGGACGGCAATACGATGCGCGCCGAGACGGCGACCCCGAGCTGTTCGAAGCCCCGCTCGACCGCTACGTTCCCAACTTCTTCTGCGACAAGGAGCTGATCGAGACCCTCGTCACTCAGCTCGGTCTCCCCCGGCACGACGATATCCTCGCCGCACGCGAGGACCGCGGCCAATACTGGGAGCGCTTTCCCGCCGACCATCCGCAGCGCAAGGTGTTGTCGGAGATCAACCTGTTCTACGCCTATCGCCACCTTCTGCTGACGACATATCACAGCGGCGAGGGCTTCCATGTCCCGCAGGTCTACACCAAGCTGACGGAGACACAGAAGCGGTTGCGCCGTCATCTTCCCGCGCCAAGCCCCGAGCTCAAGGCCCTTCTCAAGAAGCTCGACACCGATCTGTCGGACGTCAGGCTGCTCTCTCCGGACTGGAGCGCGTTGATCGGGCATAACGGCCATCTCAACGTTCATCTGATGATGCGCGAGATGGAGTGGTGGCAGGGCCAGCCGCTGCTCCTGGCCTACAAGGACCGGATCGCCAACAAGCCGTTTCTGTCGCTGTTCTCCGAGATCTGTCCGACGCTCACCTTGGGCGAGAACGTCAGCGCCGGACTATGGCACGAACTCGCCAGCCTCACCCCGTTCATCGGGGATTCCCACCAGGCATTCCGCTTCGAGGACGGACGCGCGGTGTACTGGAACGATGCGGGCTCACTCGCGCTCAAGCAATGGGAAAGCCGGCAACGAAGCTTTCCGCTGCGCGACATCTACGACCGCCGACTGCTTGCCGACAACCGCGTCGAGCAGACGTACCAGGACTACCGGCGCAGGTGGGGCATGGCAGACGGCGACTGGTTCGTCTGCCTGCACGTGCGCGACGCCCAGACCCGGAATGATACCGAAGGCGTCGGTGAATCCATCCGCAACGCGTCGCTCGCGAGCTATCTCGATGCGGTCCGCCACATCACCGAATGCGGCGGATGGGTTGTCCGGATGGGCGGTCGCAAGGTGCCGCCGTTCCCGCAAATGGAACGGGTGGTGGACTATGCCCGCAGCGACGATGCGTTTCCGGAGATGGACATTCACTTGATGCGCCGTGCCCGCATGTTCATCGGCACGACCTCCGGCTTTGCCTATGTGGCAAGCAGCTTCGGCATCCCCACCGCGATGGTGAATGCATTGAGCTCGATCGGCCTGCTGTGGTCGACGGACACCCGCTTTGCGCTCAAGCCCGTGCACAGGGCGGACGGCCAGATGCTTTCGCTGAGCGAATGGACCTCAGAAGAGTATCGCTGGGCTTACCCGACCCATGAATCCATGGCGCGTGCCAAACTCGTCGTGAGCGAGAGCAGCTCCGACGAAATCCTTGAAGCCGTGCGCGAGGTGCTCGAAATCTCCGATCCCCGGCGGAAAGGACCCGCCCCCGGCGTGGACGGCAAATGGGAGCGTCACGTCCAGGTGCCGGGCTTCTTCGGCAGTTCGCGGCCGAGCCGGTATTTCCTCGAGAAATACGCTCAGGACCTGCTGAGAGAACCGTGAGGACAGCGCAACGCATCGAGCGATGCCGCCTGGACCAGGCGCGCACCTGAGGACGTCGGCCGCGAAGAGTTGGGCCGTGCTGTCGGACTAGCGTTGTCGTGCCATGGCGGCCTCGGGGAGGCTCTTCCGCAGCGGAGCCGGTCCAGGCACCAAGAATGCACTTTCGTACTTCGCGAGATAGTGGGCACTGATCGTGCCGCCGCCGTAATAGTGAGGCAGCAGAAGCTGCTCCCTCCAGAGCGACAGGAGTTGCTGCGAGGCGGTGTTGGCCGCATGCCCGCAAGCGAGATCGACGACCTCTTCGACGACCGCGAGGATTTCGTCTGACGTGTTGTTCAACGGCTGCGCTCCGTTGCGGCTGAGAACGCAGGCGTCGAACAAGCGCCAGCGCCAGGGGGGCGAGGTGAGTTGAGTCTGGGTCAGCATCCTTCCGTCGGCGAGACGCACCGGCTTCAGCGCAAACCGAACAGCGCTGTTCCACAATTGTGGATCCGTGGTGATGCAATTCACGAGGGCACTTGGAATGCCGAAGCTGATCGCGACATTCGTCAATCCTGAAGTCGTGCCAATGAAGGCTTTGGCATTCCGGATGAGGCAGATGTCCATCAGTTCGGATCTGAACCCGCTCTGAGCATAATCGATTGCACGGTCGAGCGGCGGAAGTCCGGGTGAATTTGGACCACCGAGCTTGATCACCCAGCCGCCCCTGCGGGTGACCGCGTGGATCGCATCGAGGTAGGTCTCGATCGGCGCATTGCGATGGGTCTGGCCGGTGCCGTCGACCTCGGAATAATGGGAACCGTCGCGGGTGTGCAGGCACACGTACCAGTCGTCCGGCTTCATGCCCCAGGATTCGCGCATCCGCCGATAGTCGTCCTGCAATTTCGGCGCCGCCTCGTAGATGCGGTCATACTCGTCGCGCAAGGGATGCCCGCGGCCATCCCGCTCCCACTGTAGGATGGCAAGCGCCCCGGCTTCCTGCCACGGCACCACGTCGCCGTTCGGCAGTCGAAACACATTGAAGTTCATGCCGTACCAACGCTGCAGCGACAGCAGCTCTTCGCCGAGCGCGTGAGAGATGGTTTCCCCGATCACGACGATATCGGCGAACCTTTCGAACAGCCGAAGAAACGCCCTGTTCGCCACGCAGTTCGGTCGCACGACGATCAGCGGTCTTCCCGACCACCACCCCAGGTCGCGCATTCGGAACAGGATGTCCAGCATCCCGAGGTGACCGATCTGGGTCGTCCATTCCTCGGGAAGGACCCGCAATTGCTCCAGTGGAATTCCCAACCTGCGCAACAGGTGGCTGACCTCCGCTGATACGGCCGGCGACGCCTTGCCGAGCAGCTCCGACTGCGCCGCAAGCGCTCTCGTGAACAGACCGATGCCGACGTCGCCCGAGCCGACATGAGTCACGCGCTGGCCGGTGAAGTTGCAGAGATCGAACAGCCTGCCCGCGGAGCCGCAGGTGAAATCGAGGGGGTTGGGATGATAGTTCCGCGCCGGCCGCGACGCCATGTTCTGGTGAGGACGCATGTAGTCGGGAATGCCACGGCATGCGTCCGACATGCATTCGACGGCGCGGGCCTCGTTGCCTGCCATGATCTCGAGCATGCCCTTGAGAAAGGCGAGATGTATCTCCGATTCCGACCTTGCCCTCAGATCCAGCTGGGAGGCCAGCCGATAGGCCTTGTCGAACTCCCCGAGCTCGAAGAGCGCGCGAATCATCATGTTCGCCAGTTCCGGCGAGCGGGCTGCGAGTTGATCCTGGAGGACCAGATCATAGGCTTCCCAATCGGCCCCGATCCGAAGCAGCAGTTCCGCTGACAGCATTGGAAAGCACCGTCCGAGCAATCCCGAAAACCGCAGGTCCGGATCCTTCGCCAGCAGAGACGCGCAGTAGACCTGATAGGCTCTTTGCAGCAGGCGGCGATCGCGAAGGTCTCCGATCTCGAAGAAGGCGAGGATCAGGAAGGCCAGCCGCGGCGGCAGCAGGCGCAGCAGCTTGGCAGTCCCGACGATCAGGATGCGCGCCCATCGCTGCGGCCCCAGCAGAGACCGCTCTCCCCAACGGGCCGATTCGGCTGGCAGAGTCTCCAGTGCGTTGAACAGCTCAAGGAATCCGCGTCTGCGCACTGGGCTCTGCAGAACTAGCGGCTCCTTGAAGCGCTGCATCGGCTACCCCAAATCCGTCTTCGGCTCACGGCCAGGCCCCCGTTCTCGAACATCCAGACCGCCCTGCGGCAGACCAGGAGAAGGCTATGCCGTTTGTCGCCTGTCTCGAATTGGCTGTCGGCAATACACGCCGCATGCCTGTCGGGCTGTCAAGCCAACCCGCGACCAATGAGCGTGATGATCCCGTGAACCCACTCGGTGATCGGCAACAGCCCTGCCCTGTCGACAATCAGCAGAATTGTCGACCACAGAGCCAGCCGCTCGAGCACGAGCCGGCCGATCCCCAGCAAGATGAAGACGAAAGCCACAAATCCCGCAAGCAAGGCGTTGAGGAACCCTGCGCCGACTGCAAGAAGAACACAGAAGAGGACCGTGCTCACGCAGACGGTGCGCAAGATCGATCTTAAAACGAAAACCATATCCTTCACGCCGGCGCCCCCTCTTACCAACGTTAGATCTCATGCGGCGGAACAATAGCCGCCAAAGCCCCTGGTCATCATGTGTAGCATCTTCGCTGGAAGACTGCCCAGTCGCACAATCCCCGCTACTGTAGAACAAATATCTGCTGGCGTTCTTGACACTGATTCGTCGGTTGAACCGAGAAGGAGTGATGCGAGCGCTCAAAGAGCAATAGTAACGCGAAACATCACAAATGACGCGAGTTCCAGGGTCTGTGCCAAGCCGAACATTTTACGTTGTCATGTTCCCGATTACACTGCTATGGAGGTTGCCTCCAGATGGCAACATCCATAGCAGCCGGCGCGCTGGACGCAGCGGCGAGCCTGAGCGTGTCCATTGATCGAGCGATCCAGCCGAGCCATGTCCACCGGACCACGATCCGGCTGCCGATTGTGCGGTCAGCCGATCTCCATGCAGGCGCTCCCGCTTGGTGAGCTCCCGGTCTGCAACCGGTTCGCGCGTGAGAACCATGTCCAGCTTCGGATAACCCTCGACATCGTCGCGTGCGACACGTGTCAGCTCGTCCAACTCCGCGAGCCTCCGCCGCCAGACGTGCTTGTTCCCGAGGTGCCATGGATCCGCTACCGGGAGCCGGAAGGCCATCTCGACGCCCTGGTCGGAGAACTGCTGTCGTTGAAGCCGCGGGCCTGCACCGCCCTCGGCACCGGTCCGTTCGAGGGGCCCCTGCTGGGCAGATTGCAGGCCCGCGGGCTCACCGCGAGCGCCCTTGCGCTCGGTGCCGACGGCGCTCCGGGGCGCTATCCCTATCTGGAAACCTGGCAGGCCACCCTCCGTGCCGAACGGCTGGCTGCAGAAGCGGCGCAGCTTGGCACTTTCGACATTGTATCGTGCCGCTACATCCTCGAGCACACGCCGGAGCCGGTGCAGGCGCTGCAAGCACTCAAGGTTCTGCTAAATCCCGATGGCCTGCTGCTGATCGAGGTCCCCGACAGCAGCAAGTTCCTCGCGGTTCGCGACTACTGCTTCCTGTGGGAGGAGCACAGCTGCTACTTCGTCGAGGACACGCTGCGGCGTCTGGCTGAGGTGAGCGGCTATCGCGTTCTGGCCCTGCTTCGCTATCCGGGCGCCCTGGAAGATGCCCTGGTCGCCGTCCTCACCCCGGCCGATAGTCCCGCCCCGCCGGTCGCGCCTCGCGGACCTTCCAGCCTGTTCCAGGCCTATCGTGACAATTTCGCCGCCACCCGCGCGCAACTGCGCAGCAAGCTGATGGCCCTGGCCGGTCCCGACCGCGACCGGATCGCGCTGTTCGGCATCGGCCATCACGCCATCATGTTCGTCAACGCCTTCGGCCTGGCCGACCTGATCGCGGTGGCCGTCGACGATGACGCCGACAAGGCGGGCTTTTTCCCCCCCGGCCTCCATACGCCTGTGGTAGGCTCGCAACGGTTGCTGGATGACGAACGGATCAGGCTGTGCCTGTTCGCCGTGGCCCCCCATATCGAGGGCAAGGTGCGTGAAAAGCTTGCTCCGCTTGCCGCCAGGGGCGTGGAATTCCGCTCGATCTACGCCGCGCTCGACAATTCGATCATGAGGGATCACGCATGACGCTCGTCCAGAAATCCCCCGAGGTGTTCCTCGCCGAGGGCCCGATTGCGGCGGTCGGGCAATCCGAGATCAGCACCCTGAAGGCCGCGGTGAAGGCCAGCCCGAAGCGGCGGGCCCGGATCAACGCCCATCCGGACGGCGATGACACCCTGCATGAAATGATCATCGCGATCGATTCCAGCTCCTACATCCGGCCGCACAAGCACCCGGGCAAGAGCGAAGCGTTCCACATCATCGAGGGCGAGGTCGATATCGTGGTGTTCGACGACGACGGCCGGATCGAGCGCGTGGTCGAATTGGGGCCGCCGGGCGGAGCGCGGCCGTTCTACTACCGGATGTCGAACGCGTTCTTCCATACGTTGATCATCCGCAGCGACCTGCTGATCGTGCACGAGATCACCAACGGCCCGTTCCGCCCCGGCGCCAGCGTGTTCGCCGACTTCGCGCCGGAGGACAGCGACACCGCCGGGGCCGAGGCCTATCAGGCCGATCTCGTCCGGCGTGTCGCCGCACGGCAGGACGCCGCCGCATGACCAGCCATGCCGTCGTGGTCGGCGGCACCCGCGGCCTCGGCCGCGTGGTCGTCGAACGCTTCCTGGCGCGCGGTTGCGCCGTCAGCGTCGTGTCGCGGCAGCGCCCGGCCGATTTTCCCGATCAGCCCGGCTTGAAGCATTTTTCCGCCGATCTCGAGCGCAGCGAGAGCTTTGCCGGGCTCTGGGGTGAGATCGCCGAGGCCAGCGGCCCGGTCCGCTACCTCGTCCTGAGCCAACGCTTTCGCGGCCAGGGCGATCCCTGGGCCGGGGAAATCCAGGTCGGCCTGACCGCCTCGCGCGACCTGATCGAGGGCTTTTCCGGCCATTTCGCCGATGATGGCGACCGCGCCATCGGCGTGGTCAGCTCGGTCTATGCCGAATTCGTCGGCAGTTCGCAGCCGGTCGGCTACCACGTCGTGAAGGGTGGCCTCAATGCGATGGTCCGGCATTACGCCGCGACGCTCGGCCGGCGCGGCATCCGCGTGAACGCGATCATGCCGCTGACCTATCTGAAGCGCGAATCGCGCATCTTCTATGAGCAGAACGAGAAGCTGATGGAGACCTACCGGAAGCTGGTCCCGCTGGGCCGGCTCGGGACGGCCGAAGAATGCGCCGACGCCCTCGACTTCCTCTGCAGCCCGCGCGCTTCGTTCATCAATGGGCAGAGCCTGTTCCTGGATGGCGGAGTGTCCACAGTCTGGCAAGAAGAGGTCGCCAAGAGCTTCGCGGGCCTGTAAAACCCGCCGCAAACTCCTCTCCGGCCGACCATCCCGCCTGCGGGATCGCCAACCCAGGATCGACACCTCATGCAGCACGTCAAGCACAAGACCGATTGCCGCCTGTGCGGCTCGACCTCGCTCGATCACGTGCTGCCGATTAGGCCGTCCGCGATCGGCGACGCGTTCGTGACGGCGGACCGGCTGAGCGAGCCGCAGGACCTCTACCCGCTCGACTGCTATCTCTGCCTCGACTGCGGGCATCTGCAGAATCTCGACGTCGTCGATCCCGACATCCTGTTTCGCGACTACACCTACCGCACCTCGGTCTCGCTCGGCCTCGTCGAGCACTTCAAGCGTTATGCGCAATCGGTGGTGTCCTCGCTCGCCATTCCCAAGGGCAGCCTGGTCGCCGAGATGGGCAGCAATGACGGCTCGCTGCTCAAGGCGTTCAAGAACGAGGGCATGCGCGTGCAGGGCATCGACCCCGCCCGCGACATCGCGGCGACCGCCACCAAGGAAGGCGTGCCGACGATCCCGGATTTCTTCACCAGCGCGCTGGCGGCCCGCATCAAGTCGGAGCAGGGCGAAGCCAAGCTGTTCTGCGCCAACAACGTGTTTGCGCATATCGACAACATGTCCGACGTCGTGAAGGGCATCCGCCTCTTGCTCGCCGACGACGGCGCCTTCGTTTTCGAGGTCTCCTACATCGTCGACATGATCGACAACATGGTGTTCGACACCATCTACCACGAGCACGTCTCGCATCACGCGCTGATCCCGCTCGAGACCTTCCTGAACCGGCACGACATGACGCTGTTCCATGTCGAGAGGACAGGCACCAAGGGCGGCTCGATCCGGGCCTTTGCGCAGCCGAAATCGACCGGCAAGCGGCCGCGCTCGGCGGAGCTGTCGAAACTGATCGCCGAGGAGGAGCGGCGCGGCGTCACCAAGCCGCAGATCTACCGGGACTGGTTCGTCGCCATCGAAAACTGCAAGCGCAGGGTGCTCGCCACCCTCGACGAGGCCATCGCCGCGGGCAAGCTGGTCGCGGCCTACGGCGCCTCGACCACCACCACCACCCTGCTCTACCATTTCGAGCTGGAGAGCCGGATCAAGTTCATCGTCGACGACAACCAGCTCAAGCACGGCCGCTTCAGCCCGGGCGCCCACATCCCAGTGTTGCCCTCCAGCGAGCTCGCGACGCGAAAGCCCGACATCGTCGTCATCCTCGCCTGGATCTATGCGGACCCGATCCTGAAGCGCAACCAGGCCTACCTGGACGCAGGCGGCCGATTCCTGGTGCCGCTGCCGGAGCCGCGGATCGTCGGCGCCGCGGGCTCGGTCGCGATCTGAGCCGCGGCGGCGGCCTGAGCTGACCGGTTGACAGTGCCCTCGTAACATGGTCCAGCAAGCCCCGGCGATTGGCCGCCGGCGTGGCGGGGGTCCAACCGCATTCGGCTGGTAAGACAAATACTTACGGCTCACGCGAGGTACAAGGATGACCACCCTGACCGATGGACAGGTCGAGCGGTTCGTGGTTGCGGATCGGCGTCGCATCTCCTGGGCGCGCTGCCGCGAGGACATCGCACCTTTCATCACCCGTCACGTCACCTGGCGCGCGCTCGCTGCCGGTGACATCCGATCGAAATACCGCCGTACCATGCTGGGCCCGTGGTGGATCACGGCCACCAACGCGATCACCGCCCTGATCATGGGCACGGTGGCCGGCCGCTTCCTCGGCGCCGACATGAAGACCTACCTGCCCCACTTCATGGTCAGCATGACCATCTGGAGCTTCATCTCGTCCTCGCTCAGCGAAGCCTGTTACACGATGATCAATGCAGGCGGCATGATCAAGGCCGTCGACATGCCGATTCTGATCCATGTCATGCGTATGGTTCAGCGCAATCTGATCATCTTCCTGCACAACATCGCGGTGATCCCGTTCATCTGGCTCGTCTATCCATGGTCGATCGGATTCGGAATGGTCCTGGCCATCCTCGGCCTGATGATCGTCTACGTCTTCGTCGTCAGCGCCTCGGTGATCGTCTCAATGATCTGCGTGCGCTATCGCGACGTGCCGCCGGTCATGGCGGCTGTGCTGCAGCTCTTGTTCTTCGTCTCTCCGATCATCTGGGAACCGTCGAGCATCCGCGGCGGCGAGTTCATCGTCACGCTCAATCCGATCGCCTATCTGTTGGCGGTCACGCGCGGTCCGCTGATGGGCGACGTTCCCGGCCTTGCGACCTGGGCCGGTGCCATTGGATCGGTCGCGGTCCTGACCGCCGCCATGATCTATATCTACACGCGCTATCGGTCGCGCGTCGTGTATTGGGCCTGATATCATGGCCGGGAGCTCTGGATCCGCCTCGAATGACTCTCATTGAAGCCAAGCAAATCGGTATCGAATTTCCGGTCGCGCCGCCGAACGCACGATCATTCCGGCATCTGGCCATCAAGGCGGCCTCACGCGTCGGCGGCCGGGTCTCGAAGAGCGACGGCTCGTTCCAGTTCGTCCAGGCGCTCGACGACATCAGCTTCACCCTGAAGCAGGGCGACCGGCTCGGCCTGATCGGCCACAACGGCGCCGGCAAGACCACGCTGATCCGCGTGCTCGCCGGCATCTACGAGCCCACGCGCGGCTCGTTGCGGGTCGTCGGACGGAACGTTCCGATGTTCGACATCGGTCTCGGCATGGACGAAGAGGCGTCGGGGTATGAGAACATCAGGACTCGCGGCCTGATCCTGGGGCTCTCGCCCGAGGAGATCGAGCAGCGCGTGCCGGAGATCGCCGAATTCGCCGAGCTCGGCGACTATCTGGAGCTGCCGATCAGGACCTATTCCTCAGGTATGCTGCTGCGTCTGGTGTTCTCGATCGCAGCCTCGATTCACGGCGACATCATCCTGATGGACGAGTGGATCGCGGTCGGTGACGCGCAGTTCCGCAAGAAGACCCACGGCCGGCTGCAGGACATCACGATGCGCTCGGGAATCGTCGTGCTCGCCACCCATGATCATGGCCTGCTTCGCGACACCTGCAATCTCGGGCTCTATCTCGATGGCGGCCGCGTGCGGGCCTTCGGCGCCCTGGACGATGTTCTCAAAGAGCTGCCCAAGGTTTGAGCGGCCGGGCTCGACAGCATGCGGCAGGAAGCTCGCTGAACCATGACCACGACGACCGCCCGCGCCGCCTCCCCGACCGTCACGCTGGTCGTCCCGAACTTCAACCACGCCCACTACCTGCCCGAGTCGCTCGGCAGCATCGCGAACCAAACCCGAGCCCCAGACCGCGTCATCATCATCGACGACTGCTCGACGGATGACAGCATCGCGGTCATTTCACGCTTCGTAGCGGACCGGCCGAGCTGGCGGCTGATCCGCCACGACGCCAACCAGGGCGTCGTGCGTGGTCAGAACGAGGCGCTGGCGATCGCGGACACCGAATGGATCGGCTTTCTCGGCGCCGACGACGCGCTGCATCCGGCCTATCTCGAAAAGGCGATGGCGCAGGCGGCCAACCATCCCGAAGCCGGTCTCGTCTTCGCCTGCTGCGAGATCATCGGCCCTCAGGGGCCGTCCGCAAGACGGATGCTGCGGCCGATGATGCTGCCCGCGTCGTCATCGGCGACGCTGGCGCCCGCGGACGTCCGCCGAATCCTGCGGCAGGGCGACAACTACTTCTCCGGCACGACCTCGCTCTATCGCCGCACGGCCTTGCAGGCGCTCGGCGGGTTCGACGTCAAGCTCGGCTCGTTCTCCGATGCCTTTCTCGCCCGGCGGCTGGCCTTGACCTATGGCTGCTACTTCGTCGCCGAGGCGCTCGGCTACTGGCGCATCCACGGCCAGAACTATTCGACGGCGACGGCAACCGATCCGGCGGTGCTCAACGCCAGGCTGGCCGACATCGGCGCACTGATTGCTCAGAGCAAGCTGTTCCCGGAAGGGTATGAGGAGGTCTTCGCGCGGCGCAATCGCTTCGGCGCGGCGCGGATGGTGCTGGACGGCGATACGCCCCCGGCGGCCAGGGCCGCGCGCGTATCCGCATTGATCGACGGCAATGCATTCGACACGTACGTGCTTGGATTGATGTTGAGCTTAGGACGCTTGGGCCATTTGGCTGCGCTGGCCTGGATCACGCTGCGGACGCGGCCGATGTCGTTGACGCGCCTGCTCGCCCAGCACGGGGCGCGACGTCAGATCATCTCCGCAACGCCAGCGTACCGCGCGCCATGACGAAGCGCGCCCCCTTCGGTTCTCTGCGTCATCGCTTTGGCAAGCGGCAGCTGACGTCCCCTCCGACTCCCAGCGTGCCCGCCGCACCGCCCTTGCAGGCGCCACGAAGCCGCTGGTCGCCGCGGACGTGGCTGACGGCATCGGCGTTCCGTCTCTATGCGTTCCTGAGCGCGCGGCGCCGGCAATTGCTGCCGCTGACCACCCGCGCCGCTGACATCGTCGACAGCAGGCTGGTCGTTGCACCGGCCGGCGCGAGATTGCTGCGGCTGATGAACAAGCAGCTCGAACGAGGCACGTTCATCGGCCCGGTTCTGGCGCTGACGACCTCGACCACGCTGGCCGCGGCGGCGCAGGTTCATCTCGCCGCGAGCCGCAAGCCGAGCGCGCTGCGTGCAGTGCGGATCTTGAACCTGATCTTCCGCAGCAACGTGCGCGCGCGGGCCGGTGTGGGCGCGCAGGCCTATTTCACCACCCTGGCGCTGTGCAGCGCCTATGACCGGATCGTGCGCGAGGTGCCACGGGCCGAGACGATCGACAGCTTCGCCATCAATTTCGCGGTCGGCGTCGCTCACATGTATCGCGGCAATCTGCCGGTCGCGGCGCATTTCCTGACAGCGGCTGCGGCTTCGGGCGACGGCAACGCGTTGCGCAAGCTCGGTGCCGTCCATGCCCTGGCGGGCGACCACGTCCAGGCCGCCGCGTGCTTCAAGGCGTCAGTCGCACGCGATCCCCGCTCGGTGATGGCGCACCAGAACTATGCCGGCGGCTATGATCCATCGACCTACACGCCGAGCGCCTGGGAGCTGGAGCATGCCGGCGAGCTCCTGATCTACGACAATCTGATCCAGCTCGGCGAGAACTTCTATCACCAGGGCCGTTACGAGGACACGTTCCGCTGCTATCAGGCCGCGCTCGACCATCAGGACGCCTTGGCGGCCAAATGGTCGATTCCCGACGCGCTGATCCAGCGCATCGCCTCCACCAGCAACATCTTCGATCCCGCGCTTCCGGTCCGGCTGCTCGGCTACGAATGGGTGACGCTGATCGGCCACATCGGCTTCATCGACTGTCATTTGCGCATGGCCGCGCTCGGCATGCTGCCGCGCGCCAACTACGTGCTGCTTGCCCCGCCAAGCAAGGTGGTCAACCAGCCGTTCCTCAGGCTGTTCGCGCCGCATGTCACGATCGTCGAAGACCCCGCTCTCGTCGACGATCTGCTGCCGTATCAGCGTTTGGTCGGCGACCAGTTCATCGCCGTCCGGGGCAAGGACGGCCTGGCCGAGCCATGGGCCCACGCGGCGTCGCGTGCGCAGGTCGCCTGGGCCGAACAGCAGCGCCGGCCGATCGTGAAGGTCCCATCGGAGCTGATGGAAACCGGGGCTGCCAGGCTGCGCGCCGCGGGTGTCACCGCCGACTGGTTCGTCGCGATGCACATCCGCGAGGGCGGCTATCACGGCGACGGGCCCGGCACCACGCGGCAGCATCGCTCCGCCAATGTCGGCGACTACCTCGATGCCATCGCCGCGATCACCGCACGCGGCGGCGCCGTGGTCAGGCTCGGCGATCGCAGCATGACGCCGCTGCGCGGCATGGCCGGCGTGTTCGACTACGCGCACAGCGACATCAAATCGGCGGAGATGGACGTCTATCTCTGCGCCGCCGCTCGTCTGTTCGTCGGCACGACATCGGGCCTGACCACGGCCGTGCAGGCACTGGGAACGCCGATGCTGCTGGTCAACTGCATCTCCAACGACTGCCAGTTCTGGCATGAGCACACCGACTTCACCGTGCGCCCGGTCTACGACCGCCGTACGCGGCGCTATCTGTCGCTACGTGAGACCTATCGTCAGCCCTTGCAGGCGCTGCTGATCGACACAGCCGTGCTGGCGCGTCACGGTTTCGATATCCATCCGAATACCGCGCAGGACATCGCCGCAGCGGTTCGCTACAAGCTCGACTGCCTGGACGAACCAGGCCGGTCGTTGCGCGCAGGAGGGCCCCTGCTCGATCGCTATCGCGCCGCACTCAGCGGCAATCCCTATAACTTTGGTGCTGCATTACCAGTGCCGGATTTTCTCGATCGGCTTCCGGAATTGCTCGGATGAACGCGCGACCGAAGCCCGTTCGATCGACGCCCACATCAGTCGCCACCCGTCGTTTTCCGCACTCTCGCAACGCCCATTAACCTTCGGGCAAGACGATCGGCCTGATAGGTAACGTCGGCACGGTCGCGAATCGCCTCGAGCGAGACTCGGCATTTGCGATCCGTGCTCCGTCGATCCGAACGGCAGGGACTGAGGCAATGCCAGCGTTGTTACAGGGCTCCCCTAACACCGACCCGATCGACGAGGGGGTCGGCCCTCCTCCGTCCAACCCCGTCGAGCTTCCCGAAGAAGCCGTCGAATCCCTGCTCGCGCAAGGCGATTTCGCGGGTATCGGCGCCGTCACCGCGGTGAGCGCCGGCGGACTGACGATCAACCTGCTGTTCGACACGGCGGCGATGAATGCGCCTGCGAGCTTTCGCGCCGGCATTCAGCAGGCCGCCGCGATCCTCACCTCGATGATCTCGGATCGCATCACCGTCAATATCAAGATCGACTATAGCGGCGTCGGCGGCGGCGCGGCGGCCGGTCCTGACGGCGGTCAGTGGATGAGCTACTCCTCCGTCAGGTCCAACCTGATCAACTATGCCAGCCCAGGCGATACCACCTTCAATGCCTTGCCGGCGGGATCCAGCATCCAGGGACAGTCCTACGCCGCGGTGTGGAATTCGCAGCTGAAGCTGTGGGGCGGCCTCGGTGCCAACGATGCGACCACCGACGACGGCAGCGCGACCTTCGCGACCGACATCAACTCAAACCTGCTGGTCGGCGTGGCGCTGCACGAATTGACACACGCGTTCGGCCGCGTGCCCTACGGGCCGCAGCCGGACGTGTTCGATCTGTTCCGCTTCTCCAGCCCGGGCGTCCGGCTGATGACCGGCGGCGCGACGGCGGGGACCGCCTATTTCTCCCTCGACGGCGGCTATACGAAGCTCGCGGATTACGGCCAGTCCTCGGACCCCAGCGACTTCCTGAACAGCGGCGTGCAGGGCGGCAACGATCCGTTCAACGAATTCTACACCTACAGCACGCTGCAGACGTTGACGGCCGTGGATCTCAAGCAGATGGACGCGCTCGGCTTCCATCTCGTTTCCGCAACGCCGGTGACGATCGAGGCGCTGGGATCGACCAGCCTGGTCCAGCTCGGACTGAGCTACTTCCTCAATCCGGTCGGCGGCGGCACCGGACCGCAGATCAAGTTCGGCGGCAGCGTCGTCCAGCCCGGACAATTGGGCGGCTGGACCCCGATCGCGGGCGAGACCAGCGGCAGCGGCTATCAGGTCGCCTGGAAGATGTCGGGTGCGGATCTCTACACGGTGTGGAATGTCGACAGCAGCGGCAACTACACCGGCAACGCCATCGGCGGCGTCTCGGGAGGCACGGCCGCATTCGAGGCGTTCGAGATGTCCTTCCATGAGGACTTGAACGGCGACGGCATGATCGGCATTCCGACGACCGTCATCGAGGCCGTCGGATCGACCAGTCTCGTCCAGGCCGGCAACGGCTATTTCCTCAATCCCGTCGGTGGTGGCACGGGCCCGCAAGTGAAGTTCGGCGGCGCCAATCTGGTGGTCGGTCAGCTCGGCGGCTGGACGCCGATCGCCGCCGACGTCGTGGGCAGCGGCTATCAGATCGCCTGGAAGATGGCCGGCGCCGACCTCTATACCGTTTGGAACACCGACAGCAGCGGCGCCTACACGAGCAATGCGATCGGTGCTGTCAGCGGGACCGACAGCGGCCTGGAAGCGCTCGAGACCAACCTCCACCAGGATCTGAACGGCGACGGCACGATCGGCATTCCGACCACCGTCATCGAAGCGCTGGGATCGACCAGCCTCGTGCAGTCCGGGTCCAGCTACTATCTGAACCCGGTCGGCGGCGGCACAGGTCCCCAGGTCAAGTTCGGCGGCTCTGTTCTCGTGGTCGGTCAGCTCGGCGGCTGGATGCCGATTGCGGCGGACACCGTCGGTGGCGGCTATCAGATCGCCTGGAAGATGACCGGCGCGGACCTCTACACGGTCTGGAACACCGACAGCAGCGGCGCCTATACGAGCAACGCGATCGGCGCCGTCAATGGCACCAACAGCGGGCTGGAAGCGCTGGAGACGAACCTCCATCAGGATCTGAACGGGGATGGCACGATCGGCATCCCCTCGGCCGTGATCGAATCCCTGGGGTCGACGAGCCTGGTGCAATCCGGTTCGACCTACTTCCTCAATCCGGTCGGTGGCGGCACCGGGCCACAGATCGTCTTCGGCGGCAGCGTCGTCACCGCGGGTCAGCTCGGCGGCTGGAACCCGATCGGCGCGGAGAGCTCCGGCGGCGGCTACCTGGTGGCCTGGAAGATGGCGGGCGTCGATCTCTACACGGTCTGGAATACCGACAGCGGCGGCGCTTACGTCAGCAACGCAATCGGCGCCGTCCCGGGCGGCTCGGCAGCGCTGGAGACGCTGGAGACCAGCTTCCATCAGGATCTGAACGGCGACGGCACCATCGGTGTGCCCGCTCACGTCGCGGCGAGCACGCAAGCCCTGACGCTGGCCGGTGACCCGGACGTGGTCCTGACGGTGCCCGGCAGCTTCGGCGGCTATCTGATCGGGTTCGGCAGCAGCGGCGATCAGATCGACCTCAACAGCATCTCCTACAACTCGCTGCGGGCGCAATTCGATGACAGCAGCGGGCTGCTGTCGCTCAGCGACGGCGCGAGCAGCACCTCCCTGCATTTCCTCGGACCGCTGTCGCAGGACAGTTTCCGTTTCACCGAAGACGGCCAGGGCGGCACGATGATCGCCGCGACCGCGGGTCCGGCGAGCGGCCCGGCTCCACAAGCCGTCTCCTTGGCAGGACATGACACCTTCGTCTTCGCCGAGCATTTCGGTGAGGTCAGCATCGCCGACTTCCATCTGGCCAGCGACACGCTCGTCGTCAGCCACAACCTGTTCGCAAGTCAGGCGGCGCTGTTGGCGTCGATTCACGACGATGCGGCCGGCAACGCCGTGATCACCGATGCCGCGCAGGACACGATCACCGTCCAGCACGTCACGACGGCGGACCTGCTGACCCATTTGTCCAGCTTCCACCTGGTCTGATCGGCACGCCAGCAGTCTTCGGGGCGGGCTGACGGGAGCAATCCGACGCAACGCCCTCTCCGATCTCTGCCTCTGTCCGGAGTGGCCCCCCTGCGAAGGCTAGCTTGAACCCGCGGCAATAGCCGTCCTCATGAACACAATCAATGGTTGAACTCGATCGGACAGATCGAACAATGGCGTATGGTCGGAGCCGCCATTCTTCGGTACAATTTTATACAAGATCGAGGGGCATCACTACACGATGCTTCAATTCCATTTCACCTGTCGGCCTCGAGGACAGGATCACCATCGTTGCATGCATGCTTTACGAATCTGGCCGCACCGAAGACATCCCTGACCGTTGGCGTGAAGCTGCCGAGTCCCTCATTTTCGATCCTGCTGCTGGCCGTCATGAGTTGCATGTGCAGCAGCCTGCCGCGGACGTCGCGGACGAACCCAAGCCGGCCTCCACCATCGAGCAGACGCAGCACGGCCCGGCCGAGCAGATCGATCTTGCGGCCCCAGCGCCGACCGCCGATACTCCGAGCGAGACGCCCGGCATCCTCGCGCAAGGCGACGCCGGGGCAACGGTGGTCGCACAGTTCTTGGACGTGAGCGCGCGGGCCCAAACGTCGGCTCAGGAGGCGGCAGAGCCAACGGCTCGGACGGTGGCCGCCGGCTCGACCTGGCAAGTCACCCAGGAGACGTCCGTCGATCCGGCCACACCAGTTGCCGGCAACGTCTCCATCGAACCGGCGCATGCCGGGCAGAGCATCAACTCGAGCGGAGTCGTCCTCTCGATCAGCGTCGAGATATGGTCAAGCGCCAGCGCATCGCTGCAGACATGGTCGCTGAGCGGCCCCGGAAAGGTTGCGACAGCGCACGCCGGACCGAGCGGCGAGCCCGCGCCGTCGCTTCAGGACGCGGTGACGGAAGCCATCGCGTCGGCCGCGAATGGACAGGGTGCGACCAGCGCCCAGGTCGTGCAGGCGCTCGGCGGAAATTCCACCGGCGTGACGGGAGCCGGTCTCAAGATCGGTGTCCTCTCCAGCAGCTTCGACAATCTCGGCGGCGCGACGGCTGACGAAGCCAGCGGAGCCTTGCCCTCCGCTTCCAAGATCCAGATCTTGAAGGACATGCCCTCCGGGGGCAGTGACGAAGGCCGTGCGATGATGCAGATCATCCACGACATCGCGCCCGATGCGAGCCTTGCGTTCTATACGGCGTTCCAGAGCGAGCAGGATTTCGCCAACGGCATCATCGCGCTTGCCAATGCCGGCTGCAAGGTCATCGTCGATGATGTGAGCTACTCCGACGAGCCGTTCTTCCAGAACGGCATTGTCGCCCAGGCCATTCAGACCGTTCAGGCCATGGGCGTGACCTATGTGACGTCAGCCGGCAACAATGGAAGCTCGGCCTATCAGACGTCCTGGACCTCGATCTCCGGCAGCATCGGAGGAATGTACTACGATGGCAATGCGCTGAGCTTCGGCGGCAACATCGCGCAAACCATCACCGTGACCGCGGGCGCCAACCTGCTCGTGCAATGGGACCAGGCTTGGGGTCAAGCCGCGTCGCATCTCTCGGTCAACGTGTACCAGAATGGACAATACCTCGGACACGTTCCCAACAGTTATCAGAATCCGTGGATCGGCCTGCATTTCTCGGTGTCCGGCACCTATCAGATCGTCATTGCGGACGTTTCGGGCCCCACGCCATCGACGATCAAGGAGATCCTGGCTGGCAACGGTGTCCCCGTGTCCATCGCCGGCGCCAATGTCGGAACGGTTTTCGGTCACGCGATGACACCGGGGGTGATCACCGTCGGAGCGGTCAATAGCGCCAATACGCCGGCATTTGGCTATACCCCGGTCTCGGAAAGCTTTTCGTCATCGGGAGCCGGAACCGAGATCCTGTTTGCCAACGACGGCACACGCCTCGCAACGCCGCTTCAGCTCAGCCCTGTCGTGGTCTCCGGCATCGACAACATCGCAACGACGGTCTCGGGTTTCACCGCCTTTTACGGCACGTCTGCAGCCGCCCCCAGCGTTGCTGCGATCGCGGCCTTGATCCTGACGGCCAATTCGACGCTGAGCTACGCCGACGTCTCGGAGATCCTGCAGCAGACCGCCATACCGATGAGCAACCAGGCGGTGGCGGGCGCGGGCCTGGCCCAGATCAATCCTGCCGTCGGTGCGGCGCCCTATTTCGCCAACACCATCGTCGAGGCGCTCGGATCCGTCAGCCTCGCCCAGTACGGCGTGATCTACGATCTCAACACCATCGGGACCAGCATTTCGGTCGCGCTGCGGTTCAACGGCGCCAACGTGGTCGTTCACCAGCTCAGCAACTGGATGCCGATCGGCGTTGAAGCCAATGGAGGCGGCGGCTACGAAGTCGCCTGGAAATTCCAGGGTCAGGATCTCTACACCGTCTGGAGCGTGGACAGCAGCGGCAACTACAACGGCAACGCGATCGGCGCCGTCTCCGGAAGCTCGTCCGCTTTCGAAACGTTCGAGACGTCGTTCAATCAGGATTTGAACGGCGACGGCACGATCGGCGTCGTCACCACGGTCATCGAGACCGTGGGGACCACCAGCCTCGTACAGTCCGGCAACGGCTATTTCCTCAATCCGGTCGCAGGCGGGACAGGTCCGCAGATCAGTTTCAACGGCAGCACTGTCAGCCCCGGACAGCTCGGCGGGTGGACACCGATCGCTGCGGAGGCCGTCGGCAGCGGCTATCAGATCGCCTGGAAGATGGCCGGCAGCGACCTCTACACGGTCTGGAACGTCGACAGCAGCGGCAACTACACCGGCAATGCCATTGGCGCAGTGAATGGGACCAGCAGCGCGCTCGAGGCGCTGGAGCTGAACTTTCACCAGGACCTGAACGGCGACGGCATGATCGGCATTCCGAGCACGGTCATCGAGGCCGCGGGATCGACAAGCCTGGTGCTGGCCGGGTCGAGCTATTTCCTCAATCCCGTCGGCGGCGGCACCGGCCCGCAGATCATGTTCGGCGGCAGCATCGTGACCGTCGGTCAGCTCGGCGGCTGGGCGCCGATCGCCGCGGAGACGTCCGGCAGCGGCTATGAGATCGCCTGGAAAATGGCGGGCGCCGATCTTTACACCGTCTGGAACACCGACAGCAGCGGCAACTATACCGGCAACGTCATCGGTGCGGTTGCGGGAAGCTCCGCATCCCTGGAAGCGCTGGAGCCCAGCTTCCACCAGGATCTGAACGGCGACGGCACCATAGGCGCCCCGAGCGTGACACCGGGCGGCAGCGTGATCGAAGCGCTAGGGTCGACCAGCCTGTCGCTGTCGGGCACGACCTACCTGATGGCGCCGGTGTCGGGAGGTACCGCAACGCAGGTCATGTTCGGCGGCAACGTCATCGTTGCCGGCCAGCTCAGCGGCTGGGCGGCGATCGCTGCGGAGGCCTCGGGCAGCGGCTATCAGGTCGCCTGGAAGATGAACGGCTCCGACCTCTACACGGTCTGGAACACCGATAGCAGCGGCAACTACACCGGCAATGCCATCGGCGCCGTTTCCGGCAGCTCGTCGTCCCTGGAAGCCCTCGAGAGCAGCTTCCATCAGGACCTGAATGGCGACGGCACGATCGGGATCCCGACCATCAGCTCGGTGACGGCTAGCGCACAGGCGGCCACGACGTCGGGCGCGGTCGACCTGGTCCTCGCCGCGCCATCCTTCAGCGGCAATCTCATTGGATTCGGCGGCACGGCCGCTCAGATCGATCTCAAGAGCATCGCATTCACGTCGCTTCAGATGCATTTCGACGAGACGAGCGGAATGCTGTCGCTGAGCGATGGAACGAACAGCGCGTCGCTGCATTTCGTCGGCCCGCTGTCGCAGGACAACTTCCACTTCGCCACTGACGGCCAGGATGGCACTTTGATCTCCGGCACTTTGATCTCGGGCGTGGCAGCGTCAGCAGGCGGCACGGCATCCCAATCGGTGTCGCTGCAGGGTCACGACACCTTCGTGTTCGCCGAGCACTTCGGTCAGGTGAGCATTTCCGACTTCGCGGTCGGCACCGACAAGATCGCGTTCAGCCAGAGCATCTTCGCAGACCCGTCCGCATTGCAGGCCGCCATCCACGACGACGCGGCGGGCAACGCCGTCATCACCGATGCGGTACTGGACACCATCACGATTCAGCACGTGTCGACGGCCGAGCTGCTGTCTCACCTGTCGAGCTTCCATCTGGTCTGAGGACCGGCGGCATTCGAGGCGTCGTCTCCGCCGTTCAGGGTCGAAGGGTGCCCGGCAGGCGTTTTTCCGCCCGTCACAGGACAGATAACGGCTCGCGCCGGGGCCGGTCTTGGCCTATACGGCGCCGAGACCGCCCGAGATCGTGAGTTTGATGCCCTCGCCCCGCTTCCCTTCGCCGCGCCGCCTGCTCTACGTGGCCAACGAGGATTACGCCTTCCTGATGCATCGCCTGCCGATGGCGCGCGCAGCGCGCGACGCCGGCTACGAGGTGCATGTCGCGACCAATGTCAATGCCGGTGCCGCCGCGATCACCGCCGAGCGCTTCATGCTGCATCCGATCCCATTCCAGCGCGGCGGGCTGTCGCCGTCATCAGCCCTGCCCACGATCCGCGCGATCCGCGCCGTCGAGGCTGCGATCAGCCCCGACGTGGTGCATCATTCCGGGTTGCAATCGAGCGTGCTCGGATCGCTCGCCGCGCTCGGACGCACCACTCCGGTCGTCAACGCCATGACCGGCCTCGGCTATGTGTTCACGTCGGCGAGCTGGCGCTCGCGTCTGCTCAAGCAGGGCCTGCTGTGGCTGCTGCCGCGGCTGATGAACCGGGCACCGAGCTGCGTGCTGGTGCAGAATCCGGATGATCGCGAGGCGCTTCAAGCCATGGGCGTCCGGGGCGACAAGATCACGCTGATCCCGGGCTCGGGCGTCGACACCGATCGCTTCCAGCCGCTGCCGGAGCCGGACGGACCGATCACCTTCGGCTTCGCAGGAAGGCTGCTGACCGACAAGGGCGTCCGCGCCCTGGTCGCTGCGCACCGCATGCTGCGCCAGCAGGGCCGCGACGACCAGTTGCTGATCGCCGGCTCGCCTGATCCGGCCAATCCTGCCTCGGTCTCGGCCGAGGAGGTCGAGGCCTGGCGGAAGGAACCCGGCATCACCCTGCTCGGCCAGATCAAGGACATCACCGAGCTCTGGCGCCGCTGCCACGTCGCCGTGCTGCCGTCGCATCGCGAAGGACTTCCGGTCAGCCTGCTGGAGGCCGCCGCCTGCGCCCGGCCGCTGATCTCCACCAATGCACCCGGCTGCCGCGAGATCGCGATCCACGGCCAGACCGGCCTCTCCGTGCCGGTCGAGGACGCGCCCGCGCTGGCGCAGGCCATGGCGCAGCTGGCGACCTCGCCCGAGCTGCGCGCCGGCTATGGCGCGGCGGCCCGTCAACTGGTCGAGGACAAGCTCTCGGCCAGGATCATCGGCCGCTCGGTGGTCGCGCTCTATGACCGCCTCACCTCGGCGCCGGACGCGCGCGGATGATCGTCCATCCAGCCGCAATTCTCGTCACCATTGCCGTGCTCGCGGCCGCAATGTGCGGTGTGCTGATCGTGCTGCTGCGCCCGGTGCTGCAGCGCTACGCGCTGGCGCGGCCCAACGCGCGCTCCTCACACAAGATCCCGACGCCCCAGGGTGCCGGCATTGCCGTCGTCGGCGCAACGCTTGTGGTCGGCGGCGCCTTTGCATCCGTGACGGGCTTTGCACCGCTGCTCATGCTGTTCATCGCGGCACCGATGCTGGCGCTGGTCGGCCTGGTCGACGACATCAGGCCGATTCCCGTGCTGCCGCGGTTCGTCCTGCAGGGGCTTGCCGTCGGCCTGGTGGTCTTCACCGCGCCGGACGATCTCAGACTCTTTCAGATCCCGCTGGCGATCGAGCGCACGCTGCTGCTGATCGCTGGCCTCTGGTTCGTCAACCTGGTCAACTTCATGGACGGTCTCGACCTGATGACCGTGGCCGAGGCCGCGCCGATCACGGCGACTCTCGCCCTGTTCGGCGTGTCCGGATTGCTGCCGTGGCCGGCAACGGCGATCGCCGCCGCACTTAGCGGCGCCATGCTGGGCTTCGCGCCATTCAACCGTCCCGTGGCGAAGGTCTTTCTTGGCGACGTCGGCAGCCTGCCGATCGGGCTGCTGCTCGGCTGGGGCCTGCTCCATCTTGCCTGGCAGGGCTACGTCGCGGCGGCGCTGCTGCTGCCGCTCTATTATCTGATCGATGCCACCTTCACCCTGTTGCGGCGGATGGCACGGCGCGAGTCATTCTGGGCGGCGCACCGCACGCATTTCTATCAACAGGCCACCGATAACGGCTTCACCGTCTCGCGCGTCGTCAGCGAGGTGTTCATCCTCAATGTCGTGCTTGCGACGCTCGCAGCCATCTCGGTCGCGCAGCGTTCCATGACGGCCGACGCCATCCTGCTCGTCTTCGGTCTCGGCGCCGTCACCTGGGTGCTGAGCCGCTTCTCGCGGCGGCGCCATTGAAGACTCAGGCCGCGCTCGAGCCGAATTCCGGCACCGCATCCTTCAGCACCGACTTGATCGTCACCGGATCATTGCGCGCGATCGCCTGATCGAGCGCCGCGATCCATGCCTTCAGCGTCTGCATCGGAGGCTCGTTCGGGGTCGCCGCCATGACGCCGGCGACGCCGATCTCGACCGGCGGCTCCTCGCTCGCGAACAGGATCTCGTTCAGGCGCTCGCCGGGCCGGATGCCCGTGAACACGATCTCGACGTCGTAGCCGGGCTGCAGGCCGGACAGGCGAATCATGCGCTCGGCCAGATCGACGATGCGGACGGGCTGGCCCATGTTCAACACATAGACCGAGACATCCGGGCGCTGCGGCGCCAGCGCATGCGAGGCCGCCGTGATCACGAGATCGCAGGCCTCGCGGATGGTCATGAAGTAGCGCACCATGTCCGGGTGCGTCACCGTGACGGGGCCGCCCGCCTCGATCTGCGCCTTGAACTTCGGCACCACCGAGCCGTTGGACGCCAGCACGTTGCCGAATCGCACCGAGATCAGCCGCATCGGCGGCCGTCCCGTCGGCCGGTCGGCGAGCTGGCGATCCAGCGCCTGGCAGTACATTTCGGCGAAGCGCTTGGTGAGACCGAGCATCGACACCGGCTCGATCGCCTTGTCGGTCGAGATCATCACCATGGCCTCGGCCCCTGAGGCCACCGCGGCATCGGCCACGTTGATGGAGCCGAAGATGTTGGTCTTGACGCCCTCGCTCCAGTCGCGCTCGAGGATCGGCACGTGTTTCAGCGCCGCCGCGTGGAAGACCAGATCCGGCTTGAACTCGCCGATCAGCGCGAACACCCGGTCGCGATCGCGGATGTCGGCGATGCGCCCCTCGACGGCGACGTTCGCCTCGGGATCGGCGGCGAGCGCCTCGGTGATCGCATAGAGCGCCGGCTCGGAATTCTCCAGAATGAGCAGCCGCGCCGCGCCGAATGCCACGACGCGCTGGCAGATCTCGGCGCCGATCGAGCCGCCGCCGCCGGTCACCACGACGGTTTTGCCACGCACCAGCGCTTCCAGCCGGCCGTAGTCGATCTTCTCGCTCGGCCGCAGCAAGAGGTCCTCGACCGCGACCGGCGCGAGCCTTGGCGCATCGCCACTCTCCAGCGACGGCAGGCGGCTCACGATCAGGCGCAACCGGCGCGCCCGCATCAGGAAGGTCTCCGGATGACAGTCCGGATCGAACGCGGTCGGCATCATCAGGGCGCGCGCGATCGGCCGATCGCGACGGGCAAAGTCGGCGGCGACGTCCTCGACATCATCGATCCCGCCCAGCACCGGCACGCCGCGGATCAACTGCCCCCGGTCGGCGGTCGACGGCGAGAGAATGCCGATCGGCCAGATGCGCTTGACCGCGCCGCTCTCGATGCCGCGCAGCACGACCTCGGCGTCGGCCGCACGGCCGATCAGGAGCGCGGGGGCGGCGTCCTCGGACCGAGCGTGCCGTCGCACCCGCGTATAGCGGAAGTAGCGATAGGCGAAACGCAGCGCGCTCAGCGCAAAGATCTCCAGGAACCAATAGAGAATGATCGTGAGCTTGCCGAAGAAGAAGGTGCCGCGGACGTTCGGCGCGACGATGATGTAGTCGAGCACCAGCAGCGCCAGCGTCAACACGGTCGCGACGCGGACGATGTTCAGCGCGTCCGGCAGCGAGATGAACCGCCACTTCGTCGTCAGAAGGTTCGAGAAGTAGAAGACGACGAAGCTGAAGGCGATGAAGTACGGCAGGATCTGCAAGAGCAGCGGCACCCGCTCCCAGAAGGTGCTGGCGCCTTCGAAGCGGATATAGAACGCCGCGAACAGCGCGACGACGCTGACCAGGAGGTCATGCGCGGCGATCAGCAAGTTTCGGGAGGTGAGTTGCGAGAGGCGCGTCATGCTGTGACGGGCTCCGCATCGGGCTTTATCCTCGATCGCAGCACCATGCCGCCGGCCACGCCGACGCCGATGACATACATCCACCCCTCGTGGAAATCGAAGATGTGGGAATTGAACAGCGAGGTGAAGATGTTCTGCACGACCACGAGAAGTCCGATCCAGGGCGCCAGCCCGTCACCGCGGAACAGCAGGAGGTGCACGGCCCACATCGCGTAGAGAATGACGATCCCGAACGCTCCCCATTGGACCGCGACGTAGAGCGTCTGATTGTGCGGATTGCCGACGACCTGGCTCGAGGAGAGGTCGCGCGACCCGCTCGCGGCCAGCTCGAACAAGTGACGCGTCGAGCCCGAGCCGTGTCCGATCAGCGGCGCGTCGGCCAGGAACCGCAACGACTTGCGCCAGAATTCGAGCCGCTCGCCGATCGACGTGACGGCGCGATCGTTCCTGTAGTCCTGATATTGGCTCGTGAACGTCGCCACCTTGCCCTGCAATTGCGGGGACACGGTCCATGCAGCGAGACCCAGCGCAAGGGCACCGGCCGCGATCAGCAGGTTGGCGCGCCATTTCAAGTGGATCAGCCCGAACACCGCAAGCAGGATCGGGATCGTCACCAGCGCGGTACGCGAGACAACGATGAAGATCATGTTGGCGAGGAACGCGATCATGATCGCGGTGAGCAGGCCGGCCGGAAGGAAGCGGCGGGCGCGCAGCAACTGGGCGATCGGATAGGCCAGCGCCACGGCGCAGAGCGAGAACTCCTGGCCCTGGTCGATGTAGTTCTTCACGAAGATGCCGCGATCGGCATTGGCCTTGAGCGCGAGCGCAGGATTGAACGCGACCGCGGTCGACACCACGACCATCAGCACGCAGGAGGCGAGAAACGCGGCGAAGACCCACAGCCCGCGCTCCGACCGCTGGAAATGGTAGAGCAGCGCGGGCAGCACCAGAAGCTTCGCCGCCGGTCCCACCGCGTAGAGCCGTGCGCCCCACGCCACGTCCGACCACAGCGTTCCGACCAGCGCCAACAGGAACAGCGCGATCGGCGCCAGCGAGGTCGGCCGCTTCAGGACCTGCAGCAGACGCTCGACGTCGAGAAACGGCAGCATCGTGATCAGCATGACCACGCCCAGGATCGACACCAGCGACGTCGACCACGGCAGCGACGCCGCGAGCAAGATCGCCACGACATCGACCGTCGTCCGCCACGCCGCCGGATCGCGCCAGCGGCGCGCCAGCAGCGCTGGGCCGGGATGACCTGCGAGCGTGCTCATTGCGCCTCGCTCCGGGCGCGATCGACCAGCGCGGTCGTGCTGTGCCCTTTCAGGATGTCGATCAGAATCACCTCGCCGCCGGCGGCTTCGACGACCTCGTGCCCCACCACCTGTTCGCGCGTATAGTCGCCGCCCTTGACCAGCACGCTTGGCCGGACCAGCTCGATCAAGCGGAGCGGCGTGTCCTCCGCGAAGATGGCGACGACATCAACCGCCTCGAGCGCGGCCAGCACCTCGGCGCGCGCGCGCTCGTCCTGCACGGGGCGGCTCTCGCCCTTCAGTCGCTTGACAGAGGCATCGCTGTTCAGCCCGACCACGAGACGGTCGCAGGCGGCGCGCGCCGCGGTCAGCACCTTGACATGGCCAGGATGCAGAATGTCGAAGCAGCCATTGGTAAAGCCGACGCGCAGGCCCTCTCCCCGCCAGACCTCGACCCGGGCGGCGAGTTCGTCATCGCTCTCGATGATCTTCTCCTCAGCGGCACGATAGGCATGCGGCAGGATATTTCGGCGCAGTTCGGCCGATGTCACGCTGGCGGTGCCCTGCTTGCTGACGGCCACCGCCGCTGCGGCGCTCGCCATCCGCAACGCATCCGCCCAGACGGCGCCGGCCGCGAGCGTCGCGGCAAGCACGGCAACAACCGTGTCGCCGGCGCCGGAGACGTCGCGCACCTTCACGGGATAGGCCGGCACGTGAATCGGATCGCCCTCGCGCGGTACCAGCGTCATGCCGCGCTCGCTCTGCGTCACCAGAATTGCCTCGCAGTCGGCGAGATAGATCGCATCCTGCGCGGCCGCGGCGATCTCGTGCTCGGTTTCGGCCCGGCTGCGGGTCGCTTCCGAAAACTCCTTGCGGTTCGGCGTCAGCACGCTCGCGCCGCGATAGATCGCGAGATTTGCGCTCTTGGGATCGACGATCACGCGCTTGCCGGCCTTGCGGGTCGCGTCGATCACGTTGCGCAGGACGCGCGCGGTGAGCACGCCCTTGGCGTAGTCCGACAGCAGCACGATGTCGGCCCGCGCAATCAGCGGCAGGATGGCCTCGATCAGCTTCTGCTCGACCTCGCCGATCGCCGGTGAGGCGCGCTCCCAGTCGGCGCGCAGCATGTGGGTGGAGAAATGCTCGGAGACGAAACGCACCTTGCGCGTCGTCGGCCGCGAGGGATCGCGCACAAGCACGCTCTCGATGCCGCCCTCCTTGGCGAGCTCGGCCTCCAGCTGGTCGCCGGCCGCATCCTGCCCGACGAGGCCGACGAAGATGCAGCGGGCGCCGAGCGCGGCGATGTTGCGCGCAACGTTGCCGGCGCCGCCGATGTTGATCTCACTGCGCTGAACCGCGATGACAGGTGCCGGCGCCTCGGGGGAAATCCGCGACACCTCGCCGTAGACGAACTCATCCAGCATGAGGTCGCCGATGCACAGCACCGTCTGGCGGGCGATCGCTTGCGAGAGATCGTCAAAGTCGAACATCAGCGGCAGTCTCGGTGAGTGGTCAGAACCAGATCGTCTAGCGGAAGCGGTCGGCGGAATCGAGATAGTCTCGGACATAGCCAGCGACCGCGTCCTCGAGCGACGTGAAGCCGCCGTTGTAGCCGGCGGCCAACAGCCGGTCGACCTTGCTCTGGGTGAAATACTGGTAGCTGCCGCGAATCGCTTCTGGCATGTCGATGTACTCGATCCGGGGCGTCGCACCGAGCGTGGTATAGGCCGCCAGCATCATGTCCTTGAAGCTGCGCGCCTGTCCCGTGCCGACGTTGAACAGGCCCGAGACGGTGGGAGAGGCCAACAGCCACAGCATCACGCGGACGACGTCGTCGACGTAGATGAAGTCGCGGCGCTGGTCGCCATCGGCGATGCCTTCACGGTGCGACTTGAACAGTTGCAGGGTGTGCCCGGCCTTGATGTCGTCGAAGCGGCGGGTCAGCACGCTCATCATCGATCCCTTGTGGTATTCGTTGGGACCGAACACGTTGAAGAACTTGAGCCCGGCATATTGTGGCGGCAGCCTTTCGCCGCGCTCGGCGCGCGCAGCGACCGCCATGTCGAACAGATGCTTGCTCCAGCCATAGAGATTCATCGGCCGCAACGTCTTCAGCGCCGCCAGCGACGGCTCATCGACGAAGCCCTGCGCGCCGTCGCCATAGGTCGCCGCCGACGAGGCGTAGATGAACGGCGTGGAACTTTCGGTGCACCAGTCGAGCAGGCGCAGCGAACTCCGGAAATTTTGCTCCATCACGAGGTCGCCGTCGGTGACCGTCGTGGCGGAAATGGCGCCCATGTGCAGGACGGCGTCGAGCCGACGGCCCCTTAGCCATTCGCCCAGATCGGATGGCGGCACGACGTCCGCCAGCTGCCGCTTGGCGAGGTTGCGCCACTTGCCCTCGCTGCCGAGCGTGTCGCAGACGACGACATCCGTGCGTCCCGCGTTGTTCAACGCCGCAACCAGATTCGATCCGATAAACCCGGCGCCGCCGGTCACCAGCAACATTCAGCAACCCGTCCTGATCCCGAAAACCCCGCCCTCGCGTAGCGCATGCGACGGCAAAGTGTAAGCGCTTTGGTGTCGGCTCGCTCGGCCCACTTTACCTGCGGCGGCCGAGCGGCTACCAGCGCGCCAAAGCTAGGCAGACAAAGAATGAATTCGAATTCGACCAAGGTCGAGGTGGACGCGGCGGACACCAGCCCGATCCTGATCATTCCCTATATGTGGATCGGCGATTTCGTGCGCGGCCACACCGTCGTGCGGGTGCTCAAGGAGCGCTGGCCGAACCGGCCGGTCGACCTGCTGGTGACCTCGCTGTGCGCGCCGCTGGTGGATTACATGCCCGGGGTCCGCTCCGGCATCGTCTGGGATCTGCCGCGCAGCCGGCTGGCGCTCGGCCGGCAATGGCAGCTCGCCGCGATGTTGCGCGAACGTCGCTATCGGACCGCCCTGGTGATGCCGCGAACCTGGAAATCGGCGCTGGCACCGGCGCTGGCCGGCATCCCCGAGCGGGTGGGCTTCGTCGGCGAGGTTCGCTTCGGCCTGCTCAATCGCTGGCGCTGGGGCGAGAAGGCGCTGCCCCGCTTCATCGACAAGAATGCCGCGCTGGCGCTGCCCGACGGGGCGCCGCTGCCGCCGGAATGGCCGGTCCCGCAGCTGCGGGTGCCGCCGGAGGACGTCGCGCGCTGGCGCGAGGCCAATGACCTGGGGAACCGCCCGGCCGTGGCGCTGGCACCGGGGTCGGTGGGTGCCGCCAAGCGCTGGCCCTATTACGGCGAGGCCGCCCGGCTGTTGCGCAATGCCGGCCTCGACGTCTGGGTGGTCGGCGGCCCCGGCGAGAAGGCGCTGGCCACCGAGATCGTCGCCGCCGGCGGACCGGCCGTCCGCGACCTGACTGGAACCGACTTGCGCAACGGTATCCTGGCCATGGCCGCGGCCGGCGTCGCCATCTCCAATGATTCGGGGCTCATGCACATCGCCGCGGCGCTGGGGACGCCGACCATGGGTATCTTCGGTCCGACCAGCCCCTACCATTGGGCGCCGCTGAACGGTCTTGCGGCGACGGTCCAGACCAGGACACAGGTCCCCTGCCAGCCCTGCCACCGCCCGGTCTGCCGGATGAACGACCACCGCTGCATGCGCGACATTCCGGCGACCGATGTTGCCACCATCGCCCAGCGGATCCTTGCTGACGCGGCCATACCGGTCGCGCACTAGCTTGCGAAGCGGCACCGCGCCCCATACACCGGCCCTGACGTAACCCGAGCCGCCACGTGACCCGCGCCCCCGACCCGATCGCCAACCATCTCGCCCGCTCCCGCGCCGCCATGGAGCGCGCCGCCGACGATGCCGCGATGCTCGCCAGCGCCCGACGGATCGCGGCGAGGATCATCGCGGCGCTGCGCGGCGGCCACAAGCTGCTCATCGTCGGCAATGGCGGAAGCGCGGCGGACGCCCAGCATATCGCGGCCGAGATCGTCGGCCGCTACAAGCAGGAGCGGCCGGCCTATGCCGCCATCGCGCTGACCACCGACACCTCGGCGCTGACCGCGATCGGCAACGACTACGGCTTCGATCATGTCTTCGCCCGCCAGGTCGAAGGGCTCGGTACACCGGGCGACGTGCTGCTGGCGATCTCGACCTCCGGCCGCTCGCCGAGCATCCTCAATGCGCTGCGCAAGGCGCGCGAGCGCGGGCTGGTCACGGTCGGCTTCACCGGCGCCAAAGGCCTCGCGATGGGCGAATCGTGCGACGAGATGCTGGTGGCGCCGAGCGACGACACGCCGCTGATCCAGCAGATCCACCTCGCGACGGCCCACGGTATCTGCGAGGTGATCGAAGCGGCGCTGATGCAGGACGAGGGCTAGATGACGACTGCTCAGCTCAAGCCGGCGGCGTTTCTCGACCGCGACGGCGTCATCAATCACGACGACAACTACATCGGCTCGCGCGAGCGCATCCGTTGGATGCCGAATGTGGCCCACGCGATCCGGCGCCTCAATGACTCCGGCTATCACGTCTTCCTCTTCACCAACCAGTCCGGGGTTGCCCGCGGTCTGTTCAGCGAAGACGACGTCGTGGGTCTGCACGACTGGATGCGGGCGGAGCTCGCGGCGCAGGGGGCTGTGATCGACGACATCCGCTATTGCCCCTACCACACCGAAGGCTCGGTCGAGCGCTATCTGCGCGAGCATCCCTGGCGCAAGCCGGCGCCCGGCATGATCCTCGACCTGATGCAGCACTGGCCCATCAGGCGCGAGGGCAGCTTCGTGATCGGCGATCGCACCTCGGACATCGCCGCCGCCGAGGCGGCCGGCCTGCCCGGCTTCCTGTTCGCCGGCGGCGATCTCGATGCGTTCGTCGCCGACATCATCGCTCAGACCAGTCGCCGATAAACGGCGGCGATCTTGTCGGCCTCGGCCTCGAGGCTGAACTTCTCCACCACGCGCTGCCGCGCCCGCTCGCCCATCGCCCGCGCCGCATCCGGATCACGCATCAACGGTTCGAGCGCAGCGACCAGCGCATCGACGTCGCCCGGCGGCACCAGCACGCCGGTGATGCCGTCCTCGACCACGATCTCCGCCGCCCCGGCGCGCGCCGCGACCAGCGCCGCTCCTGCCGCCATCGCCTCGATCAGCGTGAGACCAAAGCCTTCGTTGCGCGAGGTGAAGGCGTAGATCGTGAGACGCTGGTACCAGCGCTGCACGTCGGCGATGTCGAGCTCGCCGGTGATGACGATGCGCTGCTCCAGGCCCGCGGCGGCGATCTGCTTCTTCAGCTCGCTCGCGAACGGCATCTGCTCGGGCGTCACGGCGCCGACCAGCACGGCGGAAAAATCCGGAAAACGCGGCAGCAGCCGGCACATCGCGGCGACGAACACATCGCTGCCCTTCTGCGCACGGACGCGGCCGAAGCAGCCGATGGCATGTTTTCCCGGCAGTCCGCTCTCGGCGAAGGCCGCGGCGCGATCCGCTGGCGGCGTATAGATCTCGGTGTCGACGCCATGCGTGATCACCGTCGCGTCGCGCTTCAGATAGGACGCCGAGATGTCGCTGGTCGCGATGATCGCGTCCATGCGGCGGATCAGCCAGCGCGTGATCCAGCTGTGATGGCGCTGCGCGGCCGAGGTGAACACCAGCTTGAACGGCCAGCCGAGCGCGCGCATGATCACGCCGACGATCATCTCGTTGTTGCGGCGCGCGTGCCAGATCAGCGGCCGCCGCCGACCCCACAGCTTGAAGAGATCGCTCGCACCGATCCGCGCAATCCCATCCGGCGCGTAGGAGCCGAGCCAGGCGGCGCGCACGCGCTGCGCCAGCTTCGGCGCCACCATCCGGTTGGTCGCCGTCACGCCGGAATAGCGCCGGTGCAGGTTGGGCACGATCACGTCGAGATCGGCGGCAGAAACACGCTCGGCTTGCACCACTCACTCCAATTGCAGCGGTTCCCTATACGCAACATTAAGCATCGCCGCCAGTTCGCTATGCACGCAAGAGGTCCTTCACTTCGCCGGCGTTAGTTTGCCGGAAAACAAACAGGGATCGTGTCAAACAATGACCGTGCTCGTGACCGGCGGCGCCGGCTATATCGGCAGCCACATGGTGCTGGCGCTGGCGGAAGCCGGCGAAAGCGTCGTGGTGATCGACAACCTCTCGACCGGCTTTTCCGCATTCGTCCCGGACGGCGTGCCGCTGTTCATCGGCGATGCCGGCGATGAAAATCTCGTGGATGGCGTCATCAGCCAGCACGGCGTCGACAGCATCATCCATTTGGCGGGCTCGGTCGTGGTGCCGGAATCGGTGCGCGATCCGCTGCTGTACTACCGCAACAACACGATGACCACGCGCAGCCTGTTGAATGCGGCGGTCAAGCGCGGCGTCAGCCGCTTCGTGTTCTCCTCGACCGCGGCCGTCTACGGCAATCCGGACGAGGTGCCGGTGCCCGAGAGCGCGCCGACCCGTCCGACCTCGCCCTACGGCACCTCGAAGCTGATGGCCGAGATCATCCTGCATGACGTCGCCTCGGCGCATGACCTCAACTACGTGGTGCTGCGCTACTTCAACGTCGCCGGCGCCGATCCGTTCGGGCGCAGCGGGCTTGCCACCGTCGGCGCGACGCATCTGATGAAGATCGCGATGGAGGTCGCGACCGGCCAGCGCGCCAAGATCGACGTCTTCGGCACCGACTATCCGACCCCCGACGGCACCTGCATCCGCGATTTCATCCATGTCTGCGATCTCGTCCAGGTGCACCGCGCCGCGCTGGCCTATCTGCGCACCGGCGGCGGCTCGGTCACGCTGAATTGTGGGTACGGCCGCGGCTATTCCGTGCTCGAGACCATCGAGGCCGTCCGGCGCGTCTCCGGCCGCGCCATTCCCGTCCAATACGCGCCGCGCCGCCCCGGCGACATCATGAGCATGGTCGCCGACACCAGCCGTTTGAAGGCGCTGCTCGACTGGACCCCGACCTATGACGATCTGGAAACAATCGCCGCCCACGCCCTGACCTGGGAGGAGAAACTGTTCCTGGAACGCCACAGCGGCACGCTGCAGCGGGCCTCGGCCTAGAATCAACGACTTAGCCGGACGCCGGGGGGCTTGAAAAAGCCGCCCCGAGCGGGCAAGCACTGCTGTCCGCCCGGCGATTTGTCCCGGCGGCCAGGGACCAGAATGGCCGAATTTCCGAAGAAGATCACCGACGATCCCTATGGCGCCGCGATCCTGATCCGCCGCCTCGTGATGGAACAGGGCATCCTCTACTGGCGTCGCTATCTCACCGCTTTCGCGCTGATGGCGGTCTCGGCCGGCGCCAGCGCCGGCGCCGCCTACATCCTCGGCCAGGTCATCAACAAGGCCTATGTCGACAAGAGCATCCCCGGCATCGCGGTGCTCTCCGGCGTCACCGTGCTGCTCTTGTTCGTCAAGGGCGTCTCGACCTACGGCTACGCCGTCATCCTGTCGAAAATCTCCAACGCCATCCTCGCCAATAACCAGCGCCAGCTGTTCGCCAAGCTGATGAGCGAGAGCATCAGCTTCTTCTCCGAGCGTCACTCGTCCGAGTTCCTCGCGCGCCTCACCGCCGGTGCCAAGTCGATCACCGACGTCCTGACCATGCTGATCAACGCGATCGGCCGCGACCTGCTGCTGCTCATCAGCATGATCGCCGTGATGGTCGCGCAGGATCCCTGGATGTCGCTGCTCGGCCTGGTCGTCGTGCCGCCGGCCATGCTGGTGTTGCGCAAGCTGGTGAAGCGCATCAAGGGCCTCGCCCACAGCCAGTTCACCGGCAATGCGGACATCCTCGAGACGATGCAGGAATCGCTGCAGGGCATCCGCACCGTGAAAGCGTTCACGCTCGAGGACGCGATGCGCGCCCGCATCGACGAGAACATCGCGGTGGTCGAGCGCAACGCCAACAAGATGGCCCGCGTCTCCAACCGCTCCAACCCGCTGATGGAGATGCTCGGCGGCTTCGCGGTGGCCGGCTGTTTGATGTATGGCGGCTATGCCGTGGTCGCGCTCAACGCCACGCCCGGCCAGTTCTTCTCCTTCATGACCGCCTTCCTGATGGCGACCGAGCCGGCCAAGCGGCTGGCGCGGCTCAACATCGATCTCAACAGCCAGCTCGTCGGCGCGCGCATGCTGCTCGAAGTGGTCGACAGCCCGGCCAGCGAGCAGCCTGACGACGACAAGCCGGCGCTGAAGCTGACGCAGGCCAGGATCGAGCTCCGCGACGTCTCCTTCGCCTATCGCGACAACGAGCCGGTGCTCAACCGCATGAGTTTCGTCGCCGAGCCCGGCAAGGTCACCGCGCTGGTCGGCCCGTCCGGCGGCGGCAAGTCGACGGTGCTGGCCTTGCTGCTTCGCTTCTACGAGGCGACCGCGGGCGACATCCTGATCGACGGTCAGTCGATCTCGAACGTGTCGCGCCGCTCCCTGCGCGAGCAGACCGCCTATGTCGGCCAGGACGTCTACCTGTTCCGCGATAGCATCCGCGCCAACATCGCCTTCGGCAAGCCGGGCGCGACCGAGGCCGAGATCGTCGAGGCAGCGAAGGCGGCCTGCGCCCACGACTTCATCATGGGCTTCCCGCTCGGCTACGACACGCCGGTCGGCGAGCACGGCACCCAGCTCTCCGGCGGCCAGCGCCAGCGCATCGCGGTGGCGCGTGCGCTGATCCGCAACGCGCCGATCATCCTGCTCGACGAGGCCACCGCCGCACTGGACTCCGAGTCGGAGCGGCAGGTGCAGGAGGCGATCGAGCATCTTTGCCAGAATCGCACCACCATCGTCATCGCGCATCGCCTGCACACCATCATGAACGCCGACGCCATCCTGGTGGTCGAGGCCGGCGACATCGTCGAGCGCGGCCGGCATGACGATCTGTTGCGCCGTGGCGGCCGCTATGCTTCGTTCTTCCGCCTGCAACAGCGCGACATGGGGCCGAACGTCATCCCCATGACCGCCACCTCCTGACCCGCCCATTTCACCGCACCCGAGATCGTTTCATGAGCGCCTCCACCGTCATTCCGGCCCTGCCGCAACCGTCGCTGCCCGTGGTGGGCGAAGCCGGCGTTTTTCCCGTTCGCCGCATCTGGTGCGTCGGCCGCAACTATCTCGAGCACATCCGCGAGATGGGCAATGACGAGCGCGATCCGCCGTTCTTCTTTGCGAAGCACGCCGACATGCTGGCGTCCGAGGGCGCGGTGATCCCCTACCCGCCGCTGACCACGGACATGCATCACGAGGTCGAGCTGGTGGTCGCGCTCAAGAGCGGCGGCCTGAACATCCCGACCGACAAGGCGCTCGACCACGTCTACGGCTACGCCGTCGGCATCGACCTCACCCGCCGCGACCTGCAGCTCGCCTCCCGCAAGATGCAGCGCCCCTGGGAGGTCGGCAAATCCTTCGACCACTCCGCGCCCTGCTCCGCGGTGGTGCCCGCGTCCAAGATCGGCCACCCGTCGAAGGGCAAGATCTGGCTGTCGGTCAACGGCACCGAGCGCCAGACCGGCGACCTCTCCGAGCTGATCTGGAACGTGCCGGAGATCATCTGGAAGCTCTCCCAGCAGGTCGAGCTCGCCGCCGGCGACATCATCATGACCGGCACCCCGGCCGGCGTCGCCGCGGTGGTGGCCGGCGACAAGATCGAGTGCGGCGTCGACGGCATCGGCACGCTGAAGGTGTCGATCGGGCCGGCGGCGGCGTAAGCCGTTCAAAACTCGATATCTGCAAGGCCGCGCTGCTGCGCGGCCTTTTCCACAGCTGTCATGCCCGCGAAGGCGGGCATCCAGTACGCCGCGGCTACTCGATTCATCACCACCGCCTCTGGAATACTGGATCGTCCGCCTCCGCGGACGATGACACCTGGTGGCTTGGCAGAGCGCCCGCCCCAAACTCCGTCATTGCGAGCGCAGCGAAGCAATCCAGGGCGTCACGAGGACGTTGGATTGCTTCGCTGCGCTCGCAATGACGCAAGCAGCAACACTGATCCACAATCTCAAACAGCATCGGGCTGATCAGGGAACGAGCATCCACCTTCTCGCGACGCATTCCGCGCCCGAGTGATGCTCCAATTCCCGCCCTCTCCAAATGGAGGGCGCAGGGAAGGCCGGGCGCTGGCCGCGCCCGTGGCCCGCCTGCAAACAAAAAAGCAGGCGGCAGTCACCACAGGTCTGGCCGAACACACCCGGCCTTCCCCGCGCGATGGTTTTAACAGGCTATAACGCGCTCTTCCTGGTGCACCGGGCTTTCTGGCCACCATCCTCGACGCGACGCCGCTAGGCGTCGTCGCCAAGTTGACACTAGCTTCGGAGTGTCAGAACCACACGCCTTCACCGTCCGCGAGACGGGCGTTCGTCCGTGCTAACAGCACGCCGCCGCCCCGCGTCCACCGCCTCCCGCTGCCAACGTCCGTGACGACCGCGAACCGTCCCCTACCGTGCAACGGGATGGGCGGGACTGTAATGCTGATTTTGATAAATCGTCAAGCTATTTTTGTTTTTCAGAATCTATTGACTGGTTTTCAGATTAGGGCGTGATTTGCCCGACGGGGCCCAAGCGCCGCAGGGCGCCAATGGTAGCTGATACCTAAACGACGATAGCCGCTCAACCGGTCGAATACCAAGCATTGCTCAGGTCCCACTCGAGTTGAGGTGTTAACCAGCGGCAGAAGGCATCTTCGGCGACCTGCCATTTCTCATGCTATCTTGCAGCGTATCAAGAAAGGTCTCCACTCGCTTCTTCGTTCCGGTAGTTGCAATGCCAGCCGAAAAATACCCTGAGAACATGATCGAGCATCTCGTTCGCGATCCGAGCGATTCTGAATACGGCGAGCTTATCTCTCTTAAAGATCCGCTACCCGGAGGTTGGTTCATCGATGGCGCGCGGACGCCCTTGAATGACGACGAGCTTTTGGCGCGAGCGCTGGCCGCGGTGAGAGACAAGGTGAGGCTGGCACCAACGATTTGGCAAGGTCCGATGTGTTGGCGAACGCAGCACGGACCTGCGATTGTTTCCTGGCTTTTGGGTAAGCCGCGGCAGGCCTGGAATGTACGGCTTGCTGACGCCCGTCGCACGAAGGCGCTGAAAAAGAATTACGGCATGCTTTGGAGGCGGACTGCGGATGATCCTCCACGAAAATATCAGACTGGCAAAGTCGAGATCACGGAGAATGATGTCGCCTTCATTGACGTTGATGACCCGTCCCCCTACGAGCCGCCCGCCGTAGATGGCGCCCCCACTCTTGGAAGCGATCTCGCTTCCGATCCGGCTTTCGTGAACGCCTTGACTAATGCCGACTTTGCCCTAGCTGTCGTGGCCGAAATGAGCCAGGTGGACTATGTCCGCCTCGATGGTGGCAGAACCGATTACTACTACTTTCGTCGGGATGAGGCAGCTTGTCTGGTCGCTGGCCTGAGGGGACAAGGCGAGGAAATGGAGGACTTTCAATATTGGGACCAGATGATACCAACTGCCGAACTAAACATGCTTCGCGATGAAGTGCGAAAGCACCTTCGACGGATCGGCTGGCGACCGGACCTTACGGGATAACAAGCTCGTAGCTCGTAGGGCGGATTAGCCGAAGGCGTAATCCGCCGCGTTTCACGGCGAAGAACGGCGGATTACGCTTCGCTAATCCGCCCTACTCCGTTTCTCACCGAAAGGTCGGCGCCCCGGCTCACGTGATCGCAATCGGGCAGCCGTTGCTGCCGGTGGCGCCCTTGATGGGGGACGGGGTGAAGGAATAGACGAACTGGTATTTCTTCGCGGCGATCAGCTCGTCGAAGACCAGGTTCTCGTGGTTGAGGATGCCGTGCTTGGTCTGCAGTTCGGCATGGACAGCGAAGGCGAGCGACTTGTCGGGATTGGGGACGACCTCGACGGCCCAGGTGTCGGCGCCGGTGAGTGCGAGATCCTTCTCGATCACCCATTTGGCGGCGTCGAGGCCGATGCCGGGCTCGCCGCTGTTGAAGCGGTCATTGTTCTTCATCCACAGCGAGCCCCAGCCGGTGTGGAAGAAGATCGCGTCGCCCGGCTTGATGTCGGCCTCGCTCATGTTCTGCTTCTGCAGGGCCGCCTTGATGTCGGCCGCGGTGATTTCCTGGCCGGCGTCCATCATGCCGCCCTTGAGAGCGACCATGTCGACGAGGTGGCCGCGAGTGAACAGCGGCTTCAGCTTCTCGACGCCGAGCTTCTTGAGGCCGTAGGCGTCGCTGATCTCCGCTGCGGAAAAGCCGTTGTAGAATTTCATCTCGCTCTTGTCGCCGTCCTTGCCGAGCTGGAGTCCGATATGACCGAGACCGTCGAACTGGGTGCCGGTCTGGCCGATCTCGGTGGCAAGAAACTCGTCGTGATAGACCAGCCGGTTATCCCCGAACGGGCCGCCGGTCGGGCTGCCGGGAATCCGCAACGCAAACACCCGCGCGCCGAACAGCGGCATGCCGGTCTCGTAGACGCGGCCGATCTTGTAGATCTTGCCGTCCTTGATCCATTTGACGGTGTCGAGCACCTTCTCGGGCGTCATGTGGTTGGACGCGCCGGCCTCGTCGTCCTTGCCCCATTTCGACGGCCACCACGGCTTGTCGGTTCCTTTCGGCATCGGCGCGGCCTGCGCCTGCGCTTCGCTGACCGGCGCCAGCGAGAACTTGCCGTGCATGGAGCCCGCAAGCGCCGCGCCCGCGGCGCCGGCGAGACCTGCCGTGCGCAGCAATGTGCGGCGATCGGTGGCCGGTCCCTCGTCCCGATCCTGATTGGTCTGCTGACTCTTGACCCCGTCGTCCATCGTCGCCTCCCAGTTGCGCCCATTTGCTGGGCCTTAAAAAATCATTCTCGCCATGCTCCTCCTCCGTTAGTCTGATGTCCAGCGACAAAAACAAGACAGCGGGTGGAAGCACGATGAGTCTGTTCGAGAGCGACAAGTCAGCCCAGCGCTTGCCCGTGTCGTTGATCACCGGCTTTCTCGGCAGCGGCAAAACGACGCTGCTCAATCGCCTGCTGCGCCACGATGACATGAACGACAGCGCCGTCATCATCAACGAATACGGCGAGATCTCTCTTGACCATCTGCTGGTCGAACGCGTCGACGGCGAGGTTGCCGTTCTCGCGAGTGGGTGTGTGTGCTGCACGATCCGCAGCGACCTGGAAGAGACGTTGCGCGCGCTGCTGGTGCGGCGGGACCGGGCCGAGGTTCCGCCGTTCCGGCGCATCCTCATCGAGACCACCGGCCTTGCCGATCCCGCCCCGATCCTCCAGCTGCTGTTGAACAATCCTCTCGTCTCGCACTTCGTGCGCCTCGACACGGTCGTGACGACGGTCGATGCCGTCAATGCCGCGCATCAGCTCGACCGCCAGTATGAGGCAGTCAAGCAGGTCGCGCTGGCCGACCGGCTGCTGGTCACCAAGTCTGACCTGGTCAGCGATGTTGCCGCATTGGAGCGGCGGCTGCGGCGGCTCAATCCGGGCGTCAGGATCGAACGCGTGAGCCATGGCGAGATCGATCCTGCTGACCTGTTCGGGGCTGCGCTGATCGATCCCGAGAAGAAGGCGGTCGACGTGGCGCGCTGGCTCAACGAGCACGCCTTCTCGGAGGGCCGCGAAGCAGCGCACGCGCATTGCGCCGACGCCCACCATGATCATGCCCATCACAGCCATCTCGATCACGGCGACGTGGAGCACGGCCATGCTCATGAGTCGTCGGTCACGAGCTTCATGATCGCATTCGACGAGCCGCTGGACTGGATGACCGTGTCGGACTGGCTCGCCTATCTTCGGAAGGTGCGTGGCGAGGATCTGCTGCGGGTGAAGGGCATCCTGAATCTTCACGGAGAAGCGACACCGGTGGTGATCCACGGCGTGCACCATGTCTTCCACCCGCCGGTCGCGCTTCCCGCATGGCCCGACGCCGACCGCCGGTCACGCATCGTGTTCATCACGCGCGGGATCACCCGGGACGATGTGCTCGCGTTGTGGGAGGCGGGCCGCGCGGCGGCGTAGGTGCGTAGGGCGAATGAGCCGAAGGCGTAATCCGCCGTCCTTTCGCGAACACGAAGCCGCGGATTACGCTCCGCTAATCCGCCCTACTGCGTCCCTTACCGAAACGCCGACACCACGATCGCGCCGACGATGACGACTGTCAGCGTGTACTTCGCCGCATAGTACACCGTCCTGTTCCACGCCTTCACCTTCCGCGTCGCGAGGTGAAACTCGTACAGCTTGCCGAACACTTTGTTCAGCACGCCGACATGCTCGCCCTCGACGTTCTGCGTAGCCGAGGCCTTGACGATGTGGTGGCTGACCCAGCGGTTGATGGCGGCGATGAAGCCGAGCTTCATCGGGCGCTCGACGTCGCAGAACAGGATGATGCGGTTGACGTCGGTGGCGTTCTCGGCGCTGTGGATGAAGGTCTCGTCGAACATGAAGGCCTCGCCGTCGCGCCAGACGCAGGGCACGCCGTCGACAAGGATGCGACACTTGTCGGAGTTGGGCGTCACCAGGCCGAGGTGATAGCGCAGCGAGCCGGCGAAGGGATCGCGGTGGGCGCCGAGCTTGCCGCCAGGCGGCAGCATCGCGAACATCGCGCCGTGGACGTTCGGGATGGCGTTGAGCAGCTCGACCGTCTTCGGGCACAGCGTGCGCGCCGACGGCAGGAAGTCGTCGTACCATTTCAGATAGAAGCGCTTCCAGCCGCTCTTGAAGAACGAGTAGAAGCCCCAGTCGTTGTTGGCGGCGGCGGCGCGGATGAAGCCCTCGTCGAACAGGCGTATCGCCTCCTCGCGGATCTCCTGCCAATTGTCGGTGAGCGTCTTCAGCTCGGGAAACTGCTCGACCGGGATGACCGGCGTGTTGGGCACGGCCGAGCCGGCATACATCAGCACGTTGTAGGGGGCGAGATAGGTCGAGTGGTCGCCGAGCTGGCGGGCGAAGCGCAGCCGCTGCTTGCCGCGGAAGTGGACGTAGAGGGTGGCCCCGATCAGGATGTAGAGGCCGATGAGCTGTGGCGCGAAGAGCTGTCTAAGCATGTCCGGGACCCATGATCCGGCCGCTCAGAGCGTGTTGCGCAGATGTGTCGCCTTCTGGGCGAGATCGAAGGGGTGCTCTGATGCCGGCCAAGCGCCTCAATTTAGCCGCAAGCGCGGCCGTCCGCATCCCTTCGCACATGGGTTGTGAACGGGAATCGGGGTTGAAAGTTCTACGGCGTGACCCGGCTGCAACAGCCGCCGGCCCGGGCTTGCAATCGCGCTAGGCCCGCGTCAGCTCCTGCAGGCCCTTGAAGGTCAGCCGCTTGGGGTCCCGGACGCCGGCGAGATACATGCGGCGGATGAAGACGGCCACCGCGTCGCGGTCGCAGCCGGTGAGGACGACGATGGCATCCACCGCGGTCTTCTGGGCCTCCATGGGACTGGTCCTCCTGGCAATGCACCCGGCAACGCAAGCTTTCACGATGCCGATTAACATCGCGTTAACCGTGCGGACGGCCGCCAGTTCCCATGCCGCGATACCCGCCTTCGCTCCATACGCGAAACCGCGCAGGCCGGAGCGGCCGCCGTCGAACGCCGCAGGAGCGCCGCCGTCACACCAGGAAGAAGTCCTCGGGCGCCCCGATCAGGCGGTCATCGCCGTGGGCCACGAGCTTCCGCCGCATCGGGCGCGCCGGCGGCGTGATCACCCGCCGCTCGAGCTCGTTGGCGCCGGCCAACTGGTCGACGAAGCGGACGGCGAAGCCACTGGGGAAATGCCTGATGACGCGGCCGATGCAGCTGCCGACCGCCAGCGGCGTGCCGATCTCCGGCTGGATCTCCGCCGAGACCGCCGCGCCCGACATCGAGGCATCGATCACGAAGCACGGGATGCAACGGCCGTCGGCGAGCGTCAGCGCCGAATGCGGCGAGTTCGGCACGAAGCGCGCATCGCGGCGGGAGTCGCGGATCGACGGATCCTTCTGCTTCTTCTCCAGCCAGACCAGCTTCTCGGCGAGCTTGGCGCGCTCGGCGCGCGTCATCTCCAGCTCGAGCAGAAAGCCGCCATGCACGGTGTCGCTGATCTCGCCTTCGAACTTGCCGAAGTCGCGGAAATACGAGGTCAGACGATCGCCGACCTTGCCGACCACGGGCACCTCGAGTAGCGCGCGAAACGGCGACACCCGCGTGGTGCGGCAGGCGAAGGATCGCAGCCGTCCTTCCGGGGAATACCAGTTCGAGAGCGTGTAGGACCCGACCGTCTGAATCCTGACCGCGCGCTGCTTCAGGAATCGAGCAACCGACATTGCACGTCTCCCCTCGAACCCATGATGTCCCCGATGGCCCGGCCCCCGCCGAGGCACGATATGCCTGTTACAATTTCTGCGTGCATTTTCGGTCGAACTAACTCGAAATGGGCAAAGCCGCCATGCCCCGGACCGTGCGCGCAAATTCTTGAGGAAATCTGAATCCGAAACGGAAATCCCGCTCAACGGAATCGTATGTCCAACCCGTTTCCGCTTTCTGAAAATGCCGGCCCGTCAGATTACGGTAGGGCGCGGCACGTGTTCGTCCCAGGCACGAACGGCTGATCGCATCAGCCGCGGCGCGATCGCGTCACGACGCACACCGTCTCACGATGTGCGCGCGTTCGCGTTCAACGTGATTAGTCAATGATTCATCCTAACGCGCGGCCACCGAGGCGCGGCTGCAACTCACAATTTCATTCAATCAGGCGAGCAACTATCAGCGCGAGCAACCGCGCTGCCAGCAAACAGCTAACACGTTCGTGTCGTTTCGCTATTTGCTCGCTAACAACCTGTTCACCACTTGCGCAATCGGTCCGCACGGCAGCGGCTGCCGCCTATGCTGTTCAATTTCGCATATACTATTGCCGCTTAGTCGTAAGTGAGGGGGACGGCTGTCAGTCGGCTCGCGCGTCGCCCCAGGCGTATGAGTAAGCAAAGTAGTCACGCGTATGATGACCGCACGCATCGTGGTGTTAACCATCGCTCTCGGCGCGGGCGGCGTTGCGGCCTATCTGGTCAGCAATTCCGACGGCCAGCGGCAGACGCCGGCGGCGCCGGTCGTGCAATTGCCGACGGTCGAGGTGCTGGTCGCCAAGAACGACATCGGGCTCGGTCAGGCGATCAAGCCCGGCGACCTGATCTGGCAGACCTGGCCCGAGGCCGCGAGCAACATCTTCATCCGGCGCGGCGACCGTCCCGAGGCGGCCAATCAGCTGGTCGGCACCATCGCCCGCTCGCCGTTCGTGATCGGCGAGCCGATCCGCGAGCAGAAGCTGGTGAAGGCGGACGGCTCCGGCTTCATGGCGGCGATCCTGCCTGCAGGCATGCGCGCGATCTCCACCGAGATCTCGCCCGAGACCGGCGCCGGCGGCTTCATCCTGCCGAACGACCGCGTCGACGTCATCCTGTCGAAGCGCGACAAGAATCCGGACAAGCCCGGTGCCGCCGACTTCGTCAGCTCCGAGATCATTCTCTCCAACGTCCGCGTGCTCGCGATCGACCAGGCGCCGAAGGAGAAGGAAGGCCAGAACACCGTCGTCGGCAAGACGGTGACGCTCGAGCTCAAGCCCGAGCAGGCCGAGACTTTGGCACGCGCGCGACAGGCCGGCTCGCTGGCGCTGGCGCTGCGCAGCATCGCCGACGTGAACGCCGCCGACGGCAACAAGACCGAGATGCAGCAACAGCAGCAGCAGATGGCGCGACGGGGCAGCGCCATCGAGATCATTCGCTATGGGATCACGAGCTCGCTCACGGCGCAGAAGTGACCGAAAGGACGAGGAAGATGATGGGTGGGCATCAACGCGCAAAATTCGGGACGTGGGTCGTCCGCGCGCTATCGACATCGGCCGTGATCGGCCTCGCGCTCAATCCGGCGCTGACGCCGGTGAAGGCGGCTGACGACAGGCTGGAGACGCCTGTGGTGTCGGTCGGGTCGTCGAAGGTTCGCTTCCTCTCGCTCGGCATCGGCAAGTCCGTGGTCGTCGACTTCCCGCAGGACGTCAAGGACGTGCTGGTCGCCGATCCCAAGGTCGCCAACGCCGTCGTCCGTTCGGCCCGGCGCGCCTACATCATCGGCGCGGCGGTCGGCCAGACCAACGTCGTGTTCTTCGACGGCGAGGGACAGCAGGTCGCGGCCTATGACATCGCGATCAAGCGCGATCTCAACGGCGTGCGCCAGGCGCTGAGCCAGAGCATTCCCGGCGTCAAGATCGACGGCGTCGGCGAGGGCGTGATCCTGACCGGCTCGGTGTCGAGCCCGGTCGAGGCGCAGCAGGCCAGCGAGATCGCCGCTCGCCTCGTCGGCGGTGCCGACAAGGTGGTCAACTCGATCGTCGTGCGCGGCCGCGACCAGGTGATGCTGAAGGTCAACGTGTCGGAGGTCCGGCGCGAGATCGTCAAGCAGCTCGGCATCGATCTCAGCGCCAGCATGACCTACGGCACCGCTGTCGTGAACTTCAACAACACCAACCCGTTCACCGCCTATGGCAGGTCGCTGGTCGGCACCAACGGCCTCTCCGCCACCGGCGGCGGCTTGTCGTCGGTCTCGGCGACGATGCGCGCGATGGAGACGGCGGGCGTGACCAAGACGCTGGCCGAGCCCAATCTGACCGCGATTTCCGGTGAGTCCGCGACCTTCATCGCCGGCGGCGAATTCCCGATTCCCGGCGGCTATTCCTGCGATCCCACCACGCGGGTCTGCAGCACCTCGATCACCTACAAGAAGTTCGGCATCTCGCTCAACTTCACGCCCGTCGTGCTCAGCGAAGGACGCATCAGCCTGCGGGTGATGACGGAGGTGTCGGAGCTGTCGAACGACAATGCGATCACGGTGTCCTATGCGCTGACCTCGGCCTCGACCTCGTCGGTGACGATCCCCGCGATCCGCACCCGCCGCGCCGAGACCACGGTCGAGATCCCCTCCGGCGGCTCGATGGCGATGGCCGGCCTGATCCAGAACCAGACCAAGCAGGCGATCAACGGCCTGCCCGGGCTCAATCAGCTGCCGGTGCTCGGCCAGCTGTTCCGCAGCCAGGACTACGTCAACAACGAGACCGAGCTGATGGTGCTGGTGACGCCCTATGTCGTGCGCGCCGTGGCGCAGAAGGAGCTGTCGCGTCCGGACGACGGCTTCGCGCCGGCCACCGACTCGGAGTCGGCGCTGCTCGGCCGCATGAACCGGCTGTACGGCATCGCCGCCAGGGTCGACGCGGCCACGGGGCAGCCGGCCGGCTTCGGCTTCATCATCGACTGAGATTGCGGGACGACGGGGCACGGGGGAACGATCATGTCGGCAACATCCACACCAGACGGCGGACGCACGCTGCGCCGGATCGGCGCCATCGCGGGGCTGGCGCTCACGCTCGGCGCCTGCAACACCACCACCGGCGAGGTCGTCGCGACGATCCCGGACGACTACAAGATCCGCCATCCGATCGCGATCGAGGAAGGCCGGCAGTCGACCGTCGTCTTCATCGGCAGCGGACGCGGCGGCCTGACCTACCAGCAGCGCGTGGACGTCGCAGGGCTCGCGCGCTCATGGCTGCGCGAAGGCACCGGCGGGATCATGGCGGAGGTGCCGGCAGGCACGTCGAATGCGCGCGCCGCGGCCGACGCCTATCGCGAGATCCGCGCCGTGCTGACCGCCGGCGGCGTTCCCTCGCACGCGATCTCGATGCGCAACACCATGCCCGACGATCCGCGGCAGCTCGCCGTCATCCGGCTGAGCTATCCGAAGATCGCCGCCGTCGCCGGTCCCTGCGGGCTGTGGCCGGACGATCTCGGGCCGAACATCAACAATCCCGGCTACAGCAGCAACCAGCACTATCAGAATTTCGGCTGCGCCACGCAGCGCAACCTCGCTGCGATGATCGACAACCCGGCCGATCTCGAGCAGCCGCGCTCGGAGATGGCCGCCTACACGCCGCGCCGCTCCGCGCTGTTCGAGAAGTACCGCAAGGGCGAGTCGACCGCGGTGGCGTATCCGGAGTCAGACAAGGCCAAGCTCAGCGATACAGGCAAATGATCAACGCGTCCCGTCAGAGCCAGGATGAGCAGCCCGGCCCCACCGGCCCGGCCCTCGACGATCACATCGCGCCGGTCCCGCGCGTCTCGGTGCAGGCATTCTGCGAAACCGACCAGACCTCGGCCGCGATCCTCGCGGCGAGCCAGGACCGAAGGCTCGGCAAGGCCCACATCACGATCAAGGCGGGCGGCATGCCGCGCGCGATCGAGACCTATCACTCGCAGCCGACGCCGAACGTCATCTTGATCGAGACCAGGCCCGGCGGCGACATTCTCGGCGGCCTCGACGACCTCGCCAGCGTCTGCGATCCCGGCACCCGCGTGGTGCTGATCGGCAGCCCGTCCGACGGCGTCGCCTATCGCGAGCTGGTCCGGCGCGGCGTCAACGACTATGTGATCGGCCCGGTCGAGACCATCGACGTGATCCGCTCGGTCTGCAGCCTGTTCTCGGCCTCGGAGGCCGTCATCACCGGCCGCATCATCGCCGTGGTCGGCGCCAAGGGCGGCGTCGGCGCCTCCACCGTCGCCCACAACGTCGCCTGGAGCATGGCGCGCGACCTGACGCTGGATTCCGTCGTCATCGATCTCGACATGGCGTTCGGCACCGCGGGACTGGACTACAACCAGGATCCGCTGCAGGGCATCGCCAACGCCGTGTTCCAGCCGGACCGGCCGGATACGGCGCTGATGGAGCGCCTGCTCGCCAAATGCACCGAAAATCTCAACCTGCTCGCCGCCCCCGCGACGCTCGACCGCGTCTATGATTTCGGCGCCGATGCGTTCGACGCGATCTTCGACACCCTGCGCATGACCCAGCAATGCATCGTGCTCGACGTGCCGCACCAATGGTCGGCCTGGACGCGGCATGCGCTGATCAATGCCGACGACATCCTGGTGGTCGCCGAGCCCGATCTGGCGAACCTGCGCAACGCCAAGAATCTCCTGAGCGTGCTCAAGGCCTCGCGCCCGAACGACCGGCCGCCGCTGTATTGCCTGAACCAGGTCGGCATGCCCAAGCGGCCGGAGATCGACCTGAAGCGCTTCGCCAAGACCGTCGAGGCCGAGCCGGTCGCGGTCATCCCGTTCGACTGCAAGCTGTTCGGCACCGCCGCCAACAACGGCCAGATGATCGCGGAGATATCGGGGCTGAGCCGCACGCCAAAGCTGTTCCAGGACGTCGCGAACCGGCTCACCGGGCGCATCGACCACAAGCCGCAGCGCGGCTCGCTGCTGGCGCCGATCGCGAAACTTCTCGGCGCCAAATAGCGTCTTAGATCATGATCTCCGCGCAAACGCCTTTGGCGTTTGTCGCGAGGGAAAACCGGTTTCCACTCTTCCGGATCATGCTCTAGTCGTCGGACCGGCTGAGCGCCCGCGCCAGCGCCTTGTCGGGCTCGCCGGCCACCGGACGGTCGCGGCGCGGCGACAGCTCGCGCTGCGCGATCTTGCGGCGCTCCAGGATGCGCTTCACATAGGCGACGCTGGCATTGGCCTGCTCCGGCGGCAGCCCCGACCGCGCGATGCTCTCGGCCTCGCTCATCCGGCCCTGCAGCCCGACGATGACGGCGAGATTGGTCCGGACCCGCGGGCTGGCATCCGGGTGTGCGCTGGCCTTGCGCAACTGCTCCTCGGCCTTGGGCAGTTCGTTGGAGAGCGCGTAGGACAGGCCAAGATTGGACAACACCGAGGGATCGTCAGGGGCGATCTTCAGCGCCGTCATGTAGTATTGCCGGGCCTCCTCGTTGCGCCCCATCTGGTCGAGCGTGGCGCCCTGCGCCGACAGGATGCGCCAGTCGGGATCCTCGGGCGAATGCGCGCGGCTGAGCACGTCGAACGCCTGCTGGAAATTGCCGTTGTCGGCGAGCGCACGGCCGTAGGCCGCCAGCAGCGCCTTGTTGCCGGGGCTGGCGATGCTCGCCTGCTCCAGCACGGCGACGGCCTGCGAGCGCTGGCCGGTGCCGCGCAGGGCGCTGCCATAGCGCAGCGCCACCTCGGGATCGTTGGGATTGGCGCGGAAGCGCTCGCGGAGCTGATCGATCTCGGCGCGCGGGTCGGCGGCGGCCGCGCGGCTCTTTTCGGGATTGCCGCCCAGTGCCCCCGTGACCTCGCTGAGATCGGTGGTCTGGCAGGCGCCGAGACCGAGCAGCACGGCCGTGAACGACAGCGCGAACGCGGCCGGCCGGAGCAGAGGGAGAGAGCGAAGGGGCCGCGTACGCATGCAACTGAACTACTTCGGGACCAGATGATCTGCACGCTGGCAGATTAACCCTAAGGTCCCGTTAAGCGGGCGCGGCCGGCCCGCCTCAATCGATGAATTCGGCGCCGAACTCGCAGCCGATGCGCCAGGCCAGCCGGCACTTGCGCTGGTGGTCGGGCGCGAAGACGATGGTGAACTGCGGGGGAATCTCGACGAATTCGGCGATCACCTTGACGCCGCCGTCGGAAATATCCGTGACCGTGCAGTCCCGCGGCAGGCTGCCGTTGCCATAGTGAATCTTCGCGATCCTCCTGCACAGCCGACGTTCACTCTTGCGACGGTTCGCCAACATCAACATTTCGACGTCTCACCCACTCAATCGTCCATTCCGGAGACCTCGTTTGTAGCAAGGAAACCTTGGGATCTGACTAGCGCAAAGCCTGGAAATCCGAGGGGCGGATTTGGGTTTCGTTTACCATCGGCCTGCCTCAGCGGACCGGCAGCAGCACGCCGTCGAAATACGCCGACAGTCTCCCGACGCCGTCGAGCGGCAGGACGTCGGCGACATACTGATCGGGCCGCACGATCACGATGCAGCCCGCCGCGCGATCGATGCCGCGCATCGCAAAGATGTCCTGGCCGCTCTTCAGATCGGCACAGAACATCTTCTCGTAGTCGATGAGGCCGTAACGCCCCTTCCGCGGCAGCAGCAGCTCCGGCATGTGTTCGATCGCGAGCTCGCGATGCCCCTGCTGGAACACCGCGCGCAGATCGATCACGGAATCGATGTCGGCGCCCGCTTGGGTGTGGCGGCGCACGGGTGATGCCGAATCCTCGCTGAGGAATTTGCACAGGCGGCGGATGGCGGACTCCGGCGCGGCTGGATCCTCCGCCGCCGCGAACGCAAAGATGCGGAAGCGGCCGTCGGCCTGGACGACATGGCCGAGCTGCACCGGCTTGGCATCGCCGAGCCGGATCACCGGCGCCGAGTGAAAGCGCTTGCCGATCACGAAGCCGGCGGCGAGCGGCTGGAAGGTGTCGTCGCCGGTGAGAACGGAGGGTCGATAGTGCGTGGCGGTGCCCGCCGTGTAGCGGCCGTGACGGACGAAATAGTCCTGGGTCTTGGCCGCGTCGGCGCCGCCCTGCTTGGCGGCGGAGGCAAGAATTCCTGCCCATTCGCGATCGAAATCGATCAGCTCCTGGGCGATGGCCCGCCGCTCCGCCGAATAGCTGTGCAAGAGCTGCGGCGCGCAACGCTTGCCCAGGACGGCGGCGAGCTTCCAGCCGAGATTGAACGTGTCCTGCATCGACACGTTCATGCCCTGCCCCGCCTTCGGGCTGTGGGTGTGGCAGGCGTCGCCGGCGATGAAGACGCGCGGCAGCCGCGTTGCGACCTCGGCCTCCGGCACGTCGTCGAACTTGTCGGTGATGCGCTGGCCGATCTCATAGACCGACCACCACGCGACCTCCTTCACCTCGAGCGCATATGGCGCGAGAATGCGCCGTGCCTTGGCGATCACTTCGTCGACGGTGATGTTGCGCCCCGCCACGCGCTCGCCGACCTCGAGCTTGGCAAGCTCGACATACAGCCGGACCAGATAGCCGCCCTCGCGCGGGATCACCAGCAGGCTGCCATCCTTGGCGGACTGGATCAGCGACTTGAAGCGGATGTCGGGAAAATCGGTCACGGCGAGCACGTCCATGACGCCCCAGGCATGATTGGCGGAATCCCCGTGCAGCTCGCGGCCGATCGCCTTGCGCACGACGCTGCGCGCGCCATCACAGCCGACGACGTAGCGCGCGCGCACCGTCTCCACTTGGCCTTCATGCTCCGGATCAATGCGATCGAAGCTGACGGTCACGCCGTGTGCGTCGACGCCTGCGGCCGGATCGATCCGCAGATCGCGCAGTCGCCGCGCGTAATGCGGCTCGAGCTTCGCGGCCGACCGGCGCATCACGTCCAGGAAGAAATCGTGGACCCGAGCCTGGTTGAGCACGACATGCGGCATCTCCGACAGGCCGTCCTCGACGTCCTGCACGCGACCGCTGCGCGCGATATGCTTGCTGTCTTGGTCGCTCGGCTTCCAGAACGTGGTCTCGTTGATCCAGCACGCTTCCCTCAGCACTTTCTCGGCAAAACCATAGGCCTGGAACATCTCCATGGTGCGGCAGGCGATGCCGTCGGCCTGGCCGAGCAGCAGCCGGCCCGGCTTCTGCTCGACGATGCAGGTCCTGATGTCCGGAAAAGCGGAAAGCTGGGCAGCGAGGTTCAACCCGGCGGGGCCACAGCCGACGATGAGGACATCGGCCTCGGGCGGCAGCGGGCTGGTCGCGCCGGCGCTCGCGACACGTTCGGCCGCGTCGAAGATCTCGGGATCGCCCGGCTGGAAGCCGTTGAGATGAAACTGCACGTGACCACCCTCCCTCGCCATCCTTATTGATCAGTATGCTGATCATCAGTATGCTTGTCAAGCTGGTGACAGGAGATTCGAATTGACCGAGATGCGGGACATGCCGGGGCACCTGGCACGCCGGTTTCAGCAGATCGCCGTGGCGGTGTTCCTGGCGGAGGTGGAAGCGGCCGGCTTCGACCTGACGCCGGTGCAATACGCAGCGCTGGCCGCGATTGCGGCCAACCCGGCCATCGACCAGATCACGCTCGCCGGCCTGATCGCCTATGACCGCACCACGATCACCGGCGTGATCGACCGGCTCGCACAGAAGGGCCTCGTCGTCCGCCGTGCGAGCGCGCGCGACCGCCGGTCACGGGAGCTGTTGATCACCGATGAGGGGAGAAGGACGCTGGAGGCGATCACGCCGGCGGTCGAGGCGGCGCAGCGGCTGATGGTGCGCGGCCTCAGCGAGGCCGAGGCGAACGAGCTGGTGCGCCTCATGCGCAAGGCGATTGCGGCCGCCAACGAACTCAGCCGCGCGCCGCTGCGGGAGGGGGCGGCGGAGCGGTGATGGAGGGCATTGCATTCGGACGTGGGGGCGCACGCCGAAAGTGCCTTTCCCCCCGGGCGAACTGCCACCTAGTTGCTCATGGCCGGGCTTGTCCCGGACATCCACGTCGTGCTTGCCGGGATGTCGGCATGGATGGGCGAGACAAGCCCGGCCATGACGCCGTGGAGAGATCTCGACGCAGACTCACACCACGTTGTCGATTCCCCCTGCCCTCACGAATACCGCATCACGCCGTCGTCGACCTTGCCGAAGCGCAGCGAGACGATGTCGAGGGCGTAGTTCTGGTACAGCCGCCACGGCCGCTTCGAGCCCTGCTTCGGCAGATCGGCAACCGCGCGCTGCACATAGCCGGAGCTGAAGCTCAGCGACGGCAGCGGCGTGACGCTGGCATCGTCATTGTGCGGCACGCATTGGCGATAGCCGTGCCGGTCCATATAGTTCAGGAGCCGGCAGACATATTCGCAAGTGAGGTCGCATTTCAGCGTCCAGGACGCATTGGTGTAGCCGAGCGTCGCCGCCAGATTAGGCACGTCGGAATACATCATGCCCTTGTAGTTGAGCGTCTTTGCGAAATCGACGGTGCGGCCATCCACGACGACCTCGATGCCGCCGAGTACCTGCAGCACCAGCCCGGTCGCGGTGACCACGATATCGGCCTCGATTTCGCGGCCGTCGGCGAGGCGCAGGCCGCGCTCGGTGAAGGTCTCGATCCCGGCCGTCACCACCGAGGCGCGCTGCTCGCGAATGGTCTTGAACAGGTCGCCGTCCGGCACCAGGCACAACCGCTGGTCCCACGGGTTGTAGCGCGGCGTGAAATGGGTGGCGACGTCGTAATCGGGACCCAGCGCGGCGCGCACCCCGCCCAGGATCAGCTGCTTGACCCGCTGCGGCTTGCGCCGGCTGAGCTGGAAGAAGTACATCCCGAACAGCACGTTGCGCCAGCGGATCAGGTGATAGGCGAGGCCAGGGGGCAGATGCCGGCGCAGCTTGTTGGCGAGCGCGTCCTGCGCCGGGCGCGACACCACATAGGTCGGTGAGCGCTGCAGCATCGTCACATGCGCGGCGGACTTCGCCATCGCCGGCACCAATGTGACCGCGGTCGCGCCGGAGCCGATCACGACGACGCGCTTGCCGGCATAGTCGAGATCCTCAGGCCAGGCCTGCGGATGCACGATGCGGCCCTTGAAATCGGCCATGCCCTTGAAGTCCGGCAGATAGCCCGACTCGTAGCGGTAGTAGCCGGAGCACATGAACAGGAAGCCGCAGGTCATCCGCACGGTCTCGACCGTGCCCTGCTCCGTCCGGCGCTCGGCCTCGACGGTCCAGCGTGCGTCCGCGCTCGACCACGACGCGCGCCGGACCCGATGGTTGAACCGGATGTGGCGGTCGATGCCGTTATCGGTCGCGGTGTCCTGGACGTATTTCAGGATCTGCGGCCCGTCGGCGATCGCCTTCGGATCGGTCCACGGCTTGAACGAATAGCCGAGCGTGTACATGTCGCTGTCGGAGCGGATGCCGGGATAGCGGAACAGGTCCCATGTGCCGCCGATCGCGCCCCGCCCCTCCAGGATCGCGAAGCGCTTGCCCGGGCACTTGTGCTGCAGATGATAGGCGGCGGCGATGCCGGACAGCCCGGCGCCGACGATCAGCAGGTCGACATGCTCTGTTGACATGAGGTGTTCCTGGCGTTTCCTGGTGCGGCTTTCTTGCTCTGGCTGCGGACAGTCGCAACCCGGCTCGTCGCTGTCAAATCGCCGGCGCATTCGTCGTCGGTCAACCCTCCTCCGCTATCAGCGGGAAACACCCTCGATACGGATCTGGTGATGAACGCTCCCCACCCGCGCGACGACAGGCCCGGCGACAGCGACAGCCGGGACGGCAGTGGTGCGCCGTCGCAGCGCATCGCCCTGGGCTTTTCGCTGTTCGCAATCGGGCTCGCAGCCTGGTCGCTCTTCCCGAGCTTTCCGGCCGGCCAGCTGATCGCGGTCGTCACCGTCATCCCGCTGCTGGCGCTCATCCTCACCTTGCGCTTTCCCGGGCGGTTCCGCATCGGCCTCGGCTCCGGCTACGGCGCCAATCTCGGCACCGGTTGCATCGTGGCGGCCGGCACGCTCGCCGCGCGCACGCTGTCGGACATCAACCTCGTCGACTGGCTGCCGCTGACGGCCTTCGCGACCGCGGTCGCGATCATTTTCCTCATCGTCGCCGCGCGGTTCGAAACCCAGCTCCGCCGCCGCGGCTGGCGACTGCTGCTCGCCGCTCTCTTCGTCGCCGCCTATGCGTTCGGGGCGCTTGGCCAGTTCAACACCGCGCTCGACCGCTCGGCGCCGGCGCTGCTGCGCAGCCGTGTGCTCGCCAAGCATCTCGGCCATAGCCGGCTCGCCACGCATCAGGTGACGCTCGAGCCGTGGGGCCCGTTCGCGAGAACCACCGATGCACATGTTGCGCAGGCGCTGTACGAAAGGTTGCAGCCGGGCGACACCGTGTGCCTGCGCCTGGGCGATGGCGCGTTTCGCATGCCGTGGTTCACGGTGGCCGCATGCCGTTGAGACCCGGCGCTGCGGCCGAGCCAGGAACGGCCATTTGCGCAGCGCGACGATGCTGCGTATCGTCGTAGCTTCGTGGCCCGCATGAGCGCAGCCATATGCGGGGCCTCACACGCCGTCTCGATGAACCCGGACGTCGCGCCGCTCATCCGGGCTATGCGATTGCGAGCCGTTCTGCATGACCGACTTCCTGCCCCGCCCTTTCGCTGTCGATCGTCCCGACGTGCTGGATCTCGACATCACCGCGCTCGACGCGCGCCCCGGCGCGGTGCTGGTAGCGCGCTCGCCGTTCTATCCCGGCGGCGGCGGCCAGTTGCCGGACCGCGGCACGATCGCGTGGAACGGGATCGTCCGCGTCGTCACCGGGTTCGAGCCGACCGCCGACGGCATCTGGCACCTGATCGGTGATGACGCCATCCCGGACGGGGCGATCGAGCTGCGCGTCGATCCGGCGTTCCGGCAGCGCATGAGCGAGCAGCACACGGTGGCGCATCTCGTCAACAGTGCCGTCTACACGCTGTTCGACGGCGCGCTGCTGACCGGCGTCCGCATGACCGAGACCGACGAGTTCAGTATCGATTTCGATCTGCCCAAGGTGGCGCCGGAGCAGCTGCGCGCGGTGGAGGACGCGGTCAACGCGGCGATCTCGGACGATCGCCCGGTCCGCGCCTTCGACATGGGCTACGACGAGGCGCAGGCGACCGCTGGCCTGTTCCGCGCCAAATCCGTCGCCCCGCCACGCCAGGCCGACGGCCTGATCCGCATCGTCGACATCGACGGCCTCGACCGCCAAGCCTGCGGCGGCACGCATCTGGTCTCGACGGCGCAGGCCCGGCCCATCCGCATCGTGAAAGTGGACAACAAGGGCCGGCAGAATCGGCGCTTCAGGATCGGAATGCACAGCGCTTAGGAGCGACTTGCAGCGGCTCACGACGCGTAGCCCGGATGAGCGAAGCGACATCCGGGGTCTCACGCAGTGTGCCGGTGAACCCGGATGTCGCTTCGCTCATCCGGGCTACGAGCACGTTGACGATCGCTCTGTTTATTGCGAGCGGCATCACGTCCGATGCGCGATCACGTCGAATCCTTCCTCCGGGGTCGGCGCCACGAAGTAGGAGGTGAACAGGTCGAACTCCTCGTCGGTCACGGTGAAGGCGTGGCGGCCTTCTGCGTTGCGCGCGCGCAGCCGCGCCTTGCAGACCTCGTCGGGGACGTCGAGGTGATGCAATTGGTGCGGCACGCCGGCGGCTTCGAACAGACTGCGCATCCAGGCGCGGCTCGCCGGCGTGTTGGCGGGGAAGTCGAGCACGACCGAAACGCCGGCCCGCAACAGCGCGACGACATGCGGCCCCATCACGCTGCGCAGCCGTGACGAATTGCGCACGTAGTCGGCCAGGGTGTTCTGCTCGCCGGGATAGAGCCGCGCCAGCCAGTCGTCCTCGGCGACCACGACGGTGGCCGAGCGATGGCCGAGCTCCGCAGTGAGCGTCGATTTGCCGGCAGCGATCTTGCCGCACACGAGGTGCAGCGTCGGTTGGTTGGGAGACACGGATACAGACCTCGCATACGGCGCCTCTTCGGGCGCCAAGAGCATTCACAGGCAATTCTCACAGGCAGAAGCGCCCGGCCCGACGGATCAGGCCGGGTCGGTAATTCGGCTGCTGACGGCAGCGCCTGCGATGCGAATGCGGAAGGTCATGAGGCTATATTTGACAGATGTCGCTGACGGCGTCCAGGTCCGGCCGTCATCCGTCGCGAGACCGCGCCGCGATTGAGTTCGACTCGCAAGAATGGCCCGCGCGCGTTTCAGTCGCGCCGGCCGCTCGCGAATGAGTTGAAGTCACTTCACTGTGGCCGAATTGATCCACTGCGACGGGAGTCGAGCCGGCCGCGTGTCGTCCATTGCCAACCGGATGTCCGCTCCTGTAGGTAGTTGCGAGGGACGGGGGCGTCAGTCGGTGGCTCGTCAGGGGCGTCAACTACAAGGCATCGCATCAGGACGACGTGAGGCGCGCATGCGCTCAGCGCGGCGCCGTGCAGCGCTGTCGCGGCTCGGCGCCGCTCTCGTCTGGTTCGCGGCATGGGCCCTGATCTTCCAGTCCGTGCTGGCGCTCTCCGCGATGAGCGCTGCGGTTGCGGCTCCCGACACCGCCATCATCTGTCAGAGCTCCACCGATGGTCCGCCGTCGGACGATATCGGCACTGCGGCCAAGCAATGCGCGAGCTGTCCGTTCTGTGCGCTCGGGCGCGGCGTCACCGTCCCGCACGTACCCGCCGTGGCGCGGCCGATGCCGGTGGTCGTGGCGATCCTGATCGAGCGGATCGACGTCGTTGCGGCGCTCCGGCCCGCGCTCGAACTGCCGGTCGCTCGCGGACCACCGGCGGCCGTCTAGGCCGATCACTCCAGACATCTCATCCCGTCACGATGCGGCCGGTCTCGTCCGCGCGCGCTGTGGGCTGCCGTCCGGCGGTCGCCGCAGCCGTGCCCGCAGCCGCCTCGTCGCGACATGTTCACGGGGCCACGGCGCGCTCGCCGCCAGACGCCTCTCCCATTCCTATTCCGAGATCCCATCATGGACCAATGTTCGACACCCGTCCGGCGGCGGTTGCTCCGCTCAACCACCGTGCTGACATTGCCTGCGCTGCTGGCATTCGCCCTTTCGAGCCCCGTGCTTGCGCAGGACCCATCGCGGGCTCGCTCTGCCGCCACGCTGCCGCAGGTGACGGTCACTGTCCCGCAGCCCCGCCCGGCCGCCCGAACGGCCGTCCGCCGCAGGGGCGCACATGCGGCGACGACCAATCCGGCAAGCGCGCCGCCGCCGCAGGCGACCTCATCCGACGGCGTCGCCTCGCCTCCCGGCGCCACTTCGGTTGCGCCGGGTGACATCCTGGCGAAGCGCGCCATCACGAACGACACCGCTGCGCTGTTTGCCGATGTGCCCGGCGTCAGCCTCTATTCGGCCGGCGGCGCCTCGAGCCTGCCGGCGATCCATGGCCTCGCCGACGACCGCCTGCGCGTCAAGGTCGACGGCATGGACACCATCGCCTCATGTCCCAATCACATGAATCCGGCGCTGTCCTACATCGATCCGGCCCAGGTCGCCGCAGCCAAGGTCTGGGCGGGCATCACTCCTGTGAGCGTCGGCGGCGACTCGATCGGCGGCACCGTCGCCGTCAGCTCGCCGGCGGCCCTGTTCGCGGCGCCGGGGCAGAGCCTGCTGACCAAAGGCAGCATCGGCACGTTCTACCGCAGCAACGGCAACGTGCGCGGCGTCAACCTGTCGGCCACCATGGCCACCGAGAACTACAGCGTCAGCTACAGCGGCGCTGCGGTCAAGGCAGACAACTATACGGCCGGCGGCAACTTCAAGAACTTCACCCTGAGGAGTTCGATCACGCCGGTGCTTCCCCTCGATCAGGTCGGCTCATCCGCCTACGAGACCAGGAATCATCTGATGGGCATCGCCTGGAGCAAGGACGGCCAGCTCATCGAGCTGAAGGCGGGAGTGCAGGAGGTCCCCTATCAGCTCTACCCGAACCAGCGCATGGACATGCTGGGCAACGATGCCTACAGCCTCAACCTGCACCATCTCGGCCGGTTCGACTGGGGCGATCTGGACACCCGCCTCTATCACCAGTCCGTCGATCACTACATGAACTTCGGCGGCGATCGGCTGCTCTCGTATGGCACGCTGCGCCCGCCGAACACGACGGGTGCGAGCTATCCGGTCAACGGCATGCCGATGTATACGCGCACCAAGACCAACGGCCTGACCTCCAAGGCCGACATCACGCTGTCGCCCCGCGACGTGGTCCGCGTCGGCGTCGACCTGCAGACCTATCGTCTCGACGACTGGTGGCCGCCGGCCCCCGATTGCGACGTCGGCAACTGCATCGGCGGCATGGCGCCGCTGACGTTCTGGAACATCAACGGCGGCAAGCGCGACCGGGCCGGCGTGTTCAGCGAGTGGGAGGCGAAGTGGAGCCCGTCCTGGCTGTCGCTGCTGGGCGTGCGGTTCGAACGCGTCGAGACCGACACCGGACCGGTCGTCGGCTACAACACCAGCACCACGCCGCTGACATCGGGGTTCATGTCCGGCATGTACGAGACGAGCTCGGTCGGCTCCCGCGCGGCGTTCAACGCCATGGATCGCTCGCGAAAAGACAACAATGTCGATCTGACGGCGCTGTTCCGGAATACGCCGAGCGCCCATCTCACCTTCGAGTTCGGCGCGATGCAGAAGACCCGGTCGCCAAATCTGTACGAACGCTATTCTTGGTCGCGGAACACCATGGCGCTGGAGATGAACAATTTCGTCGGCGACGGCAACGGTTATCTTGGAAACCCCAATCTGAGACCCGAGGTCGCCCATACCGTGAGCTTCACCGGCGCCTGGCACAGCGCCGACCATGAGGCCGAGATACGGCTCACACCCTATTACACCCATGTGCGCGACTACATCGATGCGGTGCAGTGGAAGGCCGCCACCAACACCGCTGCCGTGCCTGCCGTCGCCAACCAGTTCGTGATCATGAAGTACATGAACCAGCAGGCACGGCTGTACGGCTTCGATCTGTCCGGCAAGGTACCGCTGGGCAGGACGCCGATCGGTGATTTCGGCCTGAAAGGAGTCCTGAGCTATACCAACGGCAGGAACCTCGACACCGGAGGCGGCCTCTACAACATCATGCCGATCAACGGCAGGCTGACGCTCACGCACCGGCTCGACGGCTGGGACAGCGGCCTCGAGCTGGTGATGGTGGGCCGCAAGTCCGACGTCTCCGTCGCGCGCAACGAGCTCAAGACCCCGGCCTACGGCCTGGTCAACCTGCGCAGCAACTACAGCTGGCAGAAGCTGCGCATCAGCTTCGGCGTCGAGAACCTGTTCAACAAGCTCTACTACCTGCCGCTCGGCGGCGCCTATATCGGCGAGGGCGCATCGATGTCGTTCAACAAGGAGGCCGGCACCGTCGCTGCCACCGGTGGCGGCGTATCGGGCACCGCGACGATGTGGGGCACCGCCGTTCCCGGCCCCGGACGTTCGTTCTATCTGGGTGCGAACCTGGAATTCTGACGCCGGCATTCGCATCGGCGCCCTGTCCCGCCGGCGGGACAGGGCGAGAGCGGACGCCAGACGACCACGGTGTGTCGCGACGAGCGGCGCGAGCGAGACGTAACGTCGCGCATCACGCCGTCTGCGATTCTCGGCTGAAAAATCGCGGCCCTGCGAATTTGGAAAAGCTCTAAGAGCAATTCCAGCCGCCGCTCCGTTGACACATCGGGGCGGTTGCCGTCTCCACTGATCCCACGATGCATCGTATTTGTATTTGCTCATTGGAGGGATTGATGAGACTGACCATTGCGGCCGCGCTCGCTGTCGCGTTTGCCGCCATCTCGCCGGCCTTGGCGGACGGCTACAAGGACTGCACCAAGCTCGACAAGGCGTCGTGGAAGCCGGCGGCCGAGGCGGAAGCCAAGGCGAAGGATGCGGGCTACGAGGTGCGCCGCTCGAAGGTCGAGGGCACCTGCTACGAGGTCTACGGCGTCAAGGGCGGCAAGCTGTATGAGCTGTTCTACAGCCCGGAGGATCTCAGCCTGAAGCACACGATCGCCAAGTAGTTGGCGCAAGCGTCGTCCAGCGTGCTGGACGACCTGACGTGAAAGCCATGCACGGCACAGCCCCCCGCACCAGCCTGAAACACCGGGACGCCGCCGAGACCGTACGGGTCTGGGATCTTCCGCTGCGGCTGTGGCACTGGATGCTGGCCGTGCTGGTGCTCATCGCGTGGGTGACGCCGAACGTCCATGACGGCCTGCACCGGATCGCGGGCTACGCGATCCTCGGACTGCTTGCGTTCCGCCTGATCTGGGGCATCATCGGCACCCGCCATTCGCGCTTCCGCAGCATCGGCGCCCGGCTGCGCGCGACGCCCGCTTATCTGTGGAATCTGCGGCGCGGCAGGACCGGACGCTATCTCGGGCTGAACCCTGCGGGCACGGCGATGCAGCTCGCACTGCTGCTTCTGCTCATCGTTTCCGTGGTGACCGGCGCGATGCAGGTGACCGTGCGCTTCTTCGGCATCTGGTGGGTCGAGGACACCCACGAGGTGACGTCATATCTGCTGATCCCGCTGGTGGTGCTGCATGTCGCCGGCGTGGTGCTGGTGAGCCGCCTGCAGCGCGAGAATCTCGCCCGCGCCATGCTGACAGGGCGGAAGCTGCTGCGGCGCAGCTCGCGCACGAGCTGACTGGCCGGCTCAGCCGAGTACGGCGTAGGGCGTCAGCCGGAGGCCCTGCGGTCTCCATCATCTGTCGTCGCCGAACGATCGTTCGCGGCGAATCGCGCCACACCCGGAACTCACGAGCGTTGCACGCAGGCCACAGTTCTCGCAAAAGCTGCGCGGGCGCGGAGATGCGTTATTGCGCCGGGCCGTCTTGCGCCGAACAATCGCAGGTATCGGATGCCTGACCGCCCCTCACCAGCAGGGGCTCGGATTTTGGGGAGGCCGGATGATGAGCTCGCAGCAGCTTTCGACGCGTGCGTTGTGTCGGTCCGTTGTCCTGATAGCTTGTGCGGCGGCATGGCCCGCGGCCGCCGCCGAGATCGAGGCGGCGACGCCGCCCGTCGTCGCGGAGCCGATCGCGACGTCGCCGCAGCCGACCGCAGCCGAGCCTGCGCTGACGACCGCGTCGATCACGCCATCGGCCGTCCTGCCAGCGGACGAACAGGCCGCGCCCAGCGCAGCGACCGAACCGCCTCGGCCCACTGTCGCCAGCGCCGACCGCATCGAGATCCTCGACGAGTGCCCCGCCATCGATGCCTGCATCGATCGCTATCTGTGGGCGCTGTACGAGCGCGCGCCGAAGCTCGACAAGATCCGCGAGACCGAGCGCCGCGTCGTCACGGTCAAGCGCAAGGGGCGCATGGTGAAGGTGACGCGCAGCTTCACCAAGCTGGTCGACAATGACTTCACCTGGAAGGATCCGAAGGCGGCCGAGCGCGTCGGCCGCAGCATGATGGAGTACGTGATCGGCGGCATGGACCGCGGCTTCAAGCTGAAGCTGTTTCACACCTTGCACGCCGCCGAGGCCGCGGGTCTCGCGCCGGGCATCACCAGCGGCTTCCGCGACGATTATCGCCAGGAGATCGCGAGCGGGCTGAAGGCCGCGACCAACCGCTCCTATCACGGCGGCAGCCTGCGCGGCGGCTACGGCCACGGACTCGCGGCCGACATCGTCAGCGTCAACGGCGCGACGCGCGCACAGCGCTGGGTGGCGACCGAGCAGTTGTGGAAATGGGTCGACGCCAACGGCAAGAGCTTTGGCATCGGCCGGCCCTATCTCGATCGCGACCCGCCACATGTCGGCCCGGTCGACGGCGAGGAATATGCCAAGCATCGCGCGCCTGCGGTGAGGGTGGCGGCGGCGGAGACGAAGAAGGGCAAGCGGATCGCCGCGCGACCGGAGCATCATGCGGCAAAGCGCACGAAGGCGGTGCGCGCGTCGGCGCTGGCCTCGCGGCGGACAGGGTGATTGTCACGTACACTGCAGGTGGCAGTATCTCGTTGATTTCGTAGAGCGCACACTCTCTCCGTCATTGCGAGGAGCGAAGCGACGAAGCAATCCAGAGTCGCACGCGACACCCTGGATTGCTTCGCTTCGCTCGCAATGACGACGTCCCATCTTCGGAGCATCGATGACGACAAAACAAAAGGCCGGGGCAATGCCCCGGCCTTCACCGTCTCCGCCGCGCGTCGCGCCGGATTATCAGTAGCGGTAGTGGTCCGACTTGAACGGGCCTTGCGGCTTGACGCCGATGTAGGAGGCCTGGTCGGGGCGCAGCTTGGTGAGATTCACGCCGATCTTGGCGAGGTGCAGCATCGCCACCTTCTCGTCCAGCGACTTCGGCAGCACGTAGACTTCCTTCTTGTACTTGCCGTCCTTGTTGTTGGCGTAGAGCTCGATCTGCGCCAGCGTCTGGTTGGTGAAGGACGCCGACATCACGAAGGACGGGTGGCCCATCGCATTGCCGAGATTCACGAGGCGGCCTTCGGACAACAGGATCATGCGCTTGCCGTCGGGGAAGGTGATCTCGTCGACCTGCGGCTTGATGTTGGTCCACTTCAGGTTCTTCAGCGAGGCGACCTGGATCTCGTTGTCGAAATGGCCGATGTTGCAGACGATGGCGCGATCCTTCATCGCGCGCATGTGCTCGATGGTGATGATGTCCTTGTTGCCGGTGGCGGTGACGAAGATGTCGGCGCGCGGCGCGGCGTCCTCCATCGTCACAACCTCATAGCCCTCCATTGCCGCCTGCAGCGCGCAGATCGGATCGATCTCGGACACCATGACGCGGCAGCCGGCCTGGCGCAGCGAGGCGGCCGAGCCCTTGCCGACGTCGCCGAAGCCCGCAACCATCGCGACCTTGCCGGACATCATCACGTCGGTGCCGCGTCGGATGCCGTCGACCAGCGACTCGCGGCAGCCGTAGAGGTTGTCGAACTTCGACTTGGTGACGCTGTCGTTGACGTTGATCGCGGGCCACAGCAGCGTGCCGGCCTTCTGCATGTCGTAGAGACGGTGCACGCCCGTGGTGGTCTCCTCCGAGACGCCCTTGATCGACTTGGCGATCTCGGCGAAGTAGCCCTTCGGCTTCTCCTTGAGCTGCTTCTTGAGCAGCGCGAAGAACACCTCCTCCTCCTCGGAGGCAGGCTTGTCGAGGAACGCCGCGTCGCCGTTCTCGGCGCGCAGGCCGAGATGGACGTACATGGTGGCGTCGCCGCCGTCATCGAGGATCATGTTCGGATGGCCGCCGCCATGCCAGTCGAACAGCTTGGCGGTGTAGTCCCAGTAGTCGACCAGCGTCTCGCCCTTGACGGCGAACACCGGAATGCCGGCGGCAGCGATCGCCGCGGCGGCGTGGTCCTGGGTCGAGTAGATGTTGCACGAGACCCAGCGGATGTCGGCGCCGAGCGCCTTCAGCGTCTCGATCAGCACCGCGGTCTGGATGGTCATGTGCAGCGAGCCCGCAATGCGCGCGCCCTTCAGCGGCTGCTTCGGGCCATACTCCTCACGCGTAGCCATCAGGCCGGGCATCTCGGTCTCGGCGAGCGAGATCTCCTTGCGGCCGAACTCGGCGAGCGAAATGTCCTTGACGATGTAGTCGGTGAAACCTGGCTTGGCGGTCATGTGGGGTTCCTGTTTGTCAAAAAACATCATTCCGGGGCGCGTAAGCGCGAACCCGGAATCCATCACTTCGAGATTCCGGGTTCAGCGCTATTGCGCTGCCCCGGAATGACGGCCCTAACAACTACACCGCGCGCTTGAACGCTTCGGCGAGGTCGGTCTTCTCCCAGGAGAAGCCGCCCTCGTTGTCCGGCGTGCGGCCGAAATGGCCGTAGGCCGCGGTGCGCGCGTAGATCGGGCGGTTGAGGTCGAGATGCGAGCGGATGCCGCGCGGGGTAAGGTTCATGACCTCGGCCGCCGCCTTCTCAAGCTTGTCCTCGGATACCTTCCCGGTGCCGTGGGTGTCGATGTAGATCGACAGCGGCCGCGCCACGCCGATGGCATAAGCGAGCTGCAGGGTGCAGCGGTCGGCGAGACCGGAAGCGACGATGTTCTTGGCGAGGTAGCGGGCGGCGTAGGCCGCGGAGCGGTCGACCTTGGTCGGATCCTTGCCGGAGAAGGCGCCGCCGCCGTGCGGGGCCGCGCCGCCATAGGTGTCGACGATGATCTTGCGGCCGGTGAGGCCGGTGTCGCCATCGGGACCGCCGATGTAGAACTTGCCGGTCGGGTTGATGTGCCAGATCGTGTCCTTCGTGATCCAGCCCTTCGGCAGCGCCTCGCGCACGTAGGGCTCGACGCGCTCGCGCACTTGCGCCGAGGTCATGTCCTCGACCAGGTGCTGGTGCGAGACGACGATCTCGCGCACGCCGACCGGCTTGCCATTCTCATAGCGCACGGTGACCTGGCTCTTGGAGTCCGGGCCCAGCACCTTCTCAACTCCCGAATGGCGGGCTTCCGAGATCAGGCGCAGGATCTTGTGGGCGTAGAAGATCGGCGCCGGCATCAAATCGGGCGTCTCGTTGCAGGCGTAACCGAACATGATGCCCTGGTCGCCGGCGCCCTCTTCCTTGACTTCGCCCGGCTGCAGCGCGTCGACGCCCTGCGCAATGTCGGCCGACTGCGGATGCAGCAGGATCTCGATGTCGCAGGTCTTCCAGTGGAAGCCTTCCTGCTCGTAGCCGATGTCCTTGATGGCCTCGCGGACGACGTGCTCGATGTGCTCGTTGGTAACCGAAGCCGGGCCGCGGGTCTCACCGGCGATCACGACCTTGTTGGTGGTGGCGAGCGTCTCGCACGCGGCGCGGATCTGCCAGGGGTCGATGCCGGCCTTCGGCCCTTCGCGGTAGAACAGGTCGACGATCTCATCGGAAATACGGTCGCAAACCTTGTCCGGATGGCCTTCGGACACCGACTCCGAGGTGAACAGATATGACGCGCGCATCAAGCAACCCCTTCTTCGCCGCCCACGGCGGTCGTTTGTATTGATCCCTAAGGAATGTCAGTCGCGACGCCGCGAGATGACGTAGGACTCGTCGTAGAACCACAGCCCGTTGTGCTTTCGCAGAACCTCTCTGGCGGCGTCGAGCGCACGAGACGAGTGTGCGACCTCCGTCAGGCGGTCTTCCTCGATCTGCGCGACATACACCGCCGCATTCCAGGCTGCAAAGGCCGTCGAGGTTCCGATGGTACCGGTGACCTCGTTGGGCAGAGCCTCCATCTCATACCTGAAAATCGAGCGATTGTCCGCATAGGCGTTAAAATTTAAGTCCCGCCCACTGGACCCCAACTCGTACTTGACGGCGCGCAATAGCTCATGGCGGCTGACCGAGAAAGGATTTTCTCCGGGCCAGACCGCCTGGATGATCTCCAGGCCCGGATCCTCGCCATGGGAGTGGATTCCGATCAGCCGCCCGCCCGGCTTCAGCGCCCTCGCCAGCGGTGCGATGATGCGCTTGGCGCGGAAATTGACCGAGGAACGGGCCCGGTAGGGCTGCGAGGCGATGATCAGGTCGAAATTGGCCTCGACCCGCCCGGCCCGCGGGATGATGCCGTCGAGCAGGAAGCGGTGATCCTCGCGGTAGAGCACCAGCGCGATCGGCCGCTCATAGACCGGCATGCCCGTGCGCTGGGAGACGTTGGCGCGCCAGTTCTGCTCCAGGAACGGCTTCAGCGCCGCGATCTGGGTCTCGAAATCCCCCGACGAATCGCCCTGCAGCACGACCTCGTGCCAGATCATCGAGGCCGCCACCGACGGCGAGGCCGGGGTCAGCCAGGGCGCCTCAGCATAGTTCATGTTGGTGAACACGAACACGCTGGCGGGGTGCTCGAACAGCCGGTCCGGCACCTTTTCCAAGGTCAGCCGGACGTCCTCGAGGCTCAGCTCCTTGCCCGCGACATAGAACGGGATGTGGGGAAAGCGGCCATGCATGGTCCGCAGCACCTTCGACAGCACGGTGCCGTCGCCGACGCCGGCATCGAACAGCCGCAGTGCCGGCGGCCGCGGATGGATGCTGGCGAGCTCGAGCCCCACCCGTTCCGCCACCACCCGCTTCTCGCTGCAGGTGTGCACGAACAAGAGATATTTCTGGCGGTTCTCGAAGAAGCGGAAATTGCTCTTGGGATCGCGCTTCTCGGGCACGACATCGAGCCGCGGCGGCGGCAGGGTGCCGGTGGATGCCGCGATATAGGCCTGGATGCGGTCGAGCGTGTCGATGGTGATGCGCTTGCCCTCGCGCAGCCGCTGCACCAGCTTGCCGTCGTTGACGGCGCGCCGGCCGAACGTCGACTCCGCCATGTCGGACTGGCGGCAGAACTCCGTGATCTGGGCGAGCAGCTGGTCGTTCTTCATTCGGCCCGGCGGGGTGGGAAACATGAGTGGGCAGCGCGCCCTGGCCCAACCTCCTAGCACCATCTGCCCACCATTGGAAAGAGCCCGAACCCGGAACCTTCCGGACGCAGAAACACCGGATACGGCGCTGTCGCGCCACATCGGCACGCCCGGTCGCGAGGTGCAGCATGTCCGAATCCTGCTATCCTTGTTGAACAATGGAGACGAAGCGTATCGCCGTCGGCCCGCCGCATCGCCGACACGATCCGCCAGCAACAAGCTCGTCTCGAAGGATTAGGGAGGCACGCATGATCGGTCGTTTTGTCCTTGGACTTGGGTTCTCGCTCGCGCTGGCCGCAGGCCCGGCGCTCGCCGACGACGTCACCGGCGTCTGGCTGCGCGAGAGCGGCGCCTCCAAGGTCAAGTTCACCCCCTGCGGCGGCGCCATCTGCGGCACACTGGTCTGGATCAAGGAGGGCACCGACACCCCGGCCAAGGTCGGCCAGCGGCTGTTCTCCGGCATGAAGCCGACCGGACCCAATGCCTGGGCCGGCAGCTACAGCAATCCCGATGACGGCAAGACCTACGATGCCAAGATGACGCTGTCGGGCGGCACCTTGACGACCGCGGGCTGCGCGCTCGGCGGCATCGTCTGCCGGTCCTCGACCTGGACGCGGGCGAATTAGAGCTCCGTTTGCGAATTTGCACTACGGTCTCACCGATCGAGGGCACCAATCGTCCACATGGCAGCGAAGGCACAGGCGCGACTGGGTTTCGTGCTGTTTGCGGTGATTGCCGCGGCAGCCGCGACGTTCGTGCTGGTGCGCCGCTCTGCGGCGCCGTCCGGCAGCGACCACCGGACGGTTCGCCAGCTCATCGTCCACTACAACCTGCTGGCGCGCCCCGATGATCCGATCATCGTGCTTGGCGACAGCATCGTCGAGGCGGCGACGCTGCCGGCCAGCGCCTGCGGGCATCCGCTCGTCAATGCCGGTCTCGCCGGCGCCGGGACGCGCAGCGACCTCGCCGGCTGGCTCAAGCCCGCACTCGGGCCGAAACGGCCGTTCGCGATCATCGTCTCCCTCGGCGTGAACGATGCACTGACCGCCAAGCCCGACTCCAGCGAGGTCTTCGCTGGACGCTACGAGGCCCTGCTGCGCGAGCTGTCAAAGCTCACCACGCGCATCTTCATCGCTGAGTTTCCCCTCGTCGAGGCGCGCGGGCCATTCACGCCGGCCATGGAGAAGGCCGCCATGGCGAGCATCACCGGCTATCGCGCCATGCTGCCGGACCTCGCGAGGCGCACCGGCGCGACCTTCCTGCCCCTGCCGCCGATGGAGTCGCCGTTCACGCTCGAAGGCATCCATCTGAATGCCACAGGCTATCGATCCTGGGACCAGGCGATCCTGCAGGGAACCGAGCTCGCCTGCCGCTGATCCCCGCAGGCAGCGAAAACAATCCTTCACTTCGCGCCGGCTAGGATGGGGCCGCACATCCCGTCGAGACGGTTAACGATCACCGCATGGCCCTGCCTCACACATCGACATCGCCTGGGACTCACAAGCTGCTCGGGCTCGAGCTGCTGCGTTTCCTCGCCACCATCTCGGTGCTGCTGTGGCACTACCCGCACTTCGCCTACATCGCCGATGCCCCTGTCGATCTCGTCCGCAGCGAGCTGCCGTTCTACAATGTCCTGTTTCCGTTCTATGAGCTCGGCGAATACGGCGTCGTGATCTTCTGGTGCATCTCTGGCTTCATCTTCTTCTGGAAGTACAGCGCGATCATCCCCGACGGCACGGTCGATGGCTGGACCTTCTTCGTCAACCGGCTGTCGCGGCTCTATCCGCTGCATCTCGCAACGCTGCTGCTGGTCGCGGGTCTGCAGACCCTCTATGTCGCGCAGCACGGCTTCTTCTTCGTCTACCAGAGCAACGATCTCGCTCATTTCGTCGCCCAGCTTTTCATGGCCAGCGACTGGCTGCCGCCGACCGGGGTCAGCTTCAACGGCCCGATCTGGTCGGTCTCGATCGAGGTCCTGGTCTATGCGGCCTTCTTCCTGGCGCTGCGTTTCGTCACCACATCATCGCTCTTGAACCTGGCGATGATCCTGGCCGGCATCGCGAGCGGGACGCTGGTCGGCAAGTGTTTCGTGTTCTTCTATGCCGGCGGACTGGCCGCCATGGCGCGGCAGAGCGTCGCCGATGCCTGGTATCGGCCGAAGCTCGAGGCCCTCGCTTTGAGCGCGGCTGTCGGAATTCCGGTCGCTCTCTGGATCTCCGGCATTGAGCTGGCCGAGCGGGCCGCAGCTCTGCTGCTGGTCACCACGCCGATCCTGTTGTTCGCCTGCGCGAGGCCGATCGCCCTGCCGCGGCGCATCGAGAACCTGCTGCAGGCCGCCGGCAACATGACCTATTCCTGCTATCTGCTGCACTTCCCGATCCAGCTTGCGATCGCACTGGTTTTTGGCTTTTTAGGACGAGCAATTCCATACGGCAGCCAGTCGTTCTGGATTGGCTTCATGGCGCTGACCCTGTCGGCGGCGTACGTCACCTATCGCGGGTTCGAGGCGCGAGCGCAGCGGCTGATTCGTCGCGCACTGCTACGCAAAAACGAAACGGGGCGGATTGCTCCGGCCGCCCAACCTTGATCGCAAGACCGCCGAGCCCAGCGCTCGGGCAGGAGGGCATTGCCGGCGCGCCTCGCTCTCGCACCCTTGCGCCTCTGTACCTTTTAAGATACACTCTTTCATGTTCGAAATCCGGCAGACCAGCGAATTCAAGGAATGGCTTCTTGGTCTGCGAGATGCGAGAGCAAAGGCACGTATTGCTGCCCGCATTGCCCGTGCTGAAGGTGGCAACCTCGGGGACAGCAAGCCCGTTGGTGGGGGCGTCTCCGAAATATGGATCGATTACGGCCCCGGCTATCGGGTCTATTTTCGCCAGAAAGGCAACGTCTTGGTGATCCTGCTTTGCGGTGGTGACAAGAGCACCCAGCGTTCCGATATCCGGCGCGCTCAAGAACTGGCCGAGAGAGAGGGGTAGCGAATGGCAACAACGCGCTTCGATGCCGCGGAATATCTTGCGGAGCCGGAGGCCCAAGCCGAGTTTCTGGCCGCGGCGCTTGAGGACGGCACCGCTGATGAAATCCGCGCCGCGATCAACACAATTGCCCGGGCGCGCGGCATGTCGGAAGTCGCAAAGGCAACCGGCATCCGCCGCGAACAGCTCTATCGGGCGCTTGGTGAAGACGGGAACCCGGAGTTCGCCACCATCCTGAAAGTGCTCCGCGCTCTCGGCGTGAAGCTCACCTCGGCTCCGCCTAAGACGGCTCCGAAGCGGAAGACCACCAAGAAGGCGGGCCGCCGGGCCGCGTAGTGAGATCTTCGAGATGGCATTGAATGTGCTGGTCGTTACCAGCCATTCAGCAGATCATCGGGCCTCTTGCAACAGAGCCAAGACCCGACGGGATTGCTTGGGCGGCTTGATGAGTCCACCTCGGCCAGACCTATTGAAATCGCAATCGTCAAAATCAGGTCACGGACATGGCGGCTCTTGCATCCATCGCCGTGAAGGATCGCCGCGCATTTGCCGCGGCGATCCTGTTCCGAAGCGACCGTCTTAGTCAGCTGCCCCGGGTAAGGTACGGGTCTGACTTCAATGGGCTCCTGTCCGCAGGCTTACTTCCCCCAGATTTCCTCGGCGAGCTCGACGCAGAGGCGCAGCTTGGCCCACTGCTCCTCTTCGCTCAGGATGTTGCCTTCCTCGGTCGAGGCGAAGCCGCATTGCGGGGACAGCGCGAGCTGGTCGAGCGGAGCGAACTTCGAGGCCTCCTCCAGGCGGCGCTTGATGTCGTCCTTCTTCTCGAGCTCGCCGACCTTCGAGGTCACGAGACCGACCACGACGACCTTGTTGCCCTTGGGCAGGAAGCGCAGCGGCTCGAAGCCGCCGGCGCGCTCGCTGTCATACTCCAGGAAGTAGCCGTCGTAGTTGGTGTTGGCGAGCATGGTCTCGGCCACCGGCTCGTAGCCGCCCGAGGAGATCCAGGTCGAGCGGAAATTGCCGCGGCAGACGTGGGTCGTGATCGTCATGTCGGCGGGCCGCTCGGCGATCGCGTAGTTGATGATGCGCGAATAGATCTGCTGCAGGCCATCGGGATTGTCGCCACGCTCCCTGGCCTTCTGCAATTCGTCCTGCGAGCACAGATAGGCCCACACGGTGTCGTCGAACTGCAGATAGCGGCAGCCGGCGTCGTAGAAGGCCTTGACGGCCTTGCGATAGGTCTTGCCGAGATCCTCGTAGAAGGCGTCGAGATCGGGATAGACGTCCTTGGAGATCGACTTGCGGCCGCCACGGAAGTGCAGCACGGCCGGCGACGGGATCGTCATCTTCGCCGTCACATGCGCAGTGTCGGCGTGCTTCTTCAGGAAGCGGAAATGGTCGAGCATCGGATGATCGGTCGGGAAGTCGAGCTTGCTGATCACGCGCACCGCGTCATGACGGGTCTGCACGCCCGTGAACTGGATGCCGGTGTCGGGATGGAACAGCTCGCAGCCAGTCAGCTTGGCGAGGAAGTCGAAATGCCACCAGGAGCGGCGGAACTCGCCATCGGTCGCAAGCTTCAGGCCGGTCGAGGCCTGGCGGTGCACGACCTTCTCGATCTCCATGTCCTCGATCTTTCGGAGATCGTCGGCCGAGATCTCGCCCTTCTCGAGTTTGGCGCGGGCTTCCTTGATCTTCTGGGGCCGCAAGAGGCTGCCGACTTCGTCGGCGCGGAATGGGGGCTTGGTGCGTTGCATGTGCTCACTCCTTGGAAGGCGTCGATTCGTTGGATAGACTTGTTGGGCCGGTTGCGATCTGCCTTGGCGTGCGATCCGGGCAAAGCGTCATGGACGGGTCCATCCCCTACCCCGTATCCGATCGGTATACAATTCCGTTGGAACGGGGAGCTTGGCCCGGTCCCCCCGCCACACCACTCGCCTGGGCTGCCAGAAATCATCCAGGGGTGATTTTGCGACCGTCTCCGGGTGGGGCGAGGCGGAAGGGCCGGGTTGCCCTTTGTCGGCGCTTCACGATCGTTCCCTGCGATGACGAATCCTGCATACCAATGTGGCAAAGGCGGCGCGACACACCGCAATCGACTCCCGCACCGCGTGCGTGAACCATATCACAACTGCAACTGAAGATGACGCTGCCCGGCTGTCGTCGAGCCGGTTGATCGGGTCAATGCGCCGCCGCGCTCGCAACCCCCAGATGCCGCTCAAGCGGCGCCGGATCGGCCTTCAGCGCGCTCGACGGGGCATCATGCACGATAGTGCCGCGCTCCAGGATGACGACGCGGTCGGCCAGCGCGAGCAGCTTCTGCGCGTGCTGCTCGACAATGATGGAGCACAGCCCGCCGGCCCGGCTGATGGTGCCGATCGCGGCCAGCAGCTCCTCGACGATGATCGGCGCCAGGCCCTCGGTCGGCTCGTCCAGCAGCAGCACCTTCGGGTTCAGGGTCAGCGCGCGGCCGATCGCCAGCATCTGCTGCTCGCCGCCCGACAGCTGGTTGCCGAAATTGTTGCGGCGCTCCTTCAGCCGCGGAAACATCTGGTAGACGCGCTCGACCGTCCAGGGGCCGGGCTGCGCCACCGCGGTCATGTTTTCCTCCACCGTGAGCGAGCGGAAGATGTTGCGCTCCTGCGGCACCCAACCGATGCCGGCACGGGCGCGCTGATCGGCGCGCAGGCTCGTGATGTCGGTGCCCGCCAAGGCCAGCTTGCCGGAGAAGCGGCGGGTGACGCCGACGATGGAATTGATCAGCGTCGTCTTGCCGGTGCCGTTGCGGCCGAGCAGCGCCAGCACCTGTCCCTCGGGCAGCTTGAGCGACATGTTCGGCAGCACGACCGCCTGACCGTAGCCGGCGCGCAGGTTCTCGATGGTCAGCAGATCGGTCATCACGCAGCCTCGCCGAGATAGACCGCCTTGACCTGCGGATCGCGCGCGACCTCGTCCGGCGTGCCTTCGACCAGCAGAGCGCCGGAGACCAGGACCGAGATGCGGTCGGCGAAGGAGAAGACGAGATCCATGTCGTGCTCGATCAGCAGCACCGTCACGTCGCGCGGCAGCGCGGCGACGGCGGCGAGAATGTCCTTGCGCTCGCCCTCGGGCACGCCGGCGGCGGGCTCGTCGAGCAGCAGCACGCGGGGCTTGGCGGCGATCGCGACGGCGATCTCGAGCAGGCGCTGCTTGCCATAGGGTAAGGTCGAGGTACGATCATTCATCACGTCGAGCAGGCGGAAGCTCTCCAGCGTCTCGGCGATCTCGGCATTGATGTCGTCGCGCGTGCCCATGCGCCGCCACCAATTGCCGCCGCCGCCGAGGCGCTCGGACACGGCAAGCCCGATGGTCTCCAGCGGCGTCAGGTCCGGATAGAGCTGATTGATCTGGAAGGTGCGCGACAGGCCGCGCAGCACGCGCTTGTGCACCGGCAGGTCGGTGATGTCCTGGCCTTCGAGCAGGATGCGGCCCGCGCTCGGCTCCAGCACGCCGGTCAGTTGATTGATCACGGTGGTCTTGCCGGCGCCGTTCGGGCCGATCAGCGCGTGGCGCGCGCCCGGCACGATCTGCAGCGACAGGTCGCGGGTGACGTGAAGGCCGCCGAAATGCTTGTCGAGGCCGCGGGTTTCCAATGCGTAGGTCATGGCGCCTCGTTATCGGTGAGGGCCACCGCGGCCTTGCGGCCAGCGATCTGGCGCAGGATGAGGTTGGGCAACCACAGCGCATAAGCGTGGATGCGGTGGCGGCCCACCAGCACGATGACGACGAGCACGAGGCCGATCCAGAACATCCAATATTGCGGCGTGATCCACTGGAACAGCTCCTGCAGCATCCGGAACACGGCGGCGCCGATCAGCCCGCCATAGAGATAGCCGGAGCCGCCGATGACCAGCATCAGCACCAGGTCTGCGGAGCGCTCGAACGAGAACACGTCGAGCGAGGCCAGTGCCGTGGTCTGGGTGAACAGCGCCCCGGCAATGCCAGCATAGAACGCCGCGACCGTGTAGATCGCGATCAGGCGCTTGTTGACGGGAATGCCGACGGCGGCGGCCCGCAGCGGATTGTTCTTGATCGCGCGCAGCGACAGGCCGAACGGCGAGTGCACGATCGTCCGCGCCAGCAGAAACAGCACGAACAGCACCGCAAGCGCATAGAAGAACCCGGTCTTGCCGAACATGTCGAAGGCGAACACGCCGAAGATCGGCTGGATGTCGATGCCCTGGAGACCGTCGGTGCCGCCGGTGATGTTGGAAAAGCGCTCCGCCAGCGCCTCCATCAGGAGCGCGATGCCGAGCGTCACCATTAGTCGCGTCAGGTCGACACCGCGGATGACCAGGAAGCTGGTGGCGAAGCCAAGCACAGTGGCGGCAAGTCCCGCCACGATCAGCGCCAGCACCGGCTCATTGATGATGCCGTGCACCGAGAGCAGGCCCGCGCAATAGGCCCCGACGCCGAAGAAGGCCGCGTGCCCGAGCGAGACGATGCCGGCATAGCCGAGGATCAAGTCGAGCGACAGCGCGAACAGCGCCAGCCGCAGGATCTCGGTCATGATCAGGTAGCGCGATGGAAACGCGAGGCCAACCGCCAGCACGACGATCCAGAAGGCGAACTCGCTCCAGTGCCAGCGGCCGTGCTGCCTGGCGTGAAATCCGACCTCGGTTTGTGCATTCGTCGTCATGCGATCCTCACCGCGTCGCCGTGCGACCGAACAGGCCGTTCGGGCGCCAGATCAGGATCACGATCATGATGGTGTAGATGACGAAAGGGCCAAGCTTCGGCACGTAATATTTGCCGGCAACGTCGCCGATGCCGAGCAGCAGCGAGGCCAGGAACGGCCCGGTGATCGAGGACGAGCCGCCCACGGTGACCACAATCAGGAAGTAGATCATGAACTTGAGCGGGAAGTACGGATCGAGGCCGAGGATCTCGGCGCTGAGCGCGCCGCCGAGGCCGGCCAGTCCGCAGCCGAACGCGAAGGTGAAGGCGAACACCTGCGGCACGTTGATGCCGAGGCCGCTCGCCGCGCGCGGATCATCGACCGCGGCGCGCAGCCGGCTGCCGAACCGCGTCTTGGAGAGCACCAGCTGCAGCCCCACTGTGAGCAGGCCGCAGATCACGATGATCATCAGCCGGTAGCGGCCGATGCCGACGCCGAAGACGTCGAACTGGCCCTGCAGCACGTCCGGCAGCTTGATGAAGATTCGCGAGGAGCCCATGATGTAGTCGACAGCGGCCACCGTCATGAAGACGAGTCCGATCGAGAACAGCACCTGGTCGAGATGGCTGCGCGCATAGAGATGCTGATAGAGTGTCCGCTCCAGCAGCGCGCCGATCATGGCGCTCGCGACGAAGGCCAGCGGCAGCGCTGCGAAGAACGGCCATCCCATTCGGTTGACGAGCACGGCGCAGACATAGCCGCCGGCCATGGCGAAGGCGCCGTGGGCGAGGTTGACGAAGTTCATCAGGCCGAGCGTCACGGCGAGCCCGCAGGCCAGCACGAACAGCAGCATGCCGTAAGCGACGCCGTCGAACAGGTTGGTGAGGATGGCGGTCATGGAGTCGAGTTTCAGTCCCCGGTCATCCCTTCATCCGAAGGGCATGCATACAACGCTTGCTCGGTCTGCGCCTCTCCCGCTTGCGGGGGAGGTCGGATCGCATCGGAACGATGTGATCCGGGTGGGGGAAATCTCTCCACACGACGCGTGTGCCGTGGGGGTGCCCCCACCCCAGCCCTCCCCCGCAGGCGGGGGAGGGAGCGCACGGTCCGTGCGCGCTTGAGATGACGCCTATCGCGTCACTTCTTGGCCTTGCCCGGATCCTTGACGGCGTCGAAGGTCTGGAACTCGACGTTGTAGAGCTCACCGTCGACCTTCTCGACCTTGCGGATGTAGACGTTCTGAACGATGTCGCGCGTCTCCGGATCGATCGAGATGGGACCGCGCGGGCTCTCCCAGGCCATACCCTTCATCGCAGCAATCAGGGAATCGCCGTCGGTCTTGCCACCGGTCTTCTTCAGCGCCTCGTAGATCAGATGGATGCCGTCGTAGCCACCGACCGCCATGAAGCCTGGACGGCTGTTGAACGCCTTCTTGTAGGCCGCGACGAACTCCTTGTTCTTTGCCGACGGATGCGCCGCCGAATAGATGTGCGCGGTGACGGCGCCGAGCACGGCGTCGCCCATGTCGTTGAGCAGGTCGTCGTCGGTGACGTCACCCGGTCCGATCACCTTGATGCCGCTCTTGTCGAGGCCGCGCTCGGCATATTGCTTCATGAAGTTGCCGCCCTGGCCGGCCGGCACGAACACGAACATGGCGTCCGGCTTGGCGTCCTTCATGCGCTGCAGGAAGGGAGCGAAGTCGGGATTCGCCAGCGGAACCTTGATTTCCTCGACGATCTCGCCGCCGCCGGCGGTGAAATGCTCCTTGAACGAGGCCAGCGCGTCGTTGCCCGGCGCGTAGTCCGAGGTCAGGGTGGCGACCTTCTTGATGCCGTTCTTGACCGCCCAGTCGCCGATGATGGTGGAGGACTGCGGCAGGGTGAAGCTGGTGCGGACGATGTACGGCGACTTCTCGGTGATGATGGAGGTGCCGGCGGCCATGACGACTTCCGGAATCTTGCCCTGGGTGGCAAGCGGCGCGGCGGCGAAAGCCGCCGGCGTCACGCCGAAGCCGGCGATCACGTTGACCTTGTCGTTGACGATCAGCTCCTGCGCCAGACGCTTGGTGTTGTCGGGCAGCGCGGCGTCGTCCTTGAGGATGACCTGGATCTTCTTGCCGGCGACGGTGTCGCCGTTCTGCTGCATGTAGAGCTTGATGGCATTGTCGATCTGCTTGCCGGTCGACGCCTGGCCACCGGTCATCGGCACGATCAAGCCGATCTTGAATGCGTCTTCGGCCCGCGCCGCACCGGACGCGAGCGCAGCCGCGGCAAGAGCCGCACTGGCGAGCGTCAGTGTCTTGCTTCGCACGAACATTGAAACTACCTCCCTGGTCGGATCAGGACCGCAGCCCCCGGCCATTGTTGTCTTAACCGTGCGATCTCGTTCACGATATCGCGGGCGCATCGCTGCGGACTCGGGACCCCGTTGTCAATGGCGATCATGGGAGGCTTCGTGAACGGTAGGTTTCCGCAACGGACCACCAATCCGTGATTGGTATATTAGTACCGACATCATCAAACGGCCAAATTTTACCAATTGATGGCAAATCGTTAGGGTCCGGGCCGCGGGTCGCCCGCAGCACGAAAGGTCCCCCGTCAATGCCGGCCAGACGCCACCCCCGGACCAGGCTCTTTCCGGCCGCAACGATGCTTCTGGCCGTGGCCGGGCCGATCCTCGCCGGCTGCTCGTCGATCAATGAGAAGGTCGGCGCGGGGATGGGCGATCTGATGCCGCAATGGGCCGGCGGCCTGCCGGCCGGTGCGCCGCCCCGTCCAGGAACCCCGGAATACGACCGTTTCATGCAGGAGCGCGAGCGGCAGCGGCAGATGCCGGCCGCCGAACGCGACAAGGAGACGCAGTCGAACGCCAACGCGCGGGCGACCGTCCCCGGCCGCTGACGGGCGGTCGCGACATCAATCCATGAAGACGACGGTCTTGCGCCCGTTGAGGATGACGCGATCCTCGAGGTGATAGCGGATCGCCCGCGCCAGCACGCGCCGCTCGATGTCGCGGCCCTTGCGCACGAGGTCCTCCGGCGTGTCGCGATGGCTGATGCGCTCGACATCCTGGTCGATGATCGGACCCTCATCGAGATCCCGGGTCACGTAGTGAGCTGTGGCGCCGATCAGCTTGACGCCGCGCTCATAGGCCTGGTGATAGGGTTTTGCGCCCTTGAAGCCCGGCAGGAACGAATGATGGATGTTGATGCAGCGGCCCGACAGGCTCGCCGACATCTCGTCCGACAGGATCTGCATGTAGCGCGCCAGCACGACGAGATCGGTCTTCGTCTCATCGACCAGCTTCAGGATCGCCTGCTCCTGGTCGCGCTTGGTGTCCTTGGTCACCGGCATGTGGTGGAACGGGATGTCGCCGAAATCGAGCCCGGCATAGGTCTCCCGCGGATGGTTGGAGACGATGGCGGTCGGAATCATCGCGAGGTCGCGGGTGCGCCAGCGATAGAGGATGTCGACCAGACAATGGTCGAACTTCGACACCAGCAGCATCACCCGGCGCTGCCCGGCGCGGTCGCGCATCTGCCAGTCCATCGCAAAGCGCTCGGCGATCGCGGCGAAGCCGGTCTGCAGCGCCGGCAGGTTGACGGCGAGATCGGCGGCCGTGAACACCACCCGCATGAAGAAGTGACCCGTCTCGAAGTCGCCGAACTGCTGGGCATCGAGAATGTTCTGGCCATTGTGGGCGAGGAAGGTCGAGACGGCCGAGACGATCCCGGGACGATCCGGGCAGGACAGGGTCAGGACATACTGGTGGTCGGACATGGCGATGACGTACCGGGCGGATGATGTGAGGATGAATGATGCGGCAGGCTTGGCGCCCGTTCGGGCCCTGCTCTATCACCCTCCACGCCCTTGCGCCAACGCTCGGCGCGGGGGCAGGATGAACAAAACATCAACTCTCAAACTTCGAGCATCGCCATGGCTGACAGGCTGACCGGCAACCGCATCCTGATCCTGGAAACCCGCGAGGAGGCGCAGTTCTCGCGGCTGCTCGCCGAGCAAGGCGCCGACGTGCTGCAATGTCCGATGTTCACGATCCAGGATGCGCCGGACCCCGCGCCGATCGAGGCCTGGATCCGCCGCTGCATCGAGCGGCCGTTGGATGATCTCGTGCTGATGACCGGCGAAGGTCTGCGGCGGTTGATGACGGTGGTGCGGAGAATCGGGCTCGAGACCGAATTCATCGCGGCGCTTCGCAAGGCCCGCAAGTTCACCCGCGGCCCCAAGCCGGGCCGCGCCTTGCGCGAGCTCGGGCTCGAGCCGCAGGTCACGACCGAGAAGCCGACGTCGGAAGGCGTCGCCGAATTGTTGGCGCGCTTCGACCTCAAAGGCCACCGGCTCGGCCTCCAGCTCTATCCCGACAAGGATCATGCGGCGCTGATCGGCGCCATCGCGGCCGCGGGCGCCGAGGTCGATCCGGTGCTGCCCTACGTCTACGACGCCAAGGCGGCGGATGCGAACATCCTCATCGCGATCGACGAGATGATCGCCGGCCATGTCGATGCGATCGCGCTGACGAGCTCGGGCCAGCCGCGGCGGCTGTTCGACGTCGCCAGGGCGCACGGCGTCGAAGACCGCCTGCGCCAGGGACTGGCGCGCACGCCGATCGCCTCCGTGGGGCCTGTGGTCACCGAGGAGCTGCATGCCCATGGCGTTGCGCCGACGATCACGCCCGCGGGCGAGGCCTATTTCATGAAACCGCTGATCTCGGCCATGGCGGTGGCGCTCAGTGGAAAGCCGCCGCGGACGGCGACGAGCTGAACGGCCCGGAACTCAATCGAAGTAGAACGGCGCGTGTGCGATCGTCGCATTCTGCACGATATCGTGGTTGATCCAGAGCTGCGCCCCCTCGGCCCGAACGACGGCATCGACGCGCGCCATCGATCGTTGCGACTGCTCCGCATCGGCGTTCATGGTCGGCACGCGGCGATGCTCCATGTTGTAGCGGTCATGCGCAACGTCGCCTGACAGCAGGATCGGCCCGGTGTTCGCGAGCCGGACCAGCAGCGAACTGTGCCCTGGCGTATGTCCTGAGGTCGCGATCACACGGATCGAACCATCACCGAACATGTCATGGTCTCCGTCCATCAGTTCGACCTTTGCCTGCCTCAGGCATTCGTAAAGCAAAGGCACATAGCCATGCTGTCGATAGTCGGGACCGAACATCGCCCGATGCTCGTCCCGCTGGATGTGCCACGTGGCATGCGCGAACAGCCGCGCATTGCCGACATGGTCGAAATGCGCATGAGACAGAATGACCGTCGCCACATCCTCGGGCACAAGTCCGATATCGGCGAGTTGGCTGACGATCGGGCGCGCAACGACGCCCCTGATGCCGTGGGCGATGATCCGGCCGCCGGCCTCCTCTGCGATCGTATCCTCGATGCCCGTGTCCCACATGATCCAGGCGCCGCCACGACGGATCAGGTAGGCATTGCAGCTCAACGTGACCTGTTCGCCCTCCCACTGTCCTGGCGTATAGACCGATCGATCTGGCGCGACCGCGAGCCCGGCATCCAGCACGTAGAGCCGATCGATGGTGCCGGCGGGTCCTGCTGAAACTGACATGGGAGATCTCCCGGATTTGCTCGTCTCAGATGCCTTGTCCACCCGAGACTTCGATCCGCTGCGCGTTGACCCAGCGATTGTCCTCCGACAGCAGGCTCGCGATCATCGGCCCGATGTCGTCGGGCAGGCCGGCGCGGCCGAGCGCGGTGATGTCCGCAAACACCTTGTTGATCTCGGGATTGTCGCGAACCACCCCGCCGCCGAAATCGGTCTCGATCGCGCCGGGCGCCACCGTGTTGACCGCGATCCCGCGGCCCCCCAATTCCTTCGCCATGTAACGGGTCAGCACCTCGACCGCGCCTTTGACCGCCGCATAGGCGGCGTAACCGGGAAACGACGTACGGGTCAGGCCGGAGGACAGGTTGACGATGCGGCCGCCATCGGCGAGCAATGGCAGCAATGTCTGCGTCAGGAAATAGACGCCCTTGAAATGGACGTCGACCAGGCGATCGAATTGCGCCTCAGTGGTCTGGCCGATCAAGGCATAGTCGCCATGGCCGGCATTGTTGACGAGATGGTCAAACGTCTCTCGGCCCCAGGTCTCGCGCAACGCGGTCCGCAGCCGCTCGGCAAACGACATGAAACCTGCGACGTCACCGGTGTCCAGTTGCAAGGCGACAGCCTTGCGGCCCAGCGCAGCGATCTCCGCCATGACCGCGTGAGCGTCGTCCACTCTGGACTGGTAGGTGAGGACGACGTCGCCACCGCGGCGGGCGATGTTGAGCGCGGCGTTGCGGCCGAGGCCTCGGCTCGAACCGGTCACGAGAGCAATCTTGGTCATGGTCTGAACTCCTGCGGTCTTGACCACCCCGATATCGACCAGGCGCGCGCGCCTTTGTTGCCGGAAGCTCGCCGCTTCTTGCCTAATCCTCCAAAATGCGGTGCATCGCCGGCGTCGACCGATTAGGCTCGGACCATGATGAGCACGCTCCTTCACGCCGTGGGCCGCCACGCCGAAGCCCATGCCGACGGTGCCGGTATTGGCCAAACACCAATCCCGGGCCTGATGACCGTACGGGCGACCGCGCCCAGCGGCCTCCTCTACGCGATCTCGCGGCCGCTGGTCTGCCTCGTCGTGCAGGGGAGCAAGCATGTCACGATGGGCGGCCAGGGCTTCGGCTTTTCCGCTGGGGATTCGCTGTTGATCACGGCCGACGTGCCGACCGTCAGCCAGATCACGCGCGCAAGCATCGCGGCGCCCTATCTCTCGCTCGTGCTCGAGCTCGACCCGGCGATTCTCACCGATCTCTCGGCACAGATGGATGACGCCGGCGGAGACGACCAGGCGCCGGTCCGAGTCGACCCGACCGATCGCGAGGTGGCCGACGCTGCACTACGTCTGATGCGCTTGCTCGATCGTCCGGAATCGATACCGGTGCTGCGGGGACAGTTGTTGCGCGAGATGCACTACTGGCTGTTGACCGGCCGGCATGGAACGGCGATCCGTCGTCTCGGCTGGCCGGATGGCCACGCGCAGCGTATCGCACGCGCAGTGGCCGTGCTGCGCACCGAGTTTGCACGGCCCTTGCGGGTCGAGCAATTGGCGGCCGTCGCGGGCATGAGCCCGTCGTCATTCCACCAGCACTTCCGCAGCCTCACCTCACTGTCGCCGCTCCAGTTCCAGAAGCAGCTTCGGTTGATCGAGGCGCGACGGCTTATGCTGGCGGAGGGCATGACCGCAGGCAGCGCGGCCTTTGCCGTCGGCTATGAGAGTGTGCCGCAGTTCACGCGCGAATACGGCCGGATGTTCGGCTCGTCGCCGGTGCGCGAGATCAAGGCGGTGCGCAGCAAGATAGGGGCTGTGCAAGGAGCCGCCGAGGGACGCGCGGCCGAATGACAGGGTTTGCGGCGGAGCAAGTCAGCGTCTCGCGTTCGATTCTGGACGGCTTCGCAAGGACGGACGTTACGCTGCGCCGTGCCCCGTCTCCGTGAGGAACGACTGATACGCGCGCGCGATGCCGTCATGAAGCGAGGTCGTGGCGCGCCAGCCGAGCTTCGCGAGCCGCGACACGTCGAGCAACTTGCGCGGCGTGCCGTCGGGCCTCGAGGTATCGAAGCCGATGGCTCCTGTGTAGCCGACGGCCGCTGCAACGACGCGTGCGAAATCGGCGATCGTGATGTCCTCGCCGGTGCCGATGTTGACCAGCTCCGAATCCGAATAGGTCTTCATCAGATGCACGCAGGCATCCGCCATGTCGTCGACATAAAGGAATTCGCGGCGCGGCGTGCCGGTGCCCCAGACCACGACCTCGCCGGCACCCGCAAGCCTGGCCTCGTGGAAGCGGCGGATCAGCGCCGCGACGACGTGGCTGTATTCAGGATGGTAGTTGTCGCCGGGACCATAGAGATTGGTCGGCATCACGTTGATGAAGTCGGCCCCGTACTGGCTGCGATAGGCCTCGACCATCTTGATGCCGGCGATCTTGGCGATCGCATAGGGCTCATTGGTCGGCTCCAGCGGCCCGGTCAGCATGGCGTCCTCGCGCAACGGCTGCGGGGCGAGCTTGGGATAGATGCAGGACGAGCCGAGAAACATCAGCTTCTCGGCGCCGTTCAGGTGCGCGGCGTGGATGACATTGGCAGCAATCGCGATGTTGTCGTAAATGAACTCGGCGCGCAGCGTGTTGTTGGCGACGATGCCGCCGACCTTCGCCGCAGCGAGGAACACGACCTGCGGCCTGGCGCGCGCGAACCATGCGAACACCGCCGCCTGGTCGCGCAGATCGACCTCGCTGCGCGGCACCGTCAGCAGCTCGACGCCTTCGCTCGCCAGCCGCCGCACCAGCGCGCTGCCGACCATGCCGCGATGGCCCGCGACGAAGACACGCTTGCCGCCGAGATCAAACGGCGTTGCCAATGCTCGCCTCCCGCCGCGCGGCGCATAGATCGCTGGCGACCATTTCCTTGACCAGCTCGGCGAAGCTCGTCCTCGGTTTCCATCCGAGCTTGTCGCGCGCCTTGCTGCAATCGCCGATCAAGAGGTCGACCTCGGTCGGGCGGAAATAGGTCGGGTCGATCCGCACCACCGCCTTGCCGGACTTAGCGTCGATCCCGGTCTCCTCGACGCCCTCGCCGCGCCATTCGATGCGGCGATCGACCTCGGCGAAGGCGAGCTCGACCAGCTCGCGCACCGAATGGGTCTCACCGGTCGCCAGCACAAAATCGTCGGGCGTATCGGCCTGCAGGATACGATGCATGCCCTCGACATAGTCGCGGGCATGGCCCCAGTCGCGCTTGGCCTCGAGATTGCCGAGATAGATCGTCTCCTCCAGGCCGATCTCGATGCGGGCGACGCCGCGGGTGATCTTGCGGGTCACGAAGGTTTCGCCACGGATCGGGCTCTCATGGTTGAACAGGATGCCGTTGCAGGCGAACATCCCATAGGCCTCGCGATAGTTCACGGTGATCCAGTAGCCATAGAGCTTGGCGCAGCCGTAGGGCGAGCGCGGATAGAACGGCGTGGTCTCCCGCTGCGGGATCTCCTGCACCAGACCGTACAGCTCCGAGGTCGAGGCCTGGTAGAAGCGCGTCTGCTTCTCCATGCCGAGAATGCGAATGGCTTCCAACAAGCGCAGAACCCCGAGCGCATCGGCATTGGCCGTGTATTCCGGGCTCTCGAAGCTGACGCCGACATGGCTCTGGGCGGCGAGATTGTAGATCTCGTCGGGGCGGATCTGCTGCACCAGCCGGATCAGGTTGGTGGAATCGGTCATGTCGCCGTAATGCAGCAGGAACGGCACGTTGCCTTCGTGCGGATCCTGGTAAAGATGATCGACCCGCGCGGTATTGAAGGATGACGACCGCCGCTTGATGCCGTGCACGGTGTAGCCGAGGCCGAGCAGATATTCGGCCAAATAAGCGCCATCCTGGCCGGTGACGCCCGTAATCAGCGCCACGCGACCGCTGCAATCCTGCCCCGCCATACTCACTCCAACACCGTCTCGGCCCTTCAAGGCCGGAGTTCCCGGTGAGCAGTCCACAGCCGAGGCCGCGGGTCAAGCTCAACGACGAACCAGCGCCGGATAGACCCTGAAGGGGCCTGCGAAAAGCGGAATCTAATCCCCGTAACAGCGCAGGCTGTCGAGATCGATGACCGTCACTCCGCCATATTCCACGCGCAGCAGGCCTTCGCGCTCCAGCGTCTTCAGGCATTGATTGGCATTCTGCCGCGACAGGCCCGAGAGCGCTCCGATCTCCTCCTGGGTGATCTCCAGGTGACGGGTCGTATTCGGGTAGAGGATCGGGTTGAACAGCGAAGCGATGCTGCGGGCGAGCCGCGCCGTCGCATCCAGCGTGCGGCCGACCTCGACCAGGCCGATGAACTGGCCGAGCCGCTCGTTGAGCTGGGTGACGAGGAATCGGTTGAAGCCGACGCTGTTCTCGAACAGCCACATGAAGGTCGGCCGCTCCATCAGCGCGACGCGCGTATCGCGCAGTGCCACGACGTCATAGCGGCGCGGCTCGTTCTTCAGCACGCTGCCCTCGCCGAACCAGGCGCCTGCCGACATGCCGGCGAAGGTCGTGGCCTTGCCGCCGCGCGACACCGTGCTCATGCGTGCCAAACCGGTGACGATGCCGGTCCAGTATTCGAACGGGTCGCCGCGAACGAAGATGTGCTCGTTGGCCGCATAGGAACGCTCGACGATGCCGGACGAGGCGGTGTCGATTTCCTCGGGCTTCAAATGGCAGGACCATGGCGCGATGCGCAGAAGGGTATCGGAAGAGATCAAGCCGTCATCTCGTCTCGTCGAAGCTCGCGGCGATCATATTGCATCGCAACAATCCTGCGGTGAAATTTGCCTGGGAAATGTCAGGCGCAAGACAGTTCCTGATAGCGCTTTCCCCTATCGAGGACCACCGCCTTCGACTCGCGCATCCTGGGACGGGATGACGCGCGCCTGAGATGCGGCAAAATGCACCCGCTCGGGTGGCCCGTCATTCGTCGGATGGCGCGGAACCGATGCCCGGGATAGGATTGCAACCGATGCGACGAACTCAACGTCGCACGACACAATGCCTGAAGAGCGCACCAAGCGCCGAAGACAGTTCGGGAGGACGACTTGGACTATACGTTGGAAGCGCGCGGAGTCTCGCTGCGTTTCGGTGGGGTGAGAGCCCTGACCGACGTCAGCTTCGGCGTGCGCGAAGGCGAGCTGTTCTCGATCATCGGCCCCAACGGCGCCGGCAAGACCTCGATCGTCAACTGCATCTCCGGCCGCTACAAGCCGACCGAAGGCCGCCTGTTCCATCGCGGCCGCGACATCACCGGCCTGCCGCCGAGCGCGCGCGCCAACATCGGCATCGGCCGCACCTTCCAGAACCTCGCGCTGTTCCACCACATGAGCGTGCTCGACAACATCATGGTCGGGCGGCATCACCTCTTGAAGAACAACTTCCTCACCGGCTCGCTCTACTGGCTCACCGGCGCACGGCGGGAGGAGTTGAAGCATCGGGAGAAGGTCGAGCAGATCATCGACTTCCTCGACCTGCAGTCGGTGCGCAAGGCGCCGGCCGGCACCCTCTCCTACGGTTTGCGCAAGCGCGTCGAGCTGGCGCGCGCGATGGCGCTCGAGCCACATCTCATCCTTCTCGACGAGCCGATGGCCGGCATGAACTTCGAGGAGAAGGAGGACATGGCGCGCTACATCGTCGACCTCAACGAGGAATTCGGCATGACGGTCGTGATGATCGAGCACGACATGGGCGTGGTCATGGACATCTCCCATCGCGTCATGGTGCTCGATTTCGGCCGCAAGATCGCCGAAGGCGACCCGGCCGCCGTGCTCGCCGATCCCCACGTCAAGCGCGCCTATCTCGGCGAGGAGGACGAGCTGCTGGTCGATCCCGACGAGGCGCCGTCCATCGCGGAGGACGCGGCATGATGGACTATGCAGGGCGCGTCCGGCAGGCCGACACCTATCCGAAGCTGCTGCGCCTCAATGCAAGCGAGCACGGCAAGGAGATTGCGCTGCGCGAGAAGAATCTCGGGCTGTGGAGGACCTTCACCTGGGTCGACTACCAGGCGCGGGTGCGCGACTTCGCGCTCGGCATGGTCGAGCTCGGGCTCGGCAAGGACGATGTGATCGGAATCATCGGCGACAACCGGCCGGACTGGGTCGCGGCCGAAATCGCGACCCACGCGATCCGGGCCTTGAGCCTGGGCCTCTATCGCGACGTGCTCGATGACGAGGCGGCCTATCTCTTGAACTATGGCGAGGCGCGGCTGGTCTTCGCCGAGGACGAGGAGCAGGTCGACAAGCTCTTGAACCTCGCCGACCGCGTGCCGGTGCTCAAGCACATCGTCTATTCCGATCCGCGCGGCATGCGCAAATATGACGATCCCCGGCTGCTGCCGGCCGACAAGCTCGCCGAGCTCGGCCGCAACAGAGCGGCGCGCGAGCCCGGCCTCTACGACCACATGGTCGATGCGACAAATGGCGATGACGTCGCGATCCTCTGCACCACCTCGGGCACGACATCGCATCCCAAGCTCGCGATGCTCTCGGCGGCGCGCGTGCTGAAACACTGCGCCACCTATCTCAGCTTCGATCCCAAGGGCCCCAACGATGAATACGTCTCGGTGCTGCCGCTGCCCTGGATCATGGAACAGGTCTATGTGCTCGGCAAAGGTCTGCTCTGCCGGATGAAGGTCAACTTCGTCGAAGAGCCGGATACGATGATGAACGACTTCCGCGAGATCGCGCCGACCTTCGTGCTGTTCGCACCAAGGGTGTGGGAGCAGATCGCGGCCGACGTTCGTGCCGCCGTCATGGACGCCTCGCCGCTGAAGCAGCGGCTCTATCATCTGGGCATGTCGACCGGCCTCGCCGCGCTGGAGAAGGGTCAGCATTCGAGCTTTGCCGATCTGCTGCTGTTCCGTGCGCTGCGCGACCGGCTCGGCTTCACCCGGCTACGCTCGGCCGCCACCGGCGGCGCCGCGCTCGGGCCCGACACGTTCAAGTTCTTCCGCGCCATGGGCGTGCCCCTGCGCACGCTCTACGGCCAGACCGAGCTGCTCGGGGCCTACACGCTGCACCCCGACGACAAGGTCGATCCCGACACGACCGGCGTGCCGATGTCCCAGGACATCGAGATCAAGATCGACCAGCCCGACAGCCAGGGCATCGGCGAGATCCTGGTGCGCCACCCGAACATGTTCTTGGGCTACTACAAGAACCCGGAGGCCTCGACCGCCGACGTCAAGGACGGTTGGATGCACTCGGGCGATGCCGGCTATTTCAACCGAGAGAAGCAGCTCGTCGTCATCGACCGCATCAAGGATCTCGCCGAGACCGCACGCGGCGAACGCTTCTCGCCGCAATATATCGAGAACAAGCTGAAATTCTCGCCCTACATTGCGGAAGCCGTCGTGCTCGGTGCCGGCCGCGAGCATCTGGCGGCGATGATCTGCATCCGCTACTCGATCATCTCGAAATGGGCGGAGAAGAACCGCATCGCGTTCACCACCTACTCCGATCTCGCCTCGCGCAACGAGGTCTATGCGCTGCTGCAGCGGGAAGTGGAAACGGTCAACGCGACCTTGCCCCCGGCGCAGCGCATCGCCCGCTTCCTCCTGCTCTACAAGGAGCTCGACGCCGACGACGGCGAGCTGACCCGCACCCGCAAAGTCCGCCGCAGCGTCATCAACGAGAAATACGCCGGCATCATCGACGGAATCTATGGCGGCAAGCCGGACATCCCGGTGGACACCATCATCCGCTTCCAGGACGGCACCACCCAGCGCATCCGCACCACGCTGAAGGTCGTCGACCTCGGCGGCCATGGACCCATGGCGGAGGCCGCGGAGTGATGAGTCTTCCGTCACATGAGATCGTCATGCGCGGGCTCGACCCGCGCATCCATCCTATTGGGAAGATCTCTGATGCGATGGATCGCCGGGTCAAGCCCGGCGATGACGAGTGAGACCGATCATGAACACCGCCTTCCTCCTCCAACTCCTCGTCAACGGCCTCGTGGTCGGCACGCTCTACGGCGTGGTCGCGATGTCGTTTGTGCTGATCTACAAGGCGACGCAGGTCGTCAATTTCGCGCAAGGCGAGCTGCTCCTGATCGGCGCCTGGGTGTGCTGGGCATTGCTGACGAAATATCAAGTGCCGTTCTGGGTGGGCATGCCGCTCACGCTGGTCTTCATGTTCGCGTTCGGCATCGCGATCCAGGTCGTGATCCTCCGGCCGATGATCGGCGAGCCCATCATCTCCGTCATCATGGTCACGATCGGTCTGTCGACCGTATTCCAGGCGGCGCTGAAATGGATGTTCGGCGTCAACCCGCAGCCGTTCCCGCCGGTGTTCGCCAGCACGTCCGTCGACCTGTTCGGACTGCAAATCCAAACGGTCTACGTCATGAGCCTCGTGGTGTCGGTCCTGATGATGCTTGGCATGGCGTGGTTCTTCAAGGCTTCCAAATACGGCCTTGCGATGCGGGCCACCGCCTTCAACCAGCAGGTCGCGCAGTCGCTCGGCATCTCCGTGAAGAACGTGTTCGCGATGGCCTGGGCGATCTCGGCGACTGTCTCCGCCGTGGCCGGCGTCGTCGTCGCCGTGGTCAACGGCGTCTCCTCCGGCCTGTCGGCCTACGGCATCAAGGTGTTTCCGGCGGCGATCCTTGGCGGCCTCGACTCCGTCGGCGGCGCCGTGCTCGGCGGCATCATCATCGGCCTCTTGGAGAACATCGCGCAATATGTCGACAGCCAGTATCTGCACTGGGGCAATCTCTACGAGATCGCGCCGTTCTACGTCCTGATCATCATCCTGATGATCAAGCCCTATGGCCTGTTCGGCACCAAAGACATCGAGCGGATATGAGCATGATCGCCGAAAAGTGGAGGCCGGTTTTCGGTAACGATCATGCTCAAACAAAAAAGAAGGGCGAGCCCATGACGCAATTCAAGCCTCAGGCGAGATAGAGCCCGCCATGGTCGCACGTTCCACCATCCCCGCCGGTGACTTCCGCACCTCCTACGCGGCCGACACCACGATCTTCCCGACCAGAACCAGCCGCAATTTCGCGATTGCGGGCGTGATCCTGTTGTGCTTCGCGCCGCAGGTGTTCTCCGAATACTGGCTGTCGGTCTCGATCCAGATCGGCATCTTTGCGATCGCGGCCCTCGGCCTCAATATTCTGGTCGGCTTCACCGGCCAGATCTCGATCGGCCAGGCAGGCTTCTTCCTGCTCGGTGCCTTCACCTCGGCCTACATCAACAACACCTATGCCATCCCGGTGTTCTTCGCGATCCCGCTCGCGGGCGTGATCACGGCCCTCGTCGGGCTGATTTTCGGCCTACCGGCGGCGCGGCTGAAGGGGCTCTATCTCGTCATCGCCACCCTCGCCGCGCAATACATCCTGCTCGACTTCTTCTCGCGCGCCGAGTGGTTCTCCGGCGGCTCGGTGCCGGCCTCGGCCAATCCGTTCTCGATTCTAGGCTACACGCTGCGTGGCGACCGGCAATATTTCTATGTCGTACTGGCCTATGTCGTGGTCTGCTACCTCCTGGTCACCAACCTGATGCGCACCCGCGACGGCCGCGCACTGATCGCGATCCGCGACCATTATCTCTCCGCCGAGATCATGGGCATCAACCTGACCAAATATCGCACGCTCTCGTTCGGCCTCGCCGCCTTCTTCGCCGGCATCGCGGGCGCGCTCTACGCGCATTACCAGCTCGTGATCTCGCAGGAGGGTTTCGGCATCGAGCGCTCGATCCTCTTCCTGGCCATGATCATCATCGGCGGCACCGGATCGGTCATGGGCACATTGATGGGGACCGCGTTCGTCGTGCTGCTGCCGGAATCGATGGAGTGGCTCAGCCACAATCTGAAGGGCAGTGCCATCGACAAGGCGCTCGCGCTCAACAACAACATCACTTTTTTGCGCGAGATCGCAATCGGCCTGATCATCATCGCCTTCCTGATGTTCGAGCCGGACGGGCTGGCGCATCGCTGGCGACAGATCAAGACATACTGGAAGCTCTATCCGTTCTCACATTGAACTCAACCAACAGGGACCGGCGACAATCCGGCCCGAACGCACCACAGGAGGAAGCACTATGACGATGAAATCATTGCTGGGCTCGGCGGCTCTCGCGCTGCTCGCAGGCGCCTTCGCTTCAACGGCGCAGGCGCAGCAGATCGCGATCGGCCATCTGCAGGATCTGTCGGGCGGCACGTCCGACGTCGGTACACCCTATGGCCAGGCCGTCGTCGACACCTTCGCCTGGGTCAACAAGAATGGCGGCATCGGCGGCAAGCAGCTCGCGGTCGATAGCAACGACTATGGCTACCAGGTGCCGCGCGCGATCGCGCTGTACAAGAAGTGGTCGGCGCCGGACAACAAGGTCGCGGCGATCATGGGCTGGGGCACCGCCGACACCGAGGCGCTGACCGGCTTCCTCGCCAACGACAAGATCCCGGACATGTCGGGCTCCTACGCCGCCGCGCTGACCGATCCCGAGGGCACCAGCGGCAAGGCGAAGCCGGCGCCGTACAATTTCTTCTACGGCCCGAGCTACTCGGATGCGCTGCGCGCCGAGCTGACCTGGGCGGCCGAGGACTGGAAGACCAAGGGCAAGCCGGGCAAGCCGAAGTTCGTCCACATGGGCGCCAACCACCCCTATCCCAACGCGCCGAAGGCCGCGGGCGAAGCGCTCGCCACCGAGCTCGGCTTCGAGGTGCTGCCGCCGCTGGTGTTCGCGCTGGCGCCCGGCGACTACAGCGCGCAGTGCCTGAGCCTGAAGAGCTCCGGCGCCAACTACGCCTATCTGGGCAACACCGCGGCCTCCGACATCTCGGTGATGAAGGCCTGCAAGAATGCCGGCGTCGAGGTGCAGTTCCTGTCCAACGTCTGGGGCATGGACGAGAACGCCGCCAAGACCGCGGGCGATGCCGCCAACGGCGTCGTCTTTCCGCTGCGCACCTCGGTGGCCTGGGGCGGCGATGCGCCGGGCATGAAGACGGTGCAGGAAATCTCGAAGATGTCCGACCCGACCGGCAAGGTCTACCGCCCGGTGCACTACGTCGCCGCAGTCTGCTCGTCGCTCTACATGAAGGAGGCGATCGAGTGGGCTGCGAAGAACGGCGGCGCCACCGGCGAGAACGTCGCCAAGGGCTTCTACCAGAAGAAGGACTGGGTGCCCGCAGGGATGGAAGGCGTCTGCAGCCCCTCGACCTGGACCGAGAAGGACCACCGCGGCACCATGAAAGTCGACCTCTATCGCGCGCGCGTGACGGGTCCGACGGATGGCGACCTCAACGAGCTCATGGCCAAGGGCGTGATCAAGCTCGAGAAGGTGAAGACCATCGAGCTGCCGCGCAAAGCCGAATGGGCTGGGTGGTAGTTCCTTACACCAGCGCCATGGCCGGGCAGAAGCGCGAAGCGCGTCTTTGCACAATCTCCCGGCCATCCACGTCTTGCTTCACACGCTGATAGGCGTGGATGCCCGGGTCAAGCCCGGGCATGACGACGGATAGAGTGTCGCCATGACCGATACACTGGAAAATCTGCGGACGGCCGCAACTGCTGGGGCACCCGCCCCCCTGCTCTCCGTCCGCAACATCGAGGTCGTCTATGACGACGTCATCCTGGTGCTGCGCGGCCTCAGCCTCGACGTGCCCAAGGGGGCGATCGTCGCGCTGCTCGGCGCCAACGGCGCGGGCAAGTCGACGACCTTGAAGGCGATCTCTGGCCTGCTGAAGACCGAGGACGGCGAGGTCACGCGCGGCGAGATCATGTTCGACGGCGCGCGCATCGACGGCATCGATCCGGAGAAGATCGTCCGTCGCGGCATCTTCCAGGTGATGGAAGGACGCCGCATCGTCTCCGACATGACCTCGCTGGAGAACCTCAAGCTCGGCGCCTTCACGCGCAGCGATCGCGAGGTCAACAGCGACATCGAGATGGTGTTCAACTATTTCCCGCGGCTGAAGGAGCGCACCGGCCTCGCGGGCTATCTCTCCGGCGGCGAGCAGCAGATGCTGGCGATCGGACGGGCGCTGATGGCACGGCCGAAGATGATCCTGATGGACGAACCGTCGATGGGCCTGTCGCCGCTGCTGGTCAAGGAGGTGTTCGCGATCATCAAGGAGATCAACCGCGATCTCGGCGTCACCATCCTGCTGGTCGAACAGAACGCGCGCGCGGCGCTGTCGGTCGCCAGCCACGGCTACATCATGGAACAGGGCAAGGTGGTGCTCGACGGCACCGCCGACAGCTTGCGCGACAATGAGGACGTCAAGGAGTTCTACCTCGGCGGCGCCGGCGACCAGCGCAAGAGCTTCAAGAACCTGAAGAGCTTCAAGCGGCGGAAGCGGTGGCTGTAGCCGAACTCTCTCCTCGTCATGGCCGGGCTTGACCCGGCCATCCACGCGCGAGCCGCAACGACGAACGACGTGGATGCGCGGGACAAGCCCGGGCATGACGACCGCAAGATTCAAGGACTGGGTACGATGACCCACTACGACGCCCTCGAAACCCGTGATCCCGCAGCCCGCGAGCAGGATCTGTTCGGCCGCCTGCCCGACGTGCTGCACGCGGCGATGAAGGCGCCGGCCTATGCCGCGCTGCTGCAGGGCATCGATCCCCAGGACATCACGACGCGCGCCGCGCTGGCGCAGTTGCCGGTGCTGCGCAAGTCCGAGCTGCCGGCGCTGCACAAGGCGGCGCCGCCATTCGGCGGCTTCGTCGCGCAGACGCCCGGTGCGTTCTCGCGCCTGTTCACCTCACCCGGCCCGATCTTCGAGCCGGAGGCCGCGCACAACGATCCCTGGCGCGGCGCCCGCGCGCTGTTCGCCTCGGGCTTCCGCAGTGGCGATGTCGTGCTCAACACCTTCAGCTATCATCTGACGCCGGGCGGCTTCATCTTCGATGCCTCGGCGCGCGCGCTCGGCTGCGCCGTGATCCCGGCGGGGCCAGGGAACACCGAGGCGCAGTTCGAGCTGATCGAGGCCTACCGGCCGATCGGCTACAGCGGCACGCCGGACTTCCTGAAGATCCTGCTCGATGCTGCCGCCAGCGCCGGTCGCGACGTCTCCTCGCTCAAGCGCGCGCTGGTGTCGGGCGCGGCGTTCCCGCCATCACTGCAGGCCGAGATCAAGGCCCGCGGCATCGACGCCTATCAGGCGTTCGGCACCGCCGATCTCGGCATCATCGCCTACGAGACCGCTGCACGCGAGGGCATGGTGGTCAACGAGGACCTGATCTTCGAGATCGTCCGGCCCGGCACCGGCGATCCGGTCCAGGAGGGCGATGTCGGCGAGATCGTCGTCACCTCGCTCGATCCCCACCATCCTTGGATTCGCCTGGCACTCGGCGATCTCACCGCCGGCCTCCCGGGTCTCAGTCCGTGTGGCCGCACCAACATGCGGATCAAGGGCTGGATGGGGCGCGCCGACCAGACCACGAAGATCAAGGGCATGTTCGTGCGCCCCGAGCAGGTGGCCGAGATCGGCAAGCGCCATCCGGAGTTCGGCCGCCTCCGGCTGGTCGTCAGCCGCGCCGGCGAGACCGATGCGATGACGCTGAAGGCCGAGTGCGCGGCGCCCGCAGCCGACCTGCAAGAGGCGCTGGCCGCCAGCCTGCGCAGCGTCACCAAGCTCAGCGGCCAAGTCGAGCTGGTCGCGCCAGGCACGCTGCCCAACGATGGCAAAGTGATCGCCGACGAGCGGTGAGCGCGCGCAAGTTCCGCTCAAGTAGAAGCCCTGCACCAGCGGCATGAGCAGCGCGGCACGCACCGCTGTCCGCGCAATTGTCGCGCTGCGCGCGCTCTCCTATACAGCCATGTCGCCTCTCTCGGAGTTCGTCCGCATGGCCTTCCCGCGCGCGTCCAAAGCCCTGTCCCGCTTCACGGTGCTCGATTTGACGCGGGTGCGCGCCGGCCCGACCTGCGCGCGGCAGTTCGCCGATTGGGGCGCCAACGTCATCAAGATCGACGCCATGATGGAGGATGGCGGCGAAGCGCTTGGCGGCCCGCGCCGCGGCGCCGACTTCCAGAACCTGCATCGCAACAAGCGCGCGATGACGCTCAATCTGAAGGATCCGAAGGGCGTCGACGTGTTCATGCGGCTCGCCGAAAAAGCCGACGTCGTGATCGAGAACTACCGGCCCGACGTCAAGACCAAGCTCGGCATCGACTATGAGGCGGTGCGCAAGGTCAATCCGCGCATCGTCTATGGCAGCATCTCCGGCTTCGGCCAGGATGGTCCCTATGCCAAGCGGCCCGGTTTCGACCAGATCGCGCAGGGCATGGGCGGGCTGATGTCGATCACCGGGGCACCTGGCGAGGGTCCGATGCGCGCGGGCATCCCGATCGCAGATCTCTCGGCAGGGCTCTCTTGCGCGATGGGTATCCTCACGGCGCTGCTCGAGCGCGAGGTCTCCGGCGAGGGCCAGTGGGTCCAGACCTCGCTGCTGCAGGCGCAGATCTTCATGCTCGACTTCCAGGCCGCCCGCTGGCTGATGGAGAAGGAGGTCGCGCCGCAGGCCGGCAACAATCATCCGACCAGCATCCCGACCGGCGTGTTCAAGACCTCCGACGGCTACATCAATATCGCCGCGACCGGCGGCCGAATCTGGGAGCGGCTGTGCCAGACGCTCGGTGCCTCCCAATGGATCGACAATCCGGACTACGCGACGGCACCGGCGCGTTCGAAGAACCGCGACGCGCTCAACGCCGAGATCAACGCACGCACGCTCGCCAAGACGAGCGAGCAATGGGTCGCCGAGCTGAATGCCGCGGGCGTGCCGTGCGGGCCGATCTACGCGATCGATCAGATGTTCGAGGACCCGCAGGTCAAGCATCTCGGCATGGCGCAGCCGGTGCCGAACGACGACGGCCGCGACATCACGCTGGTGGCGCAGCCCTTCACCTTGTCGCGCACGCCCAGCCGGATGGCGGCGCGGCCGCCGGAATTCGGCGAGCAGACCGAGGAGATCCTGTCCGAGTTCGGCTTCACCGACGGCGAGATCGCCGATCTCCGACTGCATCGCGTCGTGTGAGCAGGTGCAATATGTCCAAGCTGCGGCACCCCGCCGCTGTGGCCCAGATGTCACCACGTTGGAACTTCAGACTTGGCCGGATTGAGGCCAAGGCAAGATCGCGTTAATCTCTTCGCATCAGTTGATCGCGGACCCCCTCGGGGCCCGTGCGTGTGAGGAGTAGCGGGTCATGAGCGCATCCGAGTTGAACGAGTTTCTGACGGCGATGAACATCGTGCGCGACGTCAACGGAGCCGCTCTGAATCACCCCGGCGCTCTGCCGTTCGACGAGACGATGCTCGACAACGAGTCCGACTGGTACCACATGCCGGTGGCCGAGAAGGCCAATTGACCTTCCTCCGGTTCACACGCTCTCTTTCCTACATCGCCTTTGCCCAAAGCCTCCTTCCGAGAAGCCGGACGGAGGCTTTTTCATTTCGGGGCGCAACCGGGATGAGCTGCGAACTCTGATCCACCGAACGCAAAAAAAAGCCCGACGCAAGCGCCGGGCAAGGGATCGTCTCGGGAGGAAACATCAGGGCGCGATGACCAGAGATCAGGCACCGCGCGTGAGCAGTTCAGAACTGCCCATGAATGAAGCCTATCACCGCTCTGCCTAAAATGCTGTCATCGCAAAGACACAACCTCTGGAGAAGCGCGGAAACGATTCGAACAACGGTCCGTCGATGCAATCGAAGCGCTGAGGACGTGGCTGCGGTGCCACAGTCCGATTGCGAACAGCGCCAACGCCCAGTGCACCCAAAGAGTCACAATTCCCCTATCCCGCAGTTCTGCATGCTCTCGTTGCTGGCCTGGCCCTCGACCGGCGCAACGACGGCACGAACAGCAATGGCGGCATCAGCTCCGCGACGACCGATGGCGGCATCGGGGGCTGGGGTCCCTGTCATCGAGGGCGGCGGTGACGGTGCAGGTGTCAACGGCGGCGATGGTGGAAAGGACAACGGCGGTCATGCCCTGGGCGGCCGAGGCGGCGTCGGCGCCGGAGAGCCGGGACATTCCCAGCGACAATGGCGTCGAGTTACGGCGTTGGCGGCTTCACCAAGACCGGCAGCGGCCGGATGACGCTCAGCCTTGAGCTACGCGGGAAAAACGGTCACCAACACGCGCGCCGAGCTGGCCAGTGCACCGACAGATCCTATGCGCTGCCTGACGGCGCCCTCACCCTGCGCGGCCGCCTCGCCCGGGCGCACGACTTCGATCCGGATCGTTCCGTGACCGCCACGTTCCAGACGGTGCCGGGCGCAAGCTTCGTCGTCAACGGCGCCGCGCAGGCGCGCGACTCCGCGCTGACGACGACCTCGGTCGAGATGAGCTGGCAGAACGGCTGGAGCGCCTTGGCGACGTTCGAAGGCGAGTTCTCGAGCGTCACCCGTTCCTATGCCGGCAAGGGCAGCGTGCGCTACACGTGGTAGGAGCGGCGTAGCCGATCGAGCGCAGGCGTCCAGCTGGCAGGGCACGGGTGATCAGCGACAAACCGTACTAAGCCTCGGCCTTCGCGGCCGGCGCTCCCGACTTGCTGAAGCTCGCGATCACACGATCGATCAGCGGCCAGAACAGCAGCACGATCGCCAGCGTCGTTATGGTGCCCACCAGCCCGTTCGCCCAGAACACCTTCATGTTGCCGCCGGAGATGATCATCGACTGCCGGAACGCGTCCTCGGCACGGCTGCCGAGCACCAGCGCCAAGGTGAACGGCGCCAGCGGGATCTTGATCTTCTTGAAGACATAGCCGACGACACCGAAGCCGAGCATCAGCCAGACGTCGAACATCGCATTCTGGATCGCGTAGGCGCCGATCGCGCAGGACACCACGATCATCGGCGCCACGGCCGCGAACGGCACGCGCAGGATCGAGGCGAAGATCGGCACGGTGGAAAGCACGAGCACGAGGCCGACGACATTGCCGAGATACATCGAGGCGATCAGGCCCCAGACGAAATCCTTGTGCTCCACGAACAGCAGCGGGCCGGGATTGAGGCCCCACACCATCAGGCCGCCGAGCAGGATCGCCGCGGTGCCGGAGCCCGGGATGCCGAGCGCCAGCATCGGCAGCAGCGCCGCGGTGCCCGAGGCATGCGCCGCCGTCTCAGGCGCGAACACGCCCTCGATGCGGCCCTTGCCAAAACTGTCCGGATCCTTCGAGAAGCGCTTGGCGAGGTTGTAGCCCATGAAGGAGGCGGCAATCGCGCCGCCCGGCGTGATGCCGAGCCAGCAGCCGATCACCGAGGAGCGCAGCAGGGTCATCCAATATTTCGGCAGGTCCTTCCACACCGCGAGTACGGTGCGCAGCGAGATCGAGGCGGCGTGGCCGCGCAGCGCCAGGCGCTCCTCCATCGTCAGCAGGATCTCGCTGATGCCGAACAGGCCGATGACCGCGACCAGGAAGTTGATGCCGCGCAACAGATCGGTCGAGCCGAAGGTCATCCGCAACTGACCGGACACGGTGTCCATGCCGACGCCAGCGAGCAGCAGGCCGAGCGCCATCGCGATGACAGTCTTGTGCTTGTCCTCACGCCCCAGCCCGACGAACGAGCAGAAGGTCAGCAGATAGACCGCGAAGAACTCGGGCGGACCGAACCTCAGCGCGAAGGACGAGATCCAGGGCGCCAGGAAGGTGATCAGCATCACCGCGACCAGCGAGCCGATGAACGACGAGGTGAAGGCGGCTGTCAGCGCCTCCGCCGCCTTGCCCTGCTGCGCCATCGGATAGCCGTCGAAAGTGGTCGCCACCGACCACGCCTCGCCGGGAATGTTGAACAGGATCGAGGTGATGGCGCCGCCGAACAGCGCGCCCCAGTAGATGCAGGACAGCATCACGATGGCCGAGGTCGGGTCCATTGAGAAGGTCAGCGGCAGCAGGATGGCGACGCCGTTGGGCCCCCCCAGCCCGGGCAGCACGCCGACGAAGACGCCGAGCACGAGCCCAACCATCATCAGCAGCAGCGTCTTCCAGGTCAGGAGGACCGCGAACCCGTGCAGCAGCAGACCCAAGGCTTCCATGATTTCATTCCAACTGTTTCCTCGTCATTGCGAGCGCAGCAAAGCAATCCAGAGTCGAGTGCGCAGCCCTGGATTGCGTCGTCGCGTTGCTCCTCGCAATGACGGGGGAGAGACCGGTGTCAGTACCCGAACGCCGCTTCGAGTGGGCCCTTCGGCATGATCACGTCGAACACGACGTCGAAAGTCACGAACATCACGGCGCTGAACAGCAACGCCGTGAGCAGCGATTTCCAGATCGCGATCTTGCCGACGAGGCGCATGAACCCGGCGATCAGCAGGAAGCTCGCGACGTAGATGCCGAGAAACTGCATCGCGATGCAGAACAGCAGCGTCGGCACGAATACCGCCATCACGCGCCGCAGTTGCGCGCGCGTCACGAAGGTCTCGACCGCTTCCTTTCTCGACACGAAGGCGGCGCCGATCCCGTAAAGGCTGGCGCCGCCGAGGATCACCGACAGATAGAACGGGAAGTAGCCGGGCTCCGGACCGGTCGAGTCCCAGGACGCGCCGGTCCGCCAATTGTCCCAGGCGAGCACGACCGCGAGCGCGAGCAGCAGCAGCGACACCGCGACGTCGACGGTCCGGGTGGAGGTGACGGCCGGAGAATCCTCCTCTGGCGCGGTCGGATCGTCGACGGCGATCTCGAGCTCAGCGTTGGACATCGATCCTCCTCATCCCCTCGCCCCGCCCCAGCCTCACTTGGCGACGAAGCCGGCTTCCGTCATCAGCTGCTTGTTGAGCGAGCCATCCTCTTCGAGAAACTGCAGCATGTCCTTGCCGGTGAGGAAGATCGGCTTCAGCGCCTGCTTCTCCATGTAGTCCTTGTATTCCGGCGTCTGCACCAGCTTGCTGAACAGGTCGATGTAGAACTCCTGCTGCTCCTGGGTCACCTTGCCCGGCAGGAACATGCCGCGCAGCATCAGGTATTGCACGTCCAGCCCCTGCTCCTTGCAGGTCGGAATGTCGTTCCAGGACTGCGTCTCCGTGACCTTGGTCGTGTAGGAGATGCGCTCCTTGTCGAACACGCAGAGCGGACGCACCTGGCCGGCGCGCCAGACTTCGAGATTCTCGGAAGGATTGTTGACGTTCGCTTCGGTGTGCCCGCCAACCAGTTGGGTCGCGGCCTCGCCCCCCGACTTGTAGGGCAGATAGGAGAACTTGGCGCCGGTCTTCTTCTCCATGAAGACCGTGAGCACGTGATCTTCGCGCTTGGAACCGGTACCGCCCAACTTGAACGGAGAACTCGACGCCTTGGCGGCTTCGATGAACTCCTTCACCGTCTTCGGGCCGTTGACGTTGTCCCACAGCACGAACTGATCGAGTGCGATCACCGCGACCGGCGACAGTTCGCGCCAGTCGAACGGCAGCTTGGCCGACAGCGGCAGCATGTAGATCAGCGAATAGGCGATCAGGACCTTGTTCGGATCGCCGTCGCTGGACTTCATGTACATCAGCGCCTCGGCCCCGGACGCGCCGCCCTTCAGCGACACGACCACCGGCTGCTTCAGCAGATTGTTCTTCTGAATGGCAGCCTGCATCATCCGCGCCATCTGGTCGGATGCACCGCCGGCGCCCGCAGCGACGACGATCTCGACCGGCTTGGTCGGCTCCCAGCCGGCAAAGGCCGGCGCAGTTGCGAAAAAGGCCGCCGTCGCGGCCGCGATCTTGATGAGTTTGCGCACGTGCTTTCTTCCCCGTTCGAAGCCCCAGCTTGCATCCTACCAGGATACTGCTGGCTTATTGTGGTCAGTTCAAGAACACAAGCATGATGCGACCTCATGTTCCTCGGCATAAGGTCGCAAGCACGGCATCGGACTACTTGCCTTTCCAGTTCGGCGTACGCTTGTTGAGGAACGCCTCCATGCCTTCGCGGAAATCCTCGCTCATATAGGCGCGCAGGATCAAATCCTCGCCCTCGTCCCGCGACAGGGTCCGGCGGATGCGGCGCACGGCCTCCTTGGTGACCTCGAGGGTGATCGGCGCGTGCGAGGCGACGAGCCTCGCGGTCTCCAGCGCGCGTGTCTGCAGCGTCTCGACGTCAGGCACGATCTCGTTGAGCAGACCGAGCGCGAGCGCCTCCGGCGCCTCGACCAGCCGGGCCTTGAAGATCAGGTCCTTGGTGCGCGCCGGTCCGATCAGGGAGACCACGCGCGAGATGTTCGACATCGACAGGCAGTTGCCGAGCGTGCGCGCGATCGGAAAACCGATACGTGTCGTCTCGGTGCCGATGCGAATGTCGCAGCAGGCGGCAATGCCGGCACCGCCGCCGGTGCAGGCGCCCGCGATCGCCGCAATCACCGGCACACGGCACAGTTCGAGCGTGCCGAGCACGCGGTCGATCCGCGCCTCGTAGTCGAGCGCATCCTGCGCGGTCTTGAAGGCACGAAACTGGGAGATGTCGGTGCCGGAGGCGAAGGCCTTGTCGCCCGCGCCAGTCAGGATCAGCGCCTTGATCGACCGATCGGCGTTGATGGCCTCGCAGATCGAGGCCATCCGGTCGTACATTGCGAACGTCATCGCGTTGCGCGCCTGCGGCCGGTTGAAGGTGATCTTGGCGATGCCGTCGTCGACGGCATAGATCAGATCGTCGGAGCCGGTCACAGGTGCGTTCATCAGGCCACCTTCGGAATCGGCGCTGCCTCGCGCGCCTTCAGGACATCCATCGCCGCGAGCACGCCACCTGCACGATGCGGCACGCCAGCGAGCGCAAGGCCCATCTCGACGCCTGCAAGCGTGCCCATCAGCATCAAGTCGTTGAAGTGACCGATATGACCGATGCGGAAGACCTTGCCCTTGATCTTGTTGAGGCCGGTGCCGAGCGACATGTCGAAGTTTTCCAGCACCGTCTTGCGGAACTGATCGGCGTCATGGCCCTCGGGCATGACCACGCCGGTCAGCGCCGGCGAATGCGCCTGCGGATCCTGACACTGCGTATCCAGGCCCCAGGCCTTGACAGCAGCCCGCGTCGCAAGGCTGTGGCGGCGATGACGCGCAAACACGTTGTCGTGGCCTTCCTCCTCCAGCATCTTCAGCGCCTCGTTGAGGCCCATCAGCAGATTGCACGCCGGCGTATAGGGGAAGGTACCAAGCTTGTTGAAGGTGATGATCTCCTGCCAGTCCCAATAGGAGCGCATGCCGGGATTGGCCTTGGCGGCGGCGAGCGCCTTCTCCGAGACGGCGTTGAAGCCGAGGCCCGGCGGCAGCATCAGGCCCTTCTGCGAGCCAGCGACGGAGACGTCGACGCCCCACGCGTCGTGCTCATACTCCATCGAGCCGAGGCCAGAGATGGTGTCGACCATCAGGAGCGCCGGGTGGCCGGCCCGGTCGAGCGCCTTGCGCACCTCGAGCGGCGGCGTCAGGCAGCCGGTCGAGGTCTCGTTGTGCACGACGCAGACGGCCTTGATCTTGTGCGCCTTGTCATCGACCAGACGCTGCTCGATCGCCGCAATGTCGGCGCCATGGCGCCAGTCGCCGGGGATGAAGTCGACGTCGAGCTTGAACTTGTCGGCGATGCCACGCCACAGCACCGCGAACTGGCCGGTCTCGGCCATCAGCACCTTGTCGCCAGGCGCGAGCGTGTTGACGATCGCGGCTTCCCACGCGCCGGTGCCCGACGACGGATAGATGATCACCGGCTGCTTGGTGCGGAAGATTCGCTGCGATGCAGTCAGCACGGCGAAGCCGAGCTCGGCGAACTCGGGACCGCGATGGTCCAGCGTCGGCATATCCATCGCGCGCAGCACGCGGTCGGGCACGTTGGTCGGCCCCGGAATCTGAAGAAAATGCCGTCCTGTGTGCACAGTCATTGGCGTCCGTCCCCGGTCATTTGGTTGGTGCGCGGGCGTGGCATCCCACGCGCTGGCCGCGCTTTTCTCCCGCCAGACCGCTGGCGTCAACAAAGAAGACGCAAGCACCGATCGCTTCGGGCTGACATCCCTCAGATGCACACGAATCCCCTTCTCCTGTGCAGTGCGGCATAGCGGGACGTCCCAGCTTGCTGCACGCGATTTGGCCTCATTTCACCGCAGCCAGATGGCGCGGCGCATTGCCCTCCAATGGCTCTTCAAGCAGCGCCATCGCGGCATCGACGCCGCCGGCACGATGCGGCACGCCGGCCGCACGCAGCCCCATCTCGACACCGCTCAGCGCAGCCATCAGGGTCAGCGCGTTGCACTCGCCGAGATGGCCGATGCGGAACACCTTGCCCGCGACCTTGGACAGGCCCGAACCGAGCGACATGTTGTAGTTGTCGAGCACGACCTGACGGAACTGATCCGCGTCATGGCCCGGCGGCATCAGCACGGCGGTCAGCACCGGAGAGAAATCCTTCGGCTCCTGGCACAGCACCTCCAGGCCCCAATGCTCGACGGCGGCGCGGGTCGCGGCCGCAAGCCTGAGGTGGCGCGCGAACACCTGATCGAGACCCTCCTCGAGCAGCATCGCAATCGCTTCACGCAGACCGTAGAGCAGGTTCGTCGCCGGCGTGTAGGGGAAGAAGCCGTTCGCGTTCAGCTTCAGCATGTCTTCCCAGTCCCAGAACGAGCGCGGCATCTTGTTGGCCTTGGCAACAAGGCGCGCCTTGTCCGAGATGGCATTGAAGCCGAGCCCCGGCGGCAGCATGAAGCCCTTCTGGGAGCACGACACGGCGACGTCGACCTTCCACTCGTCGAATCGGAAGTCGGCCGAGGCGAGACCAGAAATCGTGTCGACCATCAGCAGCGCCGGATGCTTGGCGCGGTCGATCGCGGCGCGCACCTCGCCGATCCGGCTGGTCGCGCCGGTCGAGGTTTCGTTGTGCACGACCATCACCGCCTTGAGCCGATGACCGGCGTCGGCAACCAGCTTCTCCTCGATGACGGCAGGATCGACGCCACGGCGCCAGTCGCCGGGAATGAAATCGACCTCGATTCCCCACCGCGCCGCCATCTGCCGCCACAGCGTGGCGAAGTGGCCGGTCTCGACCATCAGCACCTTGTCGCCCGGCGACAGCGTGTTGACGATGGCGGCCTCCCAGGCGCCGGTGCCCGAGGACGGATAGATGACTACCGGGCTCGTGGCCTTGAAGATCGCCTGCGAGCCACCGAGCACGGCCTTGCCGAGTTCGGCGAACTCGGCGCTGCGGTGATCGATCACCGGCATGTCCATCGCCCGCAGCACCCGCTCGGGCACCGGACTTGGGCCCGGAATATGCAAGAAATGACGGCCTTGGGGACGGGTCACGACAGAGCTCCGGGCGACGACGGCATTCTGGCACCAATGATTGCATTCAATTATTCAGCATGCAAGAGATTAAACGTATTCACACACAAGGTCGACCACATCTGTAACTATCGCTACAATGGGGTGAAATGAATTCCACGATTCCCGATATCGAGACGCCACCATTGGCAGATCCAAGTGGTCGACCTGCGCCTGCGCGGGACGAGACCTCGCTGCATGACGAGATCCTGGCACGGCTGCGCGACTACATCGTCGAGGGCCACGTCGCCGACGGCGGCCGCCTGTCCGAGCGCCAGCTTTGCGAAATGCTGGGGGTGTCCCGCACTCCCTTGCGCGAAGCGCTCAAGGTGCTCGCGGCCGAAGGCCTGGTCGAGCTGCTGCCCAATCGCGGCGCTCGGGTGCGCCCGCTCAGCGCCGCCGACATCCACGAATTATTCGACCTGATGGGAGGCCTGGAAGGGCTCGCCGGCCGCCTCGCCTGCGAGAAGATTTCGGATGAAGCGATCGAAAAAATCGAGCAGTTTCATCATGATATGTACGGGTTTTACATGCGGCAGGACATGCAGGGCTATTTCCGCATGAACCAGCTCATCCACCGCGCGATCGTGGATGCCGCCGCCAACGCCACCCTTCATGCGACCTATGAGAGCCTGGCGGGCCGCATCCGGCGGGTGCGCTTCTCGGCCAATTTCGCCCGCAAGCGCGAACGCTGGAGCGAGGCCATGCGCGAGCATGAGATGATCCTCGACGCCCTGCGCCGGCGCGCCGGAAGCGAGCTGTCCGACATTCTGTTTCAACATCTGCGCAACAAGGGCGCGGCCGCGATCGCCTACTTCGGCGAGAGTCAACCGCCAACGGCGGGAAGTAAGCCGGACAAGGTCGAATGACGCCCAGGATTGCGCAAATTTGCATGCAATCAGATTGACGCATTTGCAGAAATGAATGACACGGGGCTCAAGAGGGCCCGCCAGACGACAGCCGGGCCCGACCAGGGATCACCATGCCGAACGCCAAAGCCGGTCCGTCCAGGCTCGAACAGAAGCTCCGCGCCGAGATTGCAGGCGGCGTCTTCTTCGACCGCTTCAGCCGTGGCCGCTACGCCACCGACGCCTCGTTCTACCAGGTCATCCCGGCCGGCGTGGTCGTGCCGCGCACGATGGACGAGGCACTGCGTACGCTCGCCCTCGCCCGCGACGACGGCCGCATCGTCACCCCGCGCGGCGGCGGCACCTCGCAATGCGGCCAGACCGTCAACGAGGGGATCGTCGTCGACTTCTCCAAGCACCTGAACCGCATCGTCTCTCTCGACGTCGAGGCCCGGACCTGCGTGGTCGAGCCGGGCATCGTGCTCGACGACCTCAATCGCCAACTCAAGCAGCACGGCCTGTGGTTTCCCGTCGACGTCTCGACGGCGTCGCGTGCCACGATCGGCGGCATGGCCGGCAACAATTCCTGCGGCGGCCGCTCGCTGCGCTACGGCACGATGCGCGACAACACCATCGCGATCGACGCGGCGCTCGCCGACGGCACGCTGGCGCATTTTGGCGAGGTGCCGCGAGACCTTCGTGACGTCAGCGCGCCGGACAGCGCTCACGTGCTGTTTCGCGACATGCTTGCGCTGGGCGAGCGCGAGGCCGCGGAGATCGCCGACAAGTTTCCCAAGGTGCAGCGCCGCGTCGGCGGCTACAATCTGGATGCGCTGACGCCGCGCAACGCCGCCAACAACCTGGCCCATCTGCTCGTCGGCTCCGAAGGCACCCTCGCCTTCTCCACCCGCATCGAGCTCAAGCTGTGGCCCCTGATCCGCACCAAGGTGCTCGGCATCTGCCATTTCGGTAGCTTCTACGCGGCCATGGACGCGGCTCAGCACCTTGTGAAGCTGAAGCCGATCGCGGTCGAACTGGTGGACCGCACCATGATCGGGCTTGGACGCGACATCGCGATGTTCCAGCCAGTGATCGCCGCCGCCGTGCGCGGCGACCCCGACGCCATCCTGGTGGTGGAGTTCGCCGAGGAGACAACGGACGAGAACCTCGCCAAGCTGAAGCAGCTCTCCGAGTTGATGGGCGACCTCGGCTTCGCCTGGAGCAACGAGCCGCGCAAATGGGGCGGCGTGGTCGAGATCACCGACCCTGCCCTGCAGACCGCGGTCGCCGACTTCCGCGCCGCCGGCCTCAACGTGATGATGTCGATGAAGGAGGCCGGCAAGCCGGTGTCGTTCGTCGAGGACTGCGCGGTGCCGCTGCCGCATCTCGCTGACTACACCGCGCGGCTTAACGATGTGTTCGCGAAGCACGGCACGCGCGGCACCATGTATGCGCACGCCTCCGAAGGCTGTCTGCACGTTCGCCCGGTGCTGAACCTGAAGCTGGAGAAGGACGTCAAGGCGATGCGGGCCATCGCCGAGGAAGCCTTCGCCATGGTGCGCGAGTACAAGGGATCGCATTCCGGCGAGCACGGCGACGGCATCGTGCGCTCGGAATTCCACGAACAGATGTTCGGCAGCCGCATCGTCGCCGACTTCAAGGAGGTCAAGCAGCGCTTCGACCCCGGCAATGTGCTCAATCCCGGCCGCATCGTCGATCCGCCCAAGATGGACGACCGCTCGCTGTTCCGCTATCCGCCGGACTATCGCATCGATGATCTCAAGACCGTGCTCGACTGGTCGGCCTATCCCGGCGCCGCCGGCGGTTTCCAGGGCGCGGTCGAGATGTGCAACAACAACGGCGCCTGCCGCAAGCTCGACGGCGGCGTGATGTGCCCGTCCTATCGCGCCACCCGCGACGAGAAGGATGTCACGCGCGGCCGCGCCAATACGCTGCGGCTCGCGATCTCCGGCCAGCTCGGTCCCGGCGCGCTGTCGTCTGACGAGATGATGGAAACGCTGAAGCTGTGCGTGTCCTGCAAGGCCTGTCGCCGCGAGTGTCCGACCGGCGTCGACATGGCCAAGATGAAGATCGAGGTGCTGGCAGCGCGGGCAACGACGCATGGTCTTACGCTGCGTGACCGGCTCGTCGCCTACCTGCCGCGCTACGCCGATCTCGTCGCCCGCGTCGCGCCGCTCGTGAACCTGCGCAATCATGTTGCGCCCCTGCGCGTGCTGATGGAGCGCGTCGCCGGCATCAGCGCCAAGCGCAAGCTGCCGGCCTTCCGCACCGACACCTTCCGCGTCGAGGCCGACGCGTTCGGTCCGGCTGATGGCCGTGAGGTCGTGCTGTTCGGCGACACCTTCAACCGCGTCTATGAGCGCGAAAATCTCGACGCCGCGCTGCGCGTGCTGATCGCGGGCGGCTACCGCGTCTACGTTCCCAAGCCCGCCGATGGCGGCCGGGCGCTGTGCTGCGGCCGGACGTTCCTGTCCGCCGGTCTGGTCGACGAAGCCAAGTCCGAGCTGCAGCGCCTGGTCGAGACCTACGCGCCGTTCGCCTTGCGCGGCGTGCCGATCATTGGCCTGGAGCCAAGCTGCCTGCTGACGCTGCGCGACGAGCTGCTGTCGCTGCGCAACGACGCCACCGCGAAAACAATCAGCGCACACGCGCTGCTGCTGGAAGAGTTTCTGGCGCGCGAGGCAGAGGCCGGACGGCTCGCGCTGCCGCTCGCCCCCCTGCCCGGCAAGGCGCTGCTGCACGGCCATTGCCATCAGAAATCCTTCGCCGCCTTCAAGCCTGTCGAGCAGGTGCTGCGACTCATTCCGGAGCTCACGGTCGAGACCATCGAATCCTCCTGCTGCGGTATGGCCGGCGCGTTCGGCTATGGCGCGGAGACCTACGAGGTCTCGCTGCAGATGGCGGAGGCGTCGCTGCTGCCTGCGGTACGCAAGGCAGAAGCTTCGACCTTCATCGTCGCCAACGGCACCTCCTGCCGCCACCAGATCCAAGACGGCGCCGGTCGCGGCGCCGTGCACGCTGCGCAGCTCCTGGCGATGAGCCTGGAGCGGACGCAGATGCGTTCTTGATTCACGAGGTCGGAACGCCGCGGAGCATGATCTCAATGTTCGTCATTGCGAGGAGCGAAGCGACGAAGCAATCCAGACCTTTTCTTTCACCCTGGATTGCTTCGCTTCGCTCGCAATGACGGATGACCTAGCCAACTTGGCATCACAAAGCACAAGGACACCGACATGGCCGATCTCTCGCTCGACACCGCCCGTAAGATCCTCGACGCCACGCTCGCGAAGGGCATCGAGAAGAAGTTCAAGCCGCTCGCTGTGATGGTGCTCGACGCGCGCGGCTGCCTGAAGGCCGCCGCCGCGCAGGACGGCACCAGCCTGATGCGGGCCGAGGTCGCGCACGGCAAGGCCTACGGCGCACTCGCGCTCGGCCTCGGCTCCCGCGCCCTGTTCCAGCGCGCCCAGGAGCAGGCCTATTTCATCGACGCCGTGAACACGCTGGCCCAGGGCCGCATGGTCCCGGTGCCCGGCGGCGTGCTGATCATGGACGGCACGACGCTCGTCGGCGCCGTCGGCGTCTCCGGCGACACTTCGGACAATGACGAGATCTGCGCCGTCGCCGGCATCGAAGCCGCCGGCCTCAAGGCCAATCCGGGCTGAGCTCCGGTCGCACCGGCAAGGCTCAGCGAGCTTTTCTGTCCCACAATCTCCGGGGGGCTGGCCTGCCCTCTCGGAGCCTGATGGATCGCGCGTCGAAGTCCACGGCTCCGATAACGGCTGACGGAGAATTCATTCGGCCGGCTTGACCGGCCCGAAACATTGCCGGCCGCCGCACGTTTGTACGACGGGCGCGTGGAGAACCGGACATGCCTCGCAGACGAGCTCGCACCATCATCATCACGGGCGCCTCCGCCGGCGTCGGCCGCGCCATCGCAAAACGCTTCGGCGAGGCCGGCGACCGCGTCGGCCTGATCGCGCGTGACGAGGATGCGCTGCGCGACGTCCAGCGCGAGCTGCAGGCGCGGTTTGCCCATGCCGAATACGAGGCGGTCGATGTCGCCGACGCGCAGGCGCTGTTCGAGGCCGCCGAACGGCTCGAGCAGCGCCTGGGTCCGGTCGACATCTGGATCAATGACGCCATGGAGACGGTGTTCTCGACCGTGGCCGACATCACGCCGGAGGAGTTCCGCCGCGTCACCGAGGTCACCTATCTCGGCTTCGTGCACGGCACGATGGCGGCGCTGCGCTCGATGCGCCGGCACGGCGAAGGCCGCATCATTCAAATCGGCTCGGCGCTCGCCTATCGCGGCATTCCGCTGCAGGCGGCCTATTGCGGCGCCAAACATGCGATCCGGGGCTTCACCGACTCGCTGCGGGCCGAGCTGATGCACGAGCGCTCAGGCATCACGCTCAGCATCGTCGACCTGCCCGCGGTGAACACACCGCAATTCGACTGGGCTCGCGCGCACCTTGCGCATACGCCACGACCAATGGGCCGGCCGGTGGAGCCCGAGGTGATCGCGGACGCCGTCTATCGCGTCGCCGACGGCGGCTTCCGCGAATATTGGATCGGCTGGCCGACACTGCTCACGATCCTCGGTAACGCCGTCGCGCCCGCTTTGCTCGACCGCTACCTCGCTGCCAAGGCAATCGCCGGGCAACAGACCGACGTACCACTGGTGCCCGATCGCACCGACAATCTCGACCGTCCCGTGACGCGCCTGCACCGCACCCGCGGCTCCTTCAGCCAGGGCGCGGCGCAGCGGGCGATGCTCGTGCCGGGGGATGTCGCGCGCGCGGCGACCATTGCGCTCGGCGCGGCGGTGTTCTTCGCGCTGGGCGCTGTGATGAGCCGGCGGCGCTGGCGCTGAATTCGTCACGACCCGGCCGCCCTTGCGTGCCAACTGTGATCTGAGCTTCTCTATGGCGCGGCTTCCACACGGCGAGGAGCGCCTCCATGACCATCGAGAGCATCAGCGCGATTACGATTGCCACCCACGACATGACGCGCGCGGTCGCGTTCTATCGCGCGCTCGGCTTCGACGACATCGCCCATGGCGGCGCCCACACGTCGTTCACGAGCTTCCGTGTGGGCTCCGGCTTCCTCAACCTGATCGCCATGTCCAGGGAGAAGCAATGGAGCTGGTGGGGCCGCATCATCTTCCACGTCGCCGATGTCGACGCCGTCTACGCCAAGGCGCTGGCCGCTGGCTTTGTCCCCTCGACCACGCCCTGCAATGCCGAATGGGGCGAGCGCTATTTCCACCTCACCGATCCCGACGGCCACGAACTGAGCTTCGCGCGGCCGCTCGGACGGTGAGTTAGCCGAGTTCGAAGGTAGTGACACCGAACACCCGGTCGATCCGGAGCGGCAGGATCGGCCCGGTGTACATGCGCGCGGTCTCGAACACCGGCTTCAGGCCGAGGCTCTCGGCGAGCGTAACCGCCTCCGGATTGATCGCGGGCACGTCGAGGAACATCTCGCAGTCGCCGGCTGCGCTCAGCAGCGCCGACACCACAGCCTCGGCATCGGCACGCTTTTCCGCAATCAGCGGACCGATTTTGTAGCCCGCACGGCACGGACGGATCACACCCCAGGCGGCTAGCGTACCGTCGCGGATCAGCGCCCGGCCGACATGACCGGGCGTGTCGATCCAGGCCCGCAGGAATGCCCGGCGCGGGGCGGGAAATACGGTCGCATCTGACGCTTCGATGTCGGAAAGCGGCACATCGGCAAGAGCGACGATACCTGATCGATCCGCCGATTGCAGCAAGGCGGCGGATCGTCCCCCGTAGCGGATATTGGCATACGCGTAGCTGAAGCCGGATTTCCGATAGTTGTCCTGCTGCGCGACCACGCCATCGAGTCCGACAATGCGCGATCCCGCATGCGCCATCGCCGCCTGCCAGAGCCGCAAGCCGTAGCCGCGCCCGCGCAGCTCGGAACGCACCATGTAGAATCCGAGAAAGGCGAACCGGTCGTCATAGTTCACGCAGGACACGGTCGCGACCGGCACGCCGTCGCGCTCGGCGACGAGGAAGCCGTCGGGGTCGACCTCTGCGAAGCACGTCGCATCGGACAACCCGGGATTCCACCCCTCGGCTGCCGCCCAGTCGATCGCGAGCCCGATCTCGTCCGGCCGCATCGGCCGGATGTGCAGGCCATCAGCGTCGGGATGTCCGGCGGGTCGTGTCATGTTCCCCTCGATCCGAATGCCGCACCATCCGTCAATCATGACGCCGCGCGAACCTCAGGGCAACCTACGCGGCCAATACTGCTGTGAGGTTTCAGTCTCGAATGATGATCGTCCAAGCACGCTGTTCATCTGCTGCAAGGACAAGCCAGGCGGCACTCAAATGTGCGCTGCGCATTCGCAGCCAAATGATAGGCAGGTCTCGATGAGACGCTGATCGCCTCGCGCATCCGCTGTCCGGATATCTTTCCCCAGATAGAGCTAGAATTGAACTTTGATGTGCCCCTCGATCGAGTGATCCTGGCTGCTCCTCGAAAGATTGCCGCGATAGGACACTCCCATGACAGTATTGGCGCTTGTGCGCAGATCCAGGGCGGTCTGCACCAGGGCGGCATCCCGAGCGAGCGGCAGCCCTGCAATGTCAAATGCAGCGCCGGTGCTTCTGAAAAGCAGGTGGTCTTCCGGCTTGAGCTGGCCGAAACCGTGTTGCCAAGCGAGCGATGCTGACGGCTTGAGCGCCATTCCGTCCGATAGTGCAATCAGCGCCGATGCGCGCGCCCCGATCGCCGTATAACCTACGTCCTCCTCGCGCGATGAGCCGGAAAGTGCGGCGACGTCACCGGCCTCATCGAAGCCATTGGTATGGAGATGGATCCAGGACCAACCTGCAAATGGCTCCACAAGAGCATCCGCGAGGTTCAGATCATACCCAATCTCACCAAATATTTGTGAGCCGAACGCGCCATAACGCCCGGTCGCCCGTTCGAGAAAACCCGGATAGCTGATCGAGCGAGCGCTCCCAATGGTGCTGAAGCTCAGAAGTGCCCCCGAGCGGACGTTCCAGGCACCCACGTCAAAGCCAGTATAGACGGCTAGATATGCGCTATCGATATCGGCCGAGCTCGCACGGGCATCGATGCTCGTCCTCGAATTGGTGTAGCCGACCGCGACGCCTGCCCGCCAGTTGTCGCCCAGCCGCCCATCTACTCCGCTGAAGAAACCGCTCAGGCGTCGGCTCATACCAGCAGCATTGCCGTCACCATGAGCCGTGCCCCAAGCCCCCACTCCCTGAGCCCACCAGCCAATATCCCGCGATGTGGACGCGTTGGCCGACGACGGAATGCTGCCGGTGCGGAGAATGCGCCTGTCCGTATCGGCGGCGTAGGCCAGATGCTTCGGCGAGGATAGATCGACATCGCCGTAGATCACGGCTGGACCACCGGAGCCGAAACTCGCAAACGGCCCAAAACGGTCCTCAAAGGAAGTTTGACGCAAGCGTCCGAGGACGGCGTCCCGGGCGAAATGACCGTCTTCGACGAGGGACGTCCGTGCGCTGGCATGAAGTTCGCCCGACAGCGCGTCGAACGCCTGTTGCGCGCCGGGCGCTGTCTGGAAGATCACGCTGCCGAAGAGCCGGCTATCCGGCGAGCTTTCCTGGAGAGCGGTGGCTACGGCCAGCTGGTTTGCCGTCCGCGCGACGCTCGGAAAGAACGTCGACTGGGTCAACGAGAGGAACACGTTGTTGGCATCATAACTCAGGCTGGGAAACAGGAACGCAGAGTTGCTGCTCACCCCAGAGAAGGCACCACTAATGCCATCGGCGGCATTGAGGATATTGTAGGTGGTACGGAAGGCATAGGCACCGTTCTGCGGCAGGACGACGACATTGCCATTGAGTCTTGCCGTGCCGGTCGCCACGATCCGGTCTGCCGCCCCGGACGCGTTGGTCTCGACTTCGTAGGTGGAGCCAGAGGCAAAGGATACGTCGCCAGAGACATTAAGCGTCCCGATCGCATTGCCTGGAGAAACGACTCCCCTGCTCGCGACAGCGAGGCCGCCGATCGTGCCATTGCCCATGAGCCGGGCCCCGGAGTTGACGAACACGGTCGATGCGAGCTCCCCTGTGACGTCTAGTATCCCGCTGTTGATGAACGTCGGGCCTGTGTAGCTACTGTGCCCGCTCAGGACGAGCGTGCCACTGCCGTTTTGCTCGAGGGCACCAGAGCCTGAGATCGTTCCACCGAAGGTGTAACCGTCGGAATGATTGAAGGCCAAGATTCCGTTGTCGATCACGTCGCCGACGATCGAGCCGCTGGTACCGCCATTGCCGAGTTGCAGTGTGCCCGCGCTGACGATGGTGCCGCCGGTATAAGTGTTCGCACCGGAGAAGATGGTGGTGCCGGAGCCAAGCTGTTGGAATGTCCCGGTGCCCGAAATGATGCCGCCGAACGTGTAGCTGTCGGAACGATTGATCGCAAAGATGCCGTTGTCAGTGACGTTGCCGCCGATCGAGCCGGCGCTGCCGCCATTCCCGAGTTGCAGTGCGCCGCTATTCACTGTGACTGAGGTGTTTGGCATGTTTCCGTCGACCTCAAGCAGGCCGCCATTCACGGTAAAGCTGGAGATGAGCGGAGTGGTGCCAGTAAGCGTCCAGTGGCTGCTGCCCTCCTTGAGAAACGTCCCGAAGCCCTGGTATTGCAGGCCGGCACCGATCGTTGCGACGTTGAAGCTCGCTGTACCAGTGCCGCCCAGTGCAAGGGTGTCGCTGCCGCCGCCGAAAACGTTGCCGTTGATCGCAGCGGTTGGATAGAGCTCAAGCCGGTTCGCCGAACCATGAAACCGAACGGCGCCGCCCGCACCGCCATCTAGCGTACCGGCCACAGTGAGAGTGGTAGGGCTGACGACGAAGCTCGATGTATCAATGGCGAAACCATCCGCTCCCGTACCATTCGAGGTCACGTGGCTTCCGGCGCCGATCGTAATCGCAATTGATCCGCTCGTTCCGCTTCTCGCATATATGCCCGTCGTATTGGTTCCTGTGACGTCGCCAGCGACGGCGATCTTTACCGCGCCATTGCCATCGCTCCGCGCGAAGATGCCGCTCTCCTGGCCGCTCACGGTAGTTCCGGCGGCTGTGGTCACCGTGACATCTGCGTTCCCTCTCGCGAGAAGAGCGAAATCGCTGCCGGTCGTGCCGGCGGCCGTGACGTCACCGTTGACCGTCACGGTCGTCGATCCAGTGCCGTAGTTGCGGCTCAGAATTCCGTAGCGCGCGCCGCGGACGTTGGAGCCTGCGCCGGTTGTCACGGTCAGATCAGTGCCGAAATTGATCGCCACGATTCCCCGCGATACCGAGGTTGTGCCCGTGCTTACGACATCGCCGTTGGTCGTGATGCTGAGCGCGCCGGTGCCCTGGTTGCGGCCCCGAATGCCGTAGTTGAGGGCGGTGATATCACCGTTGGTATTCACTGTGATGCTGCCCGGAACGCCGGCTGTCGTCGTCATATTGAGTCCGTTGCCGGCGGTCGCAGTAAACGGAGAGAAGTTCGTATCGGTGTATGAAAGGTTGCCGGCGCCGGTGATCGTCAGAGCATTCGAGGAGACGGTCGTAATGCGGAATCCCGATAGCGCAGTCACGTGAGCGTTGGCGCCCGAAATCGTCTGGGCGGTGCTGGCCGCCGAGCATTCCCAATTGGAACCGCCCACATTGGCGCAAGCAGCGTAGACCCGGCGGCTATAGCCGAAAACTGCGCCCACCAGCATCGAAGACGACAGCACCAACTGCCGGCATGGAAACCTGTCGGACAAGCGCCGCCCTCCTCCTTTGGGCTGGGAAACTCAACCTTTATATGTCAAAAGTTATTGGACAACCAGAAGATGATCGCACATCGACCAAAAAGTCTTAAGCCGTTCCCGTCTTTCGAGGCACTCTCCTAGGCCGCGCTGAAGAGGCCTGCCTCTTGTCGGGTTCACCGCCGTTTGGAGAAGCATCCATGGGCCGTCGTGACGACGTACCGACATTCGAATCAAACGAAATTCTGCCAGCCGATCGAACTTGCGTACGCCTTCCCGCGGAACAGGTTGGCCAGGCCGGCAGTGAAGCGGTTCGGTATTCCATGTCACCCGGACTGCCCGACTTTCTTGGTTCTCAGCGCATCGCCATCGCGGGTTCGTCCTATCAATCCGGCAAATTCTATTTCCTGGGTCAGAATGCCGACGGCGGGCTCTTGGTCCACGAGCGCCTCTTTCACAAGGCCATGGGAATCTGCGTCGTGGACAGCGATACGCTCCTGCTCGCCACGATGTTCCAGATCTTGAGATTCAGGAACGTACTTGCGCCCGGGCAGCGGATCAACGATCTGCACGATGCCTGTTATGTCCCGCGCCAGATCTTCACCACTGGCGAGCTCGATGTTCATGACGTGGGGATGCTGAGCGACGGCCGCATCGTCTTCGTCAACACGCTTTACAATTGTCTTGCCTCCACATCGGAACGGCACAGCTTCACGCCGCTGTGGAAGCCTTCCTTCATTTCGAAGATCGTCAAGGAGGACCGATGTCATCTGAACGGACTTGCCATCGAAGACGGCGCCCCGCGCTACGTTACGGCGATCAGCAGATCGGACACCGTCGACGGCTGGCGCGACCGTCGTTCCGATGGCGGCATCGTCATCGACGTGCACTCCAATGAGATAGTGATCGATGGTCTCTCGATGCCTCATTCCCCCCGGCTCTATCGCGGGAGATTGTGGGTGCTCAACTCGGGCACGGGGGAGATCGGATGGATCGAGCGTTCAGCAGCCGGCGCGACGTTCCACGTTCTGGCATTCTGTCCCGGCTTCGTGCGCGGGCTCGCGTTTTTCGGCAACTATGCCTTCGTTGGCTTGTCGAAACCTCGCTATGAGCGTTTCGAGGGTCTCGCACTGGATCGCAGGTTGGCCGAAACCGATTCTGAACCGTGGTGCGGAATCCAATTGATCAATCTCGACACCGGTGCCTGCGAAAACTGGTTTCGGATTGATGGGGCGGTAGCCGAATTCTACGATCTGGGCGTGGTGCCAGACGTGATACGACCAATGGCGATCGGCTTCGCCAACAACGAGATCCTTGATCTCGTCACCCACGATCCGATGGATCCCGCTCAGAGCGCTTGGCCTGTGCATGAACGAGCGCCGGGAATTGGGTCCCCGAGGCGCGCGTAAAGCTGCGCGCTAGCCGAGGAACGAGCGATGCTCCGCCTTCGCGGAGCATGACAGCTGGAACAACAGAGCCGCCGTCAAGCGATCCACCTGCCGCGCGCTACTTCCCCGGCCACACCGGCTTGCGCTTCTCGGCGAACGCCTTCAGGCCTTCCTTGGCGTCCTCGGTCATCGCCAAGAGCGCGATCTGGCTTTCGAGATAGGCGATCGCCTCGTCGAACGACATCGACGCGATGGCGCGCATGGCGTATTTGCCGCGGCGGATGGCGGTCGGCGACTTGTCGACGATGCGGCCGATCAGCCACTCGATCTTGGCATCGAGCTCGGCGGCGGGAACGACATGGTTGAGCAACCCCGCAGCCTGTGCAGCCTTGGCGTCGAACGGCTCGCCCGTCAGCGCCCATTCGTTGACGAGACGCGGCGGCGCGATGCTCTGCAAGAGGCTCAGCACCTGCATCGGGAACACGCCGACCTTGACCTCCGGCAGGCCGAAGATGACGTGATCGGCCGCGACCGCCATGTCGGTCATGCACAACAGACCCATGCCGCCGGCCATGCAGACGCCGCCGACGCGTGCGATCGCAGGCTTGGTGGCATTCTGCGACAGCCTCAGCAGATCGGCATAGTCGACATTGGGCCGGGAGAAATCCATCGCGAAGGCGGCGCCGGAGTTCTGCAGGTCGGCGCCCGCACAGAACGCCTTGTCCCCCGCGCCGGTCAGCACGATCACGCGCACCTGCGGATCGTCATGGGCTTGGCGATAGCCGCGCGAGATCCCCGCGATGACGTCGCCATTGAGGGCGTTGCGCTTCTCCGGACGATTGATGGTGATCCAGAGGGCCTGGCCGCGCTTGTCGAGAATCACGCTGTCGTCGGTCATCGCCTTGCCTGTTGCTTGATGTCGGATGCGAGATTGTCGCGGGATAGCCGCCGCGGGCAAGGAAAACTTGCGTCAGCTGGCCGCGCGGCGGCCGATCTCGGCGATGACACCGTGCAGCCGCGGACGCGCTGGATCGAACTGTCCGGCGTGCAGGAAGGCGATGGTCTGCCGGAACGACGTCGGATGCACCAGCAGGCCCATATGCGACGCCTTGACCGTTGTGTAGTCCGTCATCCCGGCGAGCTTGCAGCTCTCGACCGAGACGCGGCCGTCATTCGGCCACGGCAGCAGGAACAGGCCGGCGATCGGATCAAGGAAACGGTTGCCGGCGATCACGCCGATCTCGTAATCGGCGGGCGGCAGAGAGGCGAGCGTGACGTCTTTCGTCGTCACCAGCTGCAGGCCGGCTGGGCCGAAATAGGCGCGATAGAGCCCGACGTTCTGCAGCCGGTCGGCGAGCTCGCTGCCGCCATTGGGCGTTCCCAGCATGACGACACGGCCGAGCCGTGCCGGACGATGCTTCGCGATCGCGACCCGTGCCAGCAGCCCGCCCATCGAATGGGTGACGAAGTGGATCGGGCCGTCGATCCCGGCGGCAAAATCGGCGATGGCCGGGCGGATGTCCTCGGCAAGAAACTCGAGCGGCTTCTTGCGGCTTTCATAGTCGAGGTTCAACGTCGCAAAACCAGCTCGCTGCAGCCGCTTTTCCAGCGGACGCAGCATCAATGATCGGCCGGCGATACCATGCAGCAGGACGACCCCCGCGTCGCGGGGGCCAATGTGCTGAGAACGCCGGCGCAGCGATGCAATCACGCGACTTCCCGCTCTTCCGGCTCACGCTCGACCGTGGCTGTTGCCGCACTCGCCTCGGCGAGCGCCTTGGCGCCGACATAGTCGGTCTTGCCGGAACCGAGCAGCGGGATATTGTCGACCACCATCACGACGGCCGGCACCGCCAGCTCCGGCGCGCCTTGCGCCTTGGCCTGGCGCTGCATCGCGGAGCGCTCGGCATCCTTGTGCGTCGTGATCAGCACGATGCGCTCGCCCTTGCGCTGGTCGGGAATCGAGACCGCGACCGATGCCGCTTGCGGCCATAGCGTCGCGGCAATCTGCTCAACCACCGTCAGCGACACCATCTCGCCGGCGATCTTGGCAAAGCGCTTGGCGCGGCCCTTGATCGTGATGAAGCCTTGCGCGTCGATGGTGACGATGTCGCCGGTGTCGTGCCAGCCCTCCGGCAGTGCCTCCAGCACACCCGGATTTTCGGCTCTGACATAGCCGAGCATGACGTTGGGGCCACGGACCGAGAGGCGTCCGCCCTCCTCGATGCCCGGCACCTTGTCGAGCCGGTACTCCATCAGCGGCGACAGGCGGCCGACGGTGCCGACACGGTTGGCCATCGGCGTGTTCATCGCCAGCACCGGCGCGGTCTCCGTGACGCCATAGCCTTCGAGAACGCGGATGCCATAACGCTCCATGTAGATCTGCCGTGTCCGGTCCTTGACCGGCTCGGCGCCGGCGATGACCAGCCGCAGGGTGCGGAAATCATAGGCGTGGGCGGAGCGCGCGTAACCAGTCAGGAAGGTGTCGGTGCCGAACAAGATGGTGGCGCCGGTCTGGTAGATCAGTTCGGGCACGATCCGGTAGTGCAGCGGCGACGGGTACATATAGATGGGGATGCCCGCCAACATGGGCATCATCATGCCGCCGGTGAGGCCGAAGGAGTGGAACACCGGCAAAACATTGAACACAAGATCGTTAGCGTTGGCATCGACCCTCGCCAATGCCTGGGCGGCGTTCGCGAGAATGTTGCGATGGGACAGGACGACGCCCTTTGGCGTGCCTTCGGAGCCGGACGTGAACAGAATCACGGCGGGGTGGTCGGCATTGCGGGCGACGCGCGGCTTGGTGCCGTCGATCATCCCCTTGATCTTGTCGGCCAGGCTGACCGAGGCCTTGACGTCCTCGAGATAGACCAGACGGGCCTGCCCCTCGATCGCCGCGATCAGCTTGTCGAGCTTGCCCTTCTCGATGAAGGCCCGCGACGTCAGAACGGTCGTGACCTGCGCCGCCTTCATCGCCGCCAGCACGTTCACCGGGCCGGCGGAGAAGTTCAGCATTGCCGGCACGCGGCCGATCGACTGCAGTGCCATGAACACCACGGCGACGCCGGCGGAGTTCGGCAGCAACAGGCCGATGTTCTCGCCCACCATCGTCCCCTGCTCGAGCTTACGGCTGAGCACCTGCGAGCCAAGCAGCAGCTTGCGATAGGTCAGCTTGGTGCCGAGTGGATCCTCGATCATCACCTTGCCGGTGTCGTGGTCGCGATGGGCATGGGCGAGCGCCTCGAACAGTGTCCGATCCAGCATGGCGTTCTTGACCATGGCTTCGATCATCACGTCCTGCAGCGCAGCGCCAGCCGCGTTGCGGCGGGTCTTGCCCTTGAGAGCTGCATCGATGGTGAGCTTCACCGGCGGCAGGATCGTCACCGTCACCTTGGGAAACCACGAGCGCTTGATCTGGCCATCCTTGAGATAGCTGAGATGCGAGCGCTGCGCGCCCTCGATGCGGACCGGCACCACGACGGCGTCGGCCTTGTCGGCGATCATCGCGGTGCCGTCATAGACCTTCATCAGCGAGCCCGACACCGTGATGCGGCCCTCCGGGAAGATCACCACCGGTTCCTGGCTGGCGACCAGCTTGATCAGATCGCGCGCGCCGAGCGGCTTGGTCGGGTCGATCGTGATGTGGCTCACCAGTTTCAGGAAGATCTTCGCCCACCAGGCCTTGGAGATTCCAGTATCGACGGCGAAGGTCGCATCGATCGGCAGCACCGCGTGGAGCAGCGGGCCATCGATCAGGCTGACATGGTTCGGCGCGATCAGCATGCGAGTGCCGGCCGGCGGCAGGTTCTCCAGCCCGCGCACCTCGGTGCGGAACAAGGCGCGGAACAGCATCGCGCCGAAGTCGCGCACGCCCTCCCTGCCCCATTTGGTGAGCACGAACCAGACGGCGCCGAAGCTCGCCAAGGCCAGACCGAAGAAGATCCAGGCGATCGAGACGCCTGCAGCCTGCAGGCCAGCCACGCCCAGCGAGCCGACCACCATGAAAGCGGCCTGCAGCACGTTGCCGGCGGCGATGACCCGGGCGCGCTCGGTGGGCTCCGACCACGCCTGCACAGCGGCGAACGCAGGAACCACGAAGAGGCCGCCGCCGAAGGCGAACAAGGCGAAATCGAACAGCATGCGCGAGCCTGACCAGGAGCCGATGAATCCCAGCGGCGTGATTCCCTTCGCGATCTCCGTCGTGCCGATCGCCCAGGACAAGTCGAGGCCGAGCACGCCCATGATGATGGCGCCGATCGGCACCAGCGCGAGGTTCGGCCTGACGTGGCTGAGATGCGCGGCGAACAGCGAGCCGATCGCGATGCCGACCGCAAAGATGGCGAGGCACAGGGTGACGACGCCCTCGGTACCGCCGACGACGTCCTTGACCAGGGCCGGCAGCAGCGACAGCACGACGGCACCCACAAGCCAGAACCAGGACACGATCACCATGCCATCCCACAGCCGAGGCGCGGCATGTAACGACTTCAGAAGGTGCAAGGTCGAGGTCCAGGGGTTGGCCGTGATCCGCAGATCCGGCGCGGACGGCACCGTGTGCGGGATGCGCGAGGCGGAGGCCCAGGAGATGACGGCAAGGCCGATCACCGCGAGAGCGACCCAGCCCATGTGCGAGGAGCCGGAGACAAGCTGGCCGCCGGCGATGGTGCCAATCAGGATGGCCATGAAGGTCGCACCTTCCACTAGCGCATTGCCGGTGGCGAGCTCGCCGACCGTCAGTTGGTCCGGCAGCATGGCGTATTTCACGGGGCCGAACAGCGCGGCGATGACACCGAACATGCCGAGGGCGACGAACAGCAGCGGGATCGAATGCATGAAGAAACCCAGCGCCGCGAAGCCGGCAGCGAATATCTCGGCGAACTTCAGCCTGCGCGCGACGATGCCCTTGACGTACCTGTCGGCCAACTCGCCGCCGAGTCCCGAAAGAATGAAGAATGGGAAGATGAACACCGCACCGGCCACGGTCACCAGCGCATCGCCATGCACGGCCATGGCGCCATAGAGCAGCATGATGACGAGCGCATTCTTCAGGACGTTGTCGTTCAGCGCCGAGGAGAATTGCGCCCAGAACAGCGGGGCAAAACGGCGCGACGACATCAACTGCTTGATCATGGTCGTTTCCTGGTGTGCTGCGGCGGCTCGGCCGCAAGGATGGCAAGAGTCTTGAAGGTTGGTGATGAAATGAGGTGGTGCCGGTGATGCACCCTGTTAGACGCGGTCATGCGGTCTGCCGTTCTGTTGTTGGCCGCCGACCAGCACGAAGAGTAGCCCGAAGGTCGTGTGCAAAAGGCTTATCCAGACCGAGGGCAGCTGGACGGAGGTTATGGGACGCGAGAACATGGTGACCGCTTCCTTGCGTATGAGCCGGGGATTTGAGCCGTGATCAACTCAGCTCACTCAGGTAGTGGAAGCAGCCGCACAGGCCACCGCGGCGAGGCCGGCGTCCCTCGCGAGCAGCTGCGCGAAAAAGCCGGTCTCCGGGCACCCGCCTTGCGCGCCGCGCGGCCAGCAGGCCGGCAACGTCACAGGCGTTGGCGATGCGCTCAACGCGTGCCGCCACAAGGTGAGACGCAGCCCGAGCCAAACCGTTCAGCAACGGCTGGAGATCGACGACGGGAAAAAGCTGCGGACCGCGAAAGCTGAGAGCCGGCATGGGATCACTCCTTCTATTTTGAGCAATGCTCAAAATAGATATCGCGAAAATGAGCGACGCTCAAGAAGATTCGATAATGCGGAGCGATTGGGTAAACGAAGTCTTCCCGGCCGCGGCCAGTACACTAAGGTATGACATCAAGCCATTGATTCTAAAAAATATTTTCGATGACCCGTCTAGGTCGGCGTCACCCGGCCGATTTGCGCAGCCAGACCTTGTTGTCGTGAAAGGCCGCGCCCCCGATCGGCGCGACGGTGTCGGCAGCAGTGAGCACGTTGATGCCCCGCCCCCCGACATGGGCGCGATTGGGATGGATGGATTCGGCGATCAGCACCCCGCGCCGGACTCCGTCGAACAGCCGGGCCGCAAGCGAGGTCTGGCCACGCTCATTGCCGAGCGTGACGATTTCGCCGTCGACAATGCCGAGCGGGGCTGCATCGAGCGGATGGATCATGACGGAGGGTCCCCCTTCCCGCGCCTGCGACGATGGCGTCTCGTTGAAGGAGGTGTTGAGGAACGAGCGCGCGGGGCTGGTCGCAAGCCGAAACGGATGCTGTTGATCGACCTCTTCGGTCACCGCCCAATGGTCGGGCAGCGACGGCATGCGCTCCGGATTGCCCATGACGCGGCCGAATGGCGGATGAGCCCAGTCGGCCTTGAAGTGAAATTTCCCGTCGCTGTGCGCGAAGCCGTCGAGATAGTGCGAGGTGCGGAAGTCCGGCTGAAGATCGCGCCAGACGTCTGCCTCGAGCCCGGCGATATCGCCATGGCCACTCTTCTTCAACGTCACATCGATCAGCTCGCGCGGCGACATCTCGAAGCCCCGATGCACCGCCCGCAACCGGCGCGCCAGGCCTTGCAGAACCTCATGATTGGACCGGCACTCGCCGGGCGGGTCGATCAGCTTCGGTCCAACTGAAATGTGCTGATGGCCGCCGCCGTAATAGAGATCGTCATGCTCCATGAACATCGTGGCGGGCAGCACGATGTCCGCCATCTGCGCCGTCTCGGTCATGAACTGCTCGTGGACCGCGACGAAAAGATCCTCGCGCGCAAATCCGTTGCGAACCAGCTCCTGCTCGGGCGCCACCGTCATCGGATTGGTGTTCTGGATCAGCATCGCCTTGACCGGCGGACCGCCGCACAACGCTGCTCGATCCCCGGTGAGGATACGCCCAATCTGCGACTGATCGAGAAAGCGGGTGGAATGATCGACGGCATCATGGCCCTCGATGATCGATTCATCGAAATGCCACAGCGCCGCGTTGTTGAAGAAGGCTCCGCCTCCCTCATACTGCCAGGCGCCGGTCACGGCGGGAATGCACGATGCCGCATGCATCTGCGTCGCGCCGTTCCTGCTGCGGGTGAAACCATAACCCAGTCGGAAGAAGGTCCGCTTCGTCTCTCCGACCAGACGGGCGAACGCCTCGATTTCGGCCACGGGAACGCCAGAGATTTGCGATGCCCATTGCGGCGTCCGGGTCTCCAGATGCGCTTCGAGTTCGGCAGGACAATCCGTGTACTTCTCCATATAGGCGCGGTCGGCATAGCCATCGCGAAACAGCACGTGCATCACGCCGCAGGCAAATGCGCCGTCGGTCCCAGGTCGCAGGATGACCTTGATGTCGGCCTGCTTCATGGTCTCATTGTCGTAGACATCGATCGCCGCGATCTTGGCGCCTCGTTCCTTCCGGGCGCGCGCCGCATGAGTCATGACATTGACCTGCGTGTTCACCGGGTTCGTGCCCCAGATCACGACCAGATCCGAGAGCGCCATCTCCCGCGGATCGACGCCGGCAATCTTCCCGGTGCCGATGGCAAAGCCGATGCGCGCGACATTGGCGCAGATCGTGGAGTAGAACCGCGAGTACTTCTTCACATGGGTGAGACGGTTGAGGCCATCGCGCATCACGAGACCCATCGTGCCCGCGTAATAATACGGCCAGACCGACTGAGCGCCAAAGTCGCGCTCCACCTGGAGAAACCGCTCGGCGATCACGTCCAACGCCTCGTCCCAGGAGATGCGTGCAAATTGCCCTGAGCCTTTCGGGCCGACGCGACGCATCGGATGCATCAGCCTCTCAGGATGATGAATCCGCTCGGCATATCTCGCGACCTTGGCGCAAACCACGCCAGCCGTATAGGTCTGCCGTTTCGAGCCGCGAACGCGGCCGATCGTCTTTCGATCGAGCACCTCGACGTCGAGCGCGCAGGCCGACGGACAATCGTGCGGGCAGGTGGAATGGCGGATGTCGACCCGAGTTTGCTGGTTCATGCCCGATTCGTAGCACCAAAGAATGCGTCCGCCGAGAGCATTCGCGAGGCATTCGCATGAACAAGATTCGTGCGTGTCTGCTCCACCGCAAACGTTGGGCCTGCTTCTAGACGCGGCAAGTCACCATCGACAACAACCGATCCGCCGCCAGGGGCAAGGTGAAGACTGCATCAAAAGACGATAGGCTTCTGTTGCGCGCTCGGGGTCGCTCTCCTGCGAACGATCTACGTCGCAGCGCACCATGCCCAGCCCTCAGCTGACCGGCAATTTCGATTGCAAAGCCAGCTTCATATATTAATATATCAGTTGAGGAAACGCACATGTCCAGTCGAGCCCCGAGGAAAATGGCCCCAGCGCCACGGCCTGTGGTTGCCCGCATGCGCCGCAATGGTCGGCCCCGCGGCGCGACAGCAGCGTCACGCATCTACACCGATCTCAGGTCCGAACTCGTGTCGCTCGTGCGCCTGCCGGGGGAGCCTATCTCGGAAGCGCAGATTGCGACGACCTATGGTGTCAGCAGGACGCCGGTCCGCGAGGCCATTCTGAAACTCTCGGATGAAGGGTTGGTCGAGATCTTTCCGCAGTCCGGCATCTTAGTCTCGCGCATTCCGGTCGCAGCACTCCCCGAGACCATCATCATCCGAAAGTCTCTCGAAGAGACCACCGCTCGGATGGCCGCCGAGCATGCGACATCGAGCCAGTTGCTCAACCTGCATGCGACCCTCGAACGTCAGCGCGAGGCCTGCGCCGCAAAGGATCGCGAAGCCTTCCACCAGGCGGACGAGATGTTTCACGCTGGCATCGCCGAGGTCGCGGGCTATCCCGGGATCTGGAAACTGATCGTTCAGGTCAAGGTTCACGTCGACCGCTATCGTCGACTGACCCTGCCGCAGATCGGACGGATGGCCGAAGTGATCGCAGAGCACGAACCAATCCTTCAGGCCATCGAGCGGCGCGATCCGGATCGTGCCCGGGCTGCCATGGCGAGTCATCTGGAACGCCTGCTCGACGACATCTCTGAAATTCAGACCAAGAATCCAGAGTATTTCGATCAACCAAGCTAACGAGATGATCGCATCGAACCTTGCGGCGACACGATCATTCCGTCGGAGAGACGCCATGAAAAGACGCGATTTCATCAGATTGAGCGTGGGCTTTGCGGGCGTTGCAACGCTGCCGCCGATCTCGGCCGCCCTTGGGCAATCGAAGGCGGTGTTCAAGGCATCCGACGTTCAGCCGCCGGGTTATCCGACGGTTGCAGCAACAGAAAACCTCGGCAAAAAGCTTGCAACGGCAACCAACGGCAGGCTGTCGATCCAGATGTATCCCTCCGCTCAGCTCGGCGGCGAGAAGGAGACCATCGAGCAGACCCAGATCGGGGCGATCCAGATGCTGCGGGTCAGCGCCGGCGCGCTCGGCCCGATCGTCGACGACGTCAACGTCGTCAACATGCCTTTCCTGTTCAAGAGCATCGAACATTCTGAAAAGATGATGGACGGTCCGATCGGTCAGGACCTTCTGGACCGCGTCAGCGCCAATGCCAGCGCAAATCTCGTCGCACTCTGCTGGATGAATTCGGGCGCGCGCAGCATCTACAACACCAGGAAGCCCATCAGGACGGTCGAGGACGTCAAGGGGCTGAAGATCCGTGTGATCGGCAATCCCATCTTCATCGACATGATGAACGCGCTTGGCGGCAACGGCGTGGCGATGGGCTACGATCAGGTCTTCAGCGCGCTGCAGACCGGCGTGATCGACGGGGCCGAAAACAATCCGCCGAGCTACGTCTTCAGCAATCATTACACGGCCGCGAAGTACTATTCGCTCACCCAGCATCTCGTCATTCCGGAAATCCTCGTGTTTTCGAAGCGGTCCTGGGCAAACCTGTCGACCGACGACCAGACCTTGATCAAGAAGTTCGCGCGCGAAGCGCAGATGGAGGAGCGCGAACTCTGGAAGGCCTACGAGCGGGAAGCGATTGAGAAGGCCAAGGCCGGTGGCTCCGAGATCGTCGAAATCGCCAACAAGGCGCCGTTCCAGAAGGCCGTGAAGCCGGTCTGGGACAAATACGGTCCGAAGTACCAAGAAATGATCAAGCGCATTCAGGACATCGCATAGACCGCACGCTCGGTTCGGACGATCAAGAGGCTTACGATGGCCGGACTCTATCGCCGGGCGATGGATGCGCTGTATCCCGCTTGCGTCATCGTGGGCGTAACGGCGCTCGCGCTGATCTCAGCCGTCATCACTTGGGCGGTCTTCACCCGCTACGTCCTGAACAGCGCGGCTTCCTGACCCGAAGCGATGGCCGTCCTGTTGTGCTGGTGCCACCAAACCATAACGCCGTCCTTCACGCGCTCGCGGCCGGCGGGACGATCTCGATCAGCGCACTGTTCATGTCCGCCCCCCGGAAAATCCAGCTCGCCGCCGGCGGGCTGCGGCCATCACCGGCGCAGCAGGACGTCGGAAAATGCCTCGCCGCCCCTACTCGTCTTCGTCTTGACCGGCCTCCGCCAATCCGCGTAACGGCTCGGGATTCAGAAGCACGATCGCCCCGTGCTCGAGGCGGACCCAGTCCCGCGCGGCCCATGCACGCAACTGCTTGTTGATGCTCTCCCGCGTCATGCCGACCATTTCGCTGATCTCCTGCTGAGTGATGGCGATGGTGCGGCTTGCGGTATCCAGCTTGCGCTTGTCGGTCAGGCCGAGCAGCGCACTGGCAAGGCGGCGGGGGAGATCCTGAAGGATGACCTGCTCGACCTGGTCGCTGGTCCAGCGCAGCCGATCGCAAAGCAGCTCGATGAATTTCATTGCCAGCACCGGCTGGCTCTTCACGAACGGCAGGAATTCGCGCCGATCGATGACCAGGATCTCGCAGTTCGTATTGGCCGTTGCGTCGGCTGTGCGTTCTCGGCCGTCGAGCACGGCGACTTCGCCGAATATCTCACCCGCGCTGATCAGGTTCAGGATGGCATTGCGGCCGTCGGGCGATGAGACACTGATTTTGACGGTGCCACTGATCACGGCATACAAGCTTGAGCCAGGATCGCCTTTTGAGAAGATGGTTGAACCGCGCTTGAGCGATGTCGGCTTGGCGTAGCGGCAGAGCTGATCGACCGCATCGGCCTCGAGTTCACGAAAAATCGGATGCTGACGCAGCACCGACAGTTTGCCGTTGTTGGTAGGTCGGACGCTCGCCCGCTTTTCCTCAGTCACACCGCATCTCCCAGGCGTCCGAATACCGCCGCCAAGGGAGCTGTCCAAAGCCGGTGGCCAAGGCCCCCGCGGATGTCAGGGGACTATGGACACGCCTACAGCCACCAGCAAAGACGATCCCTCGGACTTGCGACCACCGATCCTCGATTTCATTGCACTTCGGAATACGGCAGATCGGCGGATTGTCCAGGAAAATGCGGCGAACGCTCAAGGCGAAGCCATCTGCCAATCGACGCCGGAGGCGTTTCCGCCCCCGAGAGGCGGGCCCGGCATACATTGTGCAGCGCGTGAGAGTCGTCCAGCCGCCCGTCGGACCAGCAGCGCTACTCTTCTGAGCGCAAGATGCCGCAGCCCAAGGGCAGCCTGTACCTCACACCCGATGTCTTGTCTGTGAATCAGCCCAAAGCAGGACCGCAGCGAACCCGACAAAAACCCCCACAACTGCAAAGCTGACCATCATAGCGTCGAGCGGCATGTCTCTCTCCCCTGTTCGAGTTTGAGACACAGTTCCCTATCGGCTGCGCGACAGTCCTTGATCCAGATCAATGCAATGCGGGTTTCGCCAGCGACGTCAGGCAGCAGCCATAGCTTCAGCTCGCGCCGAATCTCGAAGCGAGACGCCCCCGGGCAGGATCGCGATGATGCCCTCCCGTTCGAGCTTCGTGAACGTTCGACTGACGGTCTCGATGGTGAGCCCGAGATAGTCGGCGATATCCTGCCGACTCATCGGCAACGGTACCATGTTAGAGGGTCCCCGAAGCTCCACCAGCCGGTCCCTCCAGCCAACGAGGAATGTCGCAACCTTCTCCTCGGCTGATCGGCGCCCGAGAAGTACCATGTGATCACGCGCCTGATTCAGCTCCTGCACGGCCAGTTCGTTCATCCGCCGCAGCAGGTTCGGCTTGTCCTCGGCAAAGCGTCCGAACGGTCCCTTTGCGAACTGGCAGACGGTGACGGGACCGATTGCGTCGGCCGAAAATCCATGCCGTTCCTCCGTCGTCATGCCGACGAAGTCGCCAGGCAGCGCAAATCCGACGATCTGCCTGCGTCCGTCGGGGAGAAGCTTGTAGAGCCTCATGACCCCATCCAATAAATTGTAGAAGCAGGACGACGTATCTTCTTGCGCGAAAACCGTCTCGCAGGTCGTAAAATGGGCCCGGCGGCTGAGCTGCTCGAATTCACGCATTTCGAACTGGTCGAGCGACGCACAGACACTGAATCCCCGCACGGCACAATCGGCACAGGCCTGCCCATGGAAATCGACTGCAACAAGAGACGTCTTCATACGGGGCTCCGCTGGGCCAAGCGCAAGGATATAATGATTGCATTCTAACGGACGCTCGAAGTTCCGATTGATTCAAATCAAACGAACCAACAATCCGGGCCCTATCGTGGCCGCCATTGCCAGCGCCAACGGACATTGTGAATGCAGCGGCTTGTTCTGTGCCACCTTCTCGCCGCGATAGCGTTGGTGACACCCTCCTACGCGGCGTCGACGTCGCAGCAACGTGGGCAGGCCTTCGCGAAGGCCCACTGCGCACGATGTCATGCCATCGGTCGAACGGGAGAGAGTCCCTTCGAACCGGCACCCCCGTTCCGAAACCTGCATCTCCGCTACCCGATCGAATCATTGGGCGAAGCGCTCGCGGAGGGGATCGTGACTGGTCACCCGGCCATGCCCCAATTCCAGCTTGCGCCGCCGCAGATCCACGATCTGCTCTCGTATTTGAAGAGCTTGGAATAGCCCCGTCGATTCAGAGCGCCTGTATCGTCCAGGTCAGAATCGATTTGGCAACCCGGCCGAAGGCCTCGTTGAAGGCGGACACGGCACCAGCGGGATCAAGCCGCGCAACGGGCTGGTTTTCGTCAAACAGCCGTGACGCGATGACCTTGCCGTTCTTGTCGACGAGGCGAGCCGACAGACCAATCTCCGCAGCGGCGGTATCGCCATTGATCCGGAAACGGCGGACATCGACCAGCAGCTGAAAATCGGGCTGGCCGAGATCGGATGTCCGCAGCGGAGCGTGGGCCACATCGTAATTCTCGAAGGCATCGATCAGACGTGACTGCAATAACTTGGGGATGCTGTCAGCCCAGAGGAAATCACCGAACCCCGGGTAGTCCTTTGTCGGCGTGAACAACATGCGCTGAGTCTGCAGCATCGCCACGGCCGTGGGCTCAGGAATCGCGAGCTGACCCTTGATGGTCTTGTTGACCGGCCCCAGTTCTCGCGGCGCGCTCAGATCATAGGTGACCTTCTGTGCTGGAGCGCCGCCTCCCGTCATTTTTTCCAGACCCGAGACGATTCCATCGAGCTTGCCGGTATTCCGCGCAAGGCCGTCCGAGAATGTCTTGAGGTTGGCGATCGTGTCTTTGAGCGGCCCGGCATTCTCCGCAAGCACTGCGTCGACGCGCCGCAGGGCGTCCCGGGCGGCCTGCGTCATGCTCTGTCCGGCGCCCGGTTCTGCAATCAGTGTCGATATGACACTCGCCGCTCCTGCCGACGAGCCGCCCTCCAGCGCGATCACCGGCACTCCTGTCAGCCCCTGGAATTCCAGACCCACCTTGGTGTCGGCGCGCACGGGAGTCGTCGACGCCACGGAAATCGTTGCGTTGACCCGACGCGGATCGTTCGGCGCCAGGCCCAGCTCAGTCACCTCGCCGACCCGAATTCCGTTGAACAGAACGGCAGCCCCGACCAGCAGGCCGGGCACTGAGCCCTCGAACTGCACGTGATAGGTCGTGCGAGGCCCGAGTCCTCCAGTGTTGTTGAGCCAGTAAACGAAGCCAAAGATCGCGACGATGGCCGCCAGCACGAAGCCGCCGATGACAGCGAAAGGCGCACGGGTTTCCATCTCTCAACTCGCTTTTGGTTGCAGCATCTGGGATCGCTTGCCGTGAAAATAGGCTCTGACCCAAGGGTGTTCTGATCGAAGGAGATCGCTCATAGGGCCAATTGCCACGATCTTGCCGTCGGCCAAAGCAGCGACCCGGTCGCAGACCGTGTTCAGACTGGCGAGATCGTGCGTCACCATGAACACCGTCAATCCCAACGTCAGTTGGAGCGTCTTGATCAGGGCGTCGAAATCGCCGGCGGAAATCGGATCGAGGCCGGAGGTCGGCTCGTCAAGAAATACGATCGCCGGATCGAGAGCGAGCGCCCGCGCCAGCGCGGCGCGCTTCGTCATGCCGCCGGATAGTTCGGCTGGGAATTTATCACCGTCCTCTGCGCGAAGGCCGACCATTTCGAGCTTGGCTATCGCGATCTCATCCATCAAGCCCTGCGACATCTGCAGGCTCTCGCGCAGCGGAAATTGAACGTTCTGTTTGACCGTCAGTGACGAGAACAGGGCTCCCTGCTGGAACAGAATTCCCCAACGCCTCGCCGCAGCCTGCGTCGTCCGCTCTTCGGCGCCACCAAGGGGTGTCCCCATGACCTCGATGGTCCCGCTGCGCCGAGGAATGAGGCCGATGATCGTCCGCATCAGGACGGACTTCCCGCCGCCTGACGCGCCAACCAAACCGAGAATCTCACCGCGACGAACGTCGAGCGAAAGATCGTTCAGAACGAGCTGCCGGCCGAACCCGACGACGAGATCGGTCACGCGGATCGCGCTGGACACTCCAAGATCATCCATTGCTACATTCCAATGGACGCAAAAAACACGGCGAATAGACCATCGAGCACGATGACCAGGAAAATGGATTTCACCACGGATGTCGTGGTTTGCTGCCCCAGCGATTCGGCACTACCTTTCACACGAAGTCCTTCACTGCAGGCAACAATGCCGATCACCAAGGCCATGAACGGGGCCTTCAATATTCCCACTTCGAAATGGGTGACCGAGATGGCATCGTGTAGCCGGGCGATGAAGATTGCCGGTCCCATGCCACCATAGAGCTGGGCCACCAGCCCTCCCCCATACAGGCCAGCCATCGAGCCGATGAAGGCGAGAATTGGCAAGGTCAAGATCAACGCAACGATGCGGGGCAGGATCAGCACCTCGACGGGATCCAGCCCCATCGTCACCAGCGCATCGATCTCCTCGCGCATCTTCATCGATCCAAGTTCCGCCGTGTAGGCGCTTCCCGATCGCCCTGCCACCATGATCGCGACGATCAGAACGCCAAGCTCGCGCAGGACCAGAATTCCCACCATATCGACCACGTAGGATTCGGCACCAAAACGTCGAAAATGGAAAATCCCCTGCTGGGCGATGATGGCGCCGATCAGGAAAGTGATCAACGCCACGATTGGAATAGCCTGCCATCCGATGCGGTACATCTGATAGACGAGGGAGGTCACGCGCAGAGATCGCGGCCGACGTAGCGTCCGCAGCAGAGCAAAGGACAGCGCGGCCAACATGTCCAGGAACACTTTGACGTCCTGGGCTGCCCCCAGACTCGAACGACCGAGGTCCGTGAGTTTGGCGAGGACCGGATTCAGTCTCGGTGCCGGCTCGACCTCTCGTCGATTGACCTGCCGGACCTCCTCGACCAGGCCGATGTAGTTTTCTGCCACCCCGGTCATCTCGACCCGACGACCGCCAGCGGCGGCACGGCGGCTGAGCTTCTCGAGCAACCAGGCACCGACGGTATCGATCTCGCTCACGGCACCCAGATCAAGCTTCACGGCTTTCGCACTGTTGACCCTGGTGCCGGCAGAGCTGGTCAAACTCTCGAGCTCCGCCACGTTGAGGGACACCCATGATCCGCTCGGACGAAGCTCAAGCACATCCTCCGTCGTCGCGGCCGTCAGTCCCGGATGAGCACGCAATTGGATGTCTCCCTCAGTCGGCGCGCCGAGGCACACCCGTTCCTAGATCCGGCCGATCTGCCTCGCTTGATCTGCGTCAATGCCGTCAGCGCAACGGGTTGAGCGAAATCAAGCATCCCGCCGGACTGCGTTCTACAGTGATTTTGGTGCGAGGACAAAACATGGCTATCGACCCGACGACGCTCAGGACCGAGTTGGACAGCCTGACGCGTGAGCTAAGCCAGCTGCTGCGGGGCGCGGGGGCGCCGCTTGGCAACCCGGACGCGCAACCAGCCGCCGGAATGCTCGCTGCAGCGATCGAGGCGCTGGACATGCGTCTAAGTGAGACAGACGTTCAGGTGGAGCGGATGATCAGGGACCGTCCGATCGTGGCGACAGCTTCGGCCTTCGCCCTCGGTCTTGCCGTTGGCCTCCTACTGCGGAGAACTTAAGTGGATACCGAGAATGTCGTTAAACATTTGCGCCTTCTCTGGCGGACGGACCGGGTCATTGCCGACATCAGGCTCCGGCACCTGCTCGTCGGGCTCGGCCTCCGGGCCTTTGCGGCGCTGATTGCCGTCTTTGGCCTCCTGATGTTCGAGCTGGCGGCCTATCTTGCATTGGTCCAGATCACCTCCGCGGTGGTGGCAGCCGCAGCACTCGGAGCCTGCAATGTCGCGATTGCGGCGATCCTGCTGATCATCGCATCCCGTGCACCGTCCGGCAGGGAACTCGAACTAGCCAACGAGATTCACTCCTCGTCCATGGACTCGCTGCAATTGGAAGCACGAGCTCTGCAGGCCCAGATCTCGAGCGTGGTCAACCATCCGCTCAACAGCCTCATTCCGCTGCTCATCGTTCCCATTGCGACGATGATCATCAGAACTCTCCGCTCGCATGGCGGCTCCGAAGGCGAGGCGGCGAGCCCGCCGCCCAACGACCGCCGTGCGACTTGAACCCATCCTGCTGAATCAGGTGAGAGGCAATCGAAGCCTGAGCTCAAAGCCTGAGCTTTACGTTGCAGAGGTCGCGTTCGGTCGGATCGGTTTTGACCTCGAAACCGAGGTTCCTGCACATCTCCAGCATGACGACATTCTCCTGCAGCACGTCGCCGGAAATCATCTTCAGGCCTTCGGCCTTGGCGTATTCGATGATCAGCTGCATCAACGCCCAGCCGAGTCCGCGTCCCTTGAGATCCGACCGCAACAGGATCGCGTACTCCCCGCTCTCGTAAACCGAGTCGGAGTGAATCCTCACGACGCCGACCAGCTCGTTGGTCGCTTCATCGAGAGCCACAAAAGCCATCGCGCGCGCATAGTCGAGCTGCGTCAGGCGCGCGATGAACTCGTGCGTGAACTCCTTCATGGGGGCAAAGAATCGAAGACGCAGGTCTTCCGCGGTGACATGCTTGAGGAACTCATGAATGGTTGGCTCATCCTCGGGTCGGATCGGTCGCGCAAGGATTCGCCAGCCGTCCTTGACCTGGAGATGCCGTTCCCATTGGCTCGGATACGGCCGAACGGCGAAATTCGACGGACCGGAGCCTTTGAATTTCGGCGGAACCCTGCCGACGGCGACGCGCGCATCGACGGCCATGACGCCGCTCTCGTCCGCGAGCAGCGGATTGATATCGAGCTCGCGAATCTCGGGAACGTCTGCTGCAAGCTGCGCAAGCTTGACCAGCACCAGTGCGACTGCATCGGGCTTGACCGCCGGGACATCACGATAGGCGTGCAGCAATCGTGAGACGCGCGTCCGCTCGATGAGGTTGCGCGCCAGATGGAGATCGAGCGGAGGCAGACCGAGCGCTTTGTCGTTGATGATCTCGACGGCGGTACCGCCCCTGCCGAACACGATCACGGTTCCGAAGGTTGGATCGTCGGCAATGCCCATGATCAGCTCCCGCGCCTTGGCGCGGACGATCATGGCTTGCACGATCACGCCGGAAATCCGTGCGTCGGGCCGAACGGCCCTCGCGCGGGCCATGATCTCGTTCGCCGCGTTACGCACGGCCTCGGCCGTGGTCAGATTGAGCACGACACCGCCGACGTCGGACTTGTGAATGATGTCTCTCGACAAAATCTTGAGCACGACAGTTGTGCCCTGAGCGAACAACTGCTCCGCATACCCGACCGCCTCGTCGACCGAAGACGCCGCGAACGTCGGCACCATCGCAATATCGTAGGCCTCCAGCAGGCGACTGATCTCGACCGGATCGAGCCAAGTCCTCCCGTCGGCGAGGGCCGTCGCCACAATTTTGCGGGCTGCCTCGACGTCGGGCGCAAAAGAGCTCGGCATGGCCGGCGGGACAGCGGCAAGCGATTCGACCACCTCCCGATGACGAACGAGATGCATGAAGCCACGAACGGCATCATCCTCGGTTGGGTAGTTCGGAATTCCTGCCCCGCTCAAGGTTTCGATGACCGGCTGCTCCGCACCGACCCATGCCGCCAGAACCGGCTTTGCCCAGCGCTGGTGCTGCTTTCGATAGGTACTGACGAACTCGGTGACAGCCGTGGCAATGGCGCTCGCGGATGCAATCGCGGTCTGAACGTTCATGACGAGAACTGCATCGTTGGCTTGATCGGCGAGCAGCGCCTCGAGCGCGAGCGTGTAGCGTGCGGCATCGGCATCGCCGACGATGTCGACCGGGTTGGATCCGGACCAGGTCGGCGGCAGGATGGCATCGAGTTTGTCGTGGACGACCGGCGAAAGTGCGGCAGGCACGCCTCCGAGCTCGACCAGTCGATCCACGGCGAGCACGCCGATCCCGCCGCCATTCGTGAGAATGGCGAGCCTCTTGCCCATGGGCGACTCCACCCGCCCCAGCGTTTCGGCGCAGTCGAACAGCTCGCGCAGATCGGAGACCCGTAGAACGCCGGCCCGGCGAAAAGCCGCATCGTAGACGGCATCCGCTCCCGCCAGCGCGCCCGTATGTGTCGCCGCAGCTCGCGCACCGACGGCACCGCGGCCCGATTTCACGACCACAACCGGCTTGACCCTTGCCGCCGCTCGCGCCGCGGACATGAACTTTCGAGCGTCCTTGACGGCTTCGATGTAGAGCAGGATCGCGCGGGTCCCACCGTCCAACGCGAAATGGTCCAGAAGATCTGAGAGATCGACGTCCAACTGGTCGCCGATCGAGACGATTCCGGAAAACCCAACACCGCGCTGAGCAGCCCAATCTACCATCCCCGCCGCGATAGCGCCGGACTGTGAAATGAGCGCCAGGCTGCCTACAACCGGCATGTGCGCCGAAAAGCTCGCATTGAGCTTGATGGTCGGCATCATGATGCCGAGACAGTTCGGTCCAATGAGGCGCATGCCGTATTTCTGCGCTGCCTTCTCGGTCTGGTCGGCAAGCGACCCCTCTCCGTGTCCCAGACCCGAGGTAATGATCAGAGCTCCTGCCGTCCCCAACGCGCCTGCGCGATCGATGAGATCCGGGATCGAAGGGGGTGGCGTCGTGATCACCACCAGTTCCGGCACGAACGCCAGTTCGGCGAGACTGCCAACGGCTGCGATATTGGATATCTCCCGATAGCGAGAATTGACCAGGCCAAGCTTGCCCTCGAACCGCGCCTTGACGATATTGTCGAGAATGGCCTTCCCTACCGAGTTCGGTCGCGGACTCCCTCCGATCAGAGCGATGGAGCGTGGCAAAAGCAGGTTCCGCAATCGGTAGGTCGACATTTGCACGTCCAACATCAGTTGGTGAAAGGCGGGTGAATCCCGAGGATTGATCTTAGTTTCAATCCGCAGCGGGTCTAGCGCGACTTATCATCCCAGCATAGTCACGGAGGCGATACCGCTCCGTTCCCTGACTGCACCTGCAGGCTCTGCTCGGTAGGCCGCAGTATTCGTACCAAGTCCTTGATGAGCATCAAACGATTGCCGGGCTGATTATCTTATTACCCTGCAACTTCGTCCGGGAGGCTCTCCGATGCGAGCGATGGTTCTGCGAAAGCCTGGAGCGCCGCTGCAGCCCGAGACGCTCGCGGACCCCGATCCTGGTCCCGGTGAGATCCGCGTCAAGGTCAGGGCATGCGGCGTGTGTCGCACTGACCTGCATGTGTACGACGGTGAGCTTCCCGACATTCGGTATCCGATCGTCCCCGGACACGAGATCGTCGGTCATGTCGACCAGATTGGTCCTGGTGTGACGACGCACAAGCTCGGCGCGCGCGTCGGAATTCCATGGCTGGGGCATACGTGCGGCCATTGCATGTTCTGCGCACGAGGTATGGAAAATCTCTGTGACCAGCCCACGTTTACCGGCTACACACGCAACGGCGGCTATGCAACCCACGCCGTCGTGGACGCAAATTTCGCATTCCCGCTCGACGGTTTGGAGGATGACATTGCCATCGCGCCGTTGCTGTGCGCCGGCCTGATCGGCTGGCGGTCTCTGGTCATGGCAGGGAAAGCCGAGAGGCTTGGCATCTACGGATTCGGCGCGGCCGGTCACATCGTTGCCCAGGTGGCCCGCTGGCAGGGGCGCCAGATCTATGCGTTCACCCGCGAGCACGACCAAGCTGCGCGGGATTTCGCGCGCCAACTTGGCGCCACATGGGCCGGAGCGGCGGGCCAGCGTCCGGATGTTGCTCTGGACGCGGCCATCATCTACGCGCCGGCTGGCGAGCTTGTTCCGGCCGCTCTGCGGGCTGTTCGGAAGGGTGGCCGGGTGGTCTGCGCAGGTATTCATATGAGCGACATTCCGACGTTCCCATATTCCCTCCTCTGGGGAGAACGCCAGGTGGTGTCCGTCGCCAACCTGACGCGACAAGACGGTCTCGATTTCCTGCGGGTCGCGCAGCAGGCTCAAATACGGACCCATACGACGCCCTATCCGCTGTCCGACGCAAATGACGTTCTGGCCCGCCTGAGGCGGGGTGACGTCGTCGGCGCGGCGGTGCTTATCCCGGACTTTTGAAGTGAACGTGGCAACACCGCCCATGGCATCACCATCCGATCAGGAACTGGTCTTCTCCTTCTTGGGCAATACCACCCGACATCCAGGTGTCCGCCGGATCGACACGCACGCGGCTTCCGTGTTTCTGATCGGTGACCGCGCCCTGAAGATCAAGCGCGCCGTTCGGCTGCCATTTTTGGACTATTCGACGCTCGATCAGCGCAAGGCCGCGTGCGCAAAGGAAATCGAGATCAATCACCCGTTTGCTCCGGACATCTATCTTCGTGTCGTCGCCATCACCAAGGCGCCTGACGGATCATTCGATGTCGATGGATCGGGCGCTCCGGTCGAATATGCCGTCGAGATGCGTCGCTTCGATGACAGCCAGACGCTTGATCATCTTTCTCGCCGCCAGCAGCTGGACGCCGGATTGGGCGAGCGTCTGGCAGAGACGATCGCAGCGTCGCATGCAGTCGCCGTTCGGAGCTCCTCCAATGGGTGGACGGAGTCCATTCCGATTTGGATCGACGCATTCGTCGCCAGCTTTCGGACAGTCTCGCGATTTGGCGAAACGGAGGTCGAAGAACTCCGCGTCCTTTGCCACTCGGCCTTCGCACGTCTCCGCCCCCTGCTCGAGCAACGTGCAAATGAGGGGCACGTGAAACGCTGCCATGGCGACCTCCATCTGGCCAACATCGTCCTCATTGACGACAAGCCGGTGCTGTTCGACGCCATCGAGTTCGACGACCGGATCGCCACGATCGACGTCCTCTACGATCTCGCCTTTCCACTGATGGACCTCTTGCACTTCGAGCAGCCGGTCGCCGCCAACCGTCTCTTGAACCGCTACCTCTCGACCGCAGTGCCCGACCAGACCGGAGGATTGGCTGCTCTGCCTCTGTTCATGGCGATCCGGGCCGCCATCCGTGCACAAGTCTTTGTTGCAAGGCGCGACCGCGGTGATGCCGAACACTCGGACGCAGATCGCTCCGCAACGATCGAGACCGCAGAGAGCTACTTTCAACTTGCACGCAGCCTGATCCGGCCGGCAGAGCCGAGGATGATCGCGGTCGGAGGCCTGTCGGGAACGGGAAAATCTGCGCTCGCCCGGGCTCTCGCTCCTCTCTTGGTGCCTCCACCGGGAGCAATCGTGTTGCGCAGCGACGTGCTGCGCAAGCAACTGTCTGGCGTGAAGGAAACCGAACGCCTCCCAGCTGCGGCCTATACGCCGGAATCGAGTTCTCGGGTCTATCGAGAGTTGACGGCGCAGGCCGGCCGCGTGCTCTCACAAGGTTTCACGGTGATCGTCGACGCCGTGTTTGCACGTCCGGATGAACGACAGGAGATCCATGATCTCGCGAAGCGGCTGAAGGCGCCCTTTGCCGGCCTCTTCCTCGTCACAGATTTGCGCAGCCGGCAGGAGCGAATTCACCATCGAGTCGCCGATGCGTCCGATGCAACGGTCGGGGTTGCCGAGGATCAGGAACACTACGATATCGGCGGTCTCGATTGGCTCCAGGTCGATGCGTCAGGCACGGCTGAGACGACATTGGACCGAAGCCTTTCATTGCTCCGGACCAGCGCCTAAGTCCGACGGGATGGTGCTCCTTGGCCGCAACATGCGGCGATCACGTGTGCACGTAGTCGCCCGGCGCGTCTCCGAGATCATTCGAACGATCTGTCCCGAGTTGCGGCGGCACACCCGGCGCTCCCGACTGCTGTCCGAGCCACGCTGTCCAGGCCGGCCACCACGATCCCTCCAGCTTTGGCGATGTGCCCTGCCACTCGTCCGGCCCGAGATAAGGAGCGTCGGCAGCCTTGGTCCGCATCTGATGGGAGCGCCCCTGCTCGCCCGGCGGCGATACGATGCCGGCATTGTGGCCGCCGCTCGCGAGCACGAAAGTGACGTCAGCATCAACCTCGTAATGGACCTTGTACGTCGATTTCCAAGGCGCAACGTGATCACGCAGCGTCCCGACGACGAACATCGGCGTGTGGATATCCGAGAGCGAAACAGGCTTCCCCTCGACCTGATACCGCCCCTCGGCGAGATCGTTGTTCAGGAACAGCTTGCGCAGATATTCGGAGTGCATCCGATACGGCAGCCGCGTCGCATCTGCGTTCCATGCCATCAAGTCGCTCGGATTTGCGCGCTCGCCGAGAAGATAGTCGCGCGAGACACGAGACCAGATCAGATCGTTGGAGCGCAGCAATTGAAATGCGCCCGCCATCTGGGTGGTGTCGAGATATCCACGCTCCCACATCATGTCTTCCAGAAAGGCGACCTGGCTTTCATTGATGAAGAGCGTCAGCTCTCCCGCTTCCGTGAAATCGGTCTGGGCCGCAAACAGCGTGATTGTCTTCAGGCGCTGGTCGCCATCGCGTGCCATGGCTGCCGCCGTGATCGAAAGAAGCGTTCCCCCGAGACAATAGCCTGCGGCATGGACCAGCGTATTCGGAATGATCCTTCCGATCATGTCCAGGGCAGCCATGACGCCCAGCGAGCGGTAGTCGTCAAACGCAAGATCCCGGTCTTCCGCTCTGGGGTTTCGCCAGGAGATCATGAAAACCGAAAAGCCCTGGTCGGTCAGGTATCGGACCAGCGAATTGTGCGGCGACAGATCCAGGATGTAATATTTCATGATCCAAGCCGGTACGATCAGGACCGGCTCTGGTCTCACCTTCTCGGTCGTCGGCGCGTATTGAATCAGCTCAATCAACTGATTGCGAAGCACAACCTTGCCCGGCGCGGCCGCGACGGTCTTGCCGACGACGAACTCGCCATTGATCGGTATCTTCCCCGGCTGCATCACCTGCATGAGATCGGCGAGCCAGTTCTGCCAGCCGAAGATCAGGTTCTCGCCACCGCTTTGAAACGTCTTCTCCAACACTTCCGGGTTGGTCGCTGCAAAGTTCGATGGCGCGAAGATGTCGAGCAGTTGACGAATTGAAAAGTCGACGACGGCTTCGTTGGCAGGGTCGACACCACGAATGCCGGTCGTCGCCTTGTGCCACCAATCTTCCCCGAGCAGGAACGCCTGGGCGAACAAGTTGAACGGGTGCGTCGCCCATTGCGGCTTGGAAAAGCGATGATCGTTGGCCTGCGGCTTGATCAGGTCCCAAGGACTGCGATTCGGGTCTGCAAACCGCAATGACCGTTCCGCGACCTGCTTAGCGCCGTGCCAGGCATCTCGGACGATTTCGATCTGACGCTGAGGTGCAGCGGCCAGATGACAAGCCCAATCCAGATACGCCATTGATAGAGCGGCCGGGGAAATTCCACCGGTGAGCCGAGCCAGCATCGCGCTGAAGGCCCTGTCCAGCTCGTGATCCTCGCGTCGAAGCTCCCCGGAGGCCGCGTCGGCTTCTCGGGAGAGCAACTTTGCGTCGGGTGCGGCGAGCGCACCCTCCGGCTTCAAAGAGGTCTCTGCAGAGACAACGGCACTGCTCCGGTCGTTAACGGTCGTTCCCTCGCGTTCCCGTCGATCGGGACGCGACGCCCCCGCACTCTTCAGTTTCGCCACCGTTGCCCCATGAGATTCACGCTAGCATCAATCAGGCGCTGCCCGTGCTTGAAGAGTCGATCGCAATCCCGCCTGACGAAATCAATCTGATGCCGTCCACATTCCTGGACCATCGCCTGGATTCCCTTCACGGAATGCACGCCAGCCAGCTTCGACACGAACTCGGCCAGCAGATGCGTCTCCGTACGCGCGCGATCCAGCACTTCGTTGCTGGCAAACAGAACCTCCTCCATGACGATCTGCTGGGAACCAACGAGCAGCTCGAGTGCGTGCTTGTTGGAGAGAGCGACACGTTCGGACAGTTCGGCCGTTTCGTCGGCCAGGACCTTGGTCCCGGAGAACTCGGACATGGGCACTTCTCCTCTCGCTAGATCAAGATGCCTTATAGCTGCAATTCAATGCCAGGACCTTGAGCTGCGTCAATGACGCGGCGGCACCTCCTTTGACCTGCGTCAATTCAAGACCGTGGCGGCGGATTACGTTTTCTTAGCCTTTGACATTGGAGTTCGCCATGCGCGCCCACCAGATCATGACCCGTCCCGTCATCACCGTCACCCCTGACACTTCCATCGTGGATGCGGCAAATATCATGCTTCAACGGCACGTCAGCGGCCTTCCCGTGGTCGATTCCGACGGAAAACTCGTGGGCGTCGTCTCGGAAGGCGATTTCATCCGCCGATCCGAGATCGGCACAGGGCGTAAGCGCGGCCGTTGGCTGCGCTTCATTCTCGGGCCCGGGAAGTCGGCCGCCGACTTCGTCCACGAGCATGGTCGCAAAGTGTCAGAGGTAATGACCAAGTCTCCCCTGACGATCACCGAAGACGCCGCGCTGGCGGAGATCGTGGAACTGATGGAAAAGAACCACGTGAAGCGGTTGCCCGTGGTCAAGGGAGACCGGGTCATCGGCATCGTGTCACGGGCGAACCTGCTGCAAGCGGTCGCCGCGCTCGGGCGGCAGGTCCCGGATCCGACGGCGGATGACGATCACATCCGCAACCGTGTGATCGACGCTCTCGAGAAGAACGACTGGTGCCCGTTCGGATTGTCCGTCATCGTCAAGGACGGCATCGTTCATCTGAGCGGCGTCATTACCGAAGAGCGCTCGCGGCAGGCGGCAATTGTTGCCACCGAGAACATCTCTGGTGTCAAGAAGGTGCATGATCATCTGTGCTGGGTTGACACCATGTCGGGCATGTACCTGAACTCACCGGAAGACGACGAGATGGCCAAAGCCGGCTGATGGCTGCTGAGGACGCTGCCGCTCTTCCTGCCTCGTGTCCGGCACCAGTGACGATGCCTTAAGCTCCCGGATTGTTGCGTCCGAACGCCCCCGCCCGACGCAGGGCTTCGATCTCCTGCTCAGTGTGCCCAAGCCTGTGGCGCAGGATCGCGGCCGTGTGCTCACCGAGCCGCGGCGCCGCCGTCGGCTCGACGGTCGGCGTGAGCTTCATGGCGATTGCCGGCTCGATGTTGGGTATCGAGCCTGCGGTGGGGTGCGGAATACGACAGGTGCGGCCGCGCATCCGGACCTCGGCCGCGTTGAACGCCTGCTCGACCGTACGAACGTGTCCAACCGGAACTCCAGCCTGGTTCATCCGAGAGGTCCAGACATCCATCCGTTCCGTGGCGAGGATGTCGGCGATGAGGCCGCGCAGTTGCGTACGGTTGACCCATCTCGCCCTTCGCGTGGCGAAGCGGGGATCGCTCAGGAGATCCGGACGACCAAGCACCTCCGTAGCCAGCCGGCGGTAGAGCCGATCGTTGGCACATGCGATGTAGAGCGGACCATCTGACGCTTCAAAGACGCCGACCGTCGGAGAGTCGTTCGGCGAATTGCCCGTCCGCGTGGGGTTCACGCCGTTCATCAAATACGCCATTCCGGAGAAGCCGGTCATCGCCAAGGCGATGTCAAACAGCGCCACCTCGACGTGCTGCCCGCGACCGAGCCGCTGCCGGGCGGCGAGTGCCAATAGGATGGCATTGCAGGCGGACATGCCGGTGGCCAGATCAACGATCGGAGGACCGGTCCGCACCGGCGGACCATCGGCGAAACCGTTGAGGGACATGAACCCGCTTTCCGCCTGGGTGATTGGATCGAACCCTGATCGCCACGCAAATGGACCAGAGCGTCCGTAGGCCGAGATCGAGCAATAGATCAGCCCGGGATTGGTGCTGGACAGTGTCTGATAGTCCAGCCCGAACCTCTCCATGACGGACGACGAGAAATTCTCCACGACGATGTCGGCCTTGGCGATCAGCGCACGCGCGACGTCTCTGGCCTGCGGTATCGTGAGATCCAACACCATGCCGCGCTTGTTCCGATTGAGACTGAGGAACGCTGCGCTCTCTCCGCCGAGCTCGGCGTGCTCGTATGCGCGGGTATCGTCTCCCGTGAGCGGCTGCTCGATCTTGATCACCTCGGCGCCGAAATCGGCCAGCGTCTGTGTGCACGCCGGCCCTGCGACGACACGCGTGAAATCGATCACCAACATACCAGCCAGCGCGGTTGGCGCGTCAGGCGGCCGTGGCGCACGCTCTGGCAGGGTGACCTCAGCCGGCATCCCAGAGTCCTTCCCGCTGCTTTGATCGTCTGAAGCGATCTTCCATTGACTGCCCGGCGTGGCATTGTCTCCAACGCCCGACAATGCATGGTTAGCTCAACGGCAGCCGCAAAAAAAGCCCGGGTCGGAGCTGTCGAGCTGGCCCAATTCTGCTGCAGCGCAATGCAATCTGCATAAGGCATCGATCGACAGCTCACCACCCGATCATCTTGCGCCAATAGAGCGAGTTCACCCAGGCCCAGGGCCGGACCGGTTGGAACAGCACATATCCGCACCGAATGAAATTGTTCGCGGAGACGATGTTGCAAGTCGTATCCGAAACGATGCAATCCAGGCCCGAGCGACGCGCGCGCTGCTCGATCACACGCATCAGCCGTCGCTGCAGGCCGTAACCACACCGCTCTTGAAGAACGCCAACCCTCGAAAGATAGGCTATGCCCTTGCCGAGGGATGACGGCATCATTCCGGCAAAGGCGACGGGCCGTCCGAGCTCGGTCGATATCCACCATTGTCCGCTCTCGAAATCGGGCAGAGGTGCGCAATCGAGGAATGTGCGCGCATGGAGCTCCTTCAAGGTGTCGAGGACGTCAGGCTCGCAAGCGTCGACCTCTCTGATGCGGAAGCGGCGGCCTCGCCGCGAGATCCAGGCTGGCACGGCATCACCTTCCGAGCACGACTTTGATGCCGAGCCAGATCGCACCGATCAGACCGGTCGCGATGACCGTGATGACGGCCTTGAACGTATAGCTCTGGGCCTGCTCCACGCTCTTGCGCCAGCGCCGCAGGTGCTGGAAATCGGCTCTCAGCTCGTTGCCGACCCATTGCGCGATCCAGATCGTGAAGGCGTCCGCCGTGGCGCCGGCGCCGCCGATGTCGACGAACGCCCGCAACGGCAACAGCGGGTCCGCGGACACCTTGCCGATCCGTCCCTCGCGTTTCGCCTGCGCCAGCAGGTCGGCGAAATAGGCTCCTTCGAACGCGCGCACGTAGTCCCCCTCCCAGATATGCTCGTAGCGGTCCGGATAGAGCGCGAGGTCGAGCTGCCGCTCTTCCTCCAGCACCGCCGGAAACCACGGATTGTCGCGCCAGCTCGCCTTGACCACGGCGGCGCCTTCCGGTTTTCGACTGCGCAGAAAATCGTCCACGGCATCCGACTTGCGGCGCGGATTCCAACTCGCCCACAGCTCCGAGCGAGGCGCTCGGATGGTGGGCCGCAGCAGCGACAGCGAACGCGCGCTCAAGGTCTGTGCCTCGTCGATCCAGGCGATGCGAAATCCCTCCAGCGACTTGATCGACTCTGCGGTGTGATCCTGCATGCCCCGAAAGATGATGAGCCCGTCGCCGGGAGCCGCGATGCGGTCGCTGAACGACCGGAAGCCCTGGCCGAGGCCGAGCGCCGCGATCTTGTCCTCGATCAGCCGCTTGGATGATTGCGCCAGCGTGCGCTGTGCCTCGCGAATGCAGACGGCGAGCGTGCCGCGCTCGGCTTGGCAGGTCTCGACCAGAAGCTCGCCAAAAAAGTGCGACTTGCCCGAGCCGCGCCCGCCGAACGCGCCCTTGTAGCGGGCGGGCGCGAGCAGCGGCTCAAACACTTTCGCGGTGGGGATCTTGAGGGTGGACAATGATCACCTGCTCTTACCGGCCGTTCACCTCGCGTCCGCGGCCCCGTCTCGGTTGCCAGCTATGGCTCCCGGAGCGGCTTGACCCAGCGCGTGTACCAATCGTTGAAATCACTCGGCGTGGTGTCCCCTTCGTCGGGCTGCGGCCACAGCTGCCGATATGAAGAGCCCAGCTCGGCCGGCCCGGATTCGTCCGGCGATCCAGAGATACTTCCTGACCACGTCGCCTGTGGTCCCAGCAGGACTCGCGGGATGTACGGTATGGGATTCGTGCCGCTGTCGAACATCGTTGCAGTCGCCGAGTCCGCCCGACGACTCCGCAGATATCGGCCGGACCCGCGGTCCATTCCCACCGCATCGTCGGGTGGCGGCACTGTCTCGTACAGGTTCGACGCTTGCCTAGGGAGGCGGCCGGTTCGCTCCGACGGTGTATCGTAGCCACCACCGACAAATGCATAATCGCTCTGGATGTCACGAAGAGCGTCGGGAATCCGATTGGCGAAACCGCCGCCATCGAAGGTCACATTCGCTTTCCTGCTGGAGGACAGCTCTCTCTCGATATTCGCGAGGTACTCGCCGCTTTGCGACGGCAGCACGCGTGGGAGACTGTTCCCGCCCAGACCGGCAGCCCCCATAATCCGATTCACGATCGTTGTGCAAACGTTCGGGCTGTAACTTTTGAGACCGTTGTAAGTTTCGCCCGCGTTTCGGATCCGACCGATTTCGTTCAGCGCGCTTGCCGCCTGTTCTGGCGTGATGGGAACGGTAAACGAGCGGTACTGACCATCGTCGACGACGCTGGAGAAATCAGGCGGAGGAGTTTCGCCCGGACGGAGCGTATGAACGTCAAATTTCCCGTGGCTCAACGGAACCCCATGGGTGCTGGGTCCGAACCCGGCAAACGTCTGTCGCCCAGGCTCGTTGACGACGACTGCAGCATGTCCCGGAAAACCAGGATTGATTTGAACGGTCAGCGAGTATCGAGATGCCATATGCGTTGACCTTGTATGAGCTTCTCCTTCGCGCGGGCTTACCCCCGCGCAACGAGTGTCGCCCGTGCCCAGATGGTGCGAATGAACTACAGCTTTCCGCTTGGAGCCAGATCAATGGCTGCGGCCGTCCAGGCGAAACCGATCAATCGACGTCAGGACGATCAGGCAACCGGACTTCCTTGTTGCGGAGGCGCTCTCCTGCCGCTGTCCGCGCACTCGCAGCCCAACCGATCAGGTAGATGAGCAAGAGCGACTCGAGGTAATAGGCGAGTAAACTATTCAACCAGGACTCGACGGAAAAAGGAAAACGCTCCGAGCCGGACACCGCGGCCCAGACGGACCAGAAAATCCCGGCAGGAAACACCGCAAGAGAGGACAGCATCACGCTCGTCTTAACATCGGTGACGGATGCCGAGCCGACAAGGCCGGCAGCGCACAGCGTGTAGACGGCGCACGCGATAAGACCACCTCTATTCAGCCTCATGTCTACCTCCGGATGAGCTTTCGAACTATTACTGCAGGCGCAATCCTTGGCCATGCTCCGGCCATCTAAGGCGTTCCCAGAGACTTGACCCATCTTGGGTACCAGTCGACGGCTCGGCCAGCTGAGAATAGCGTGATGCCATCGGATTTCTCCAGCAGCGGGGCAAGGTGAGTGATCAGACCAAAGGTGTTCCGTCGACTTGATCGGCGGCGAAGGAGGACGGACCCAACACGCCGCGAAATGCAGCCGGAGCCTTGCATTCGGTTGGAGCCGCTTCAGCAGCGTAAGCGCACGATTATCCAATCAGGCACACACAGAAGCGACGGACCTACTCCCGGTCGGCCCGCTCAGCGTCGCGCGTGGCCTGCGACCAGACTTTCCCAAATGCGCTCATTCCCCAGCCAAACAAATACACCACGGCGAAACTCAGGGGCACAGTCAACAGAGGTCCGTTGATTTGGGACTCCGAGGCAACGTGAGCTTCCAAGACCTCACCGACCCCGGAGGTCCACAAAAAAACCTGCGCCGGCATGATTGACAATTGACCTAATAAATAAGCTCCCTTTGGATCCTTCGCTTCCCATGAGAGCCAAGTCAATATCGCAAACCAGATCAGATAGATTGCGCAGACTATCAACCCACCCCTGTTCAACCTCATGATGCCCCTCGCTCAGCGTCTTATTTGGAGACACGACCGAATGCGGATGCCTGCGCACTTGCAGCCCGGCCTGCAATTGCGTTTGGCTGGATGCGACGGACGGTCAGGAGGGATAGACCAGCCGCGTTGCGAGACGCCGAGAGACCCGCGGATCTACGCCACCGGCAACGCGCTGCGGTCCTCCCAACAACACGTTGCGATCCTTTCTCGGCGCTCTCCATGGCATGGGCGGCGTATATGGTCCGTCATCCGGTACATCGATAACGTTACGATCTCTCGTCTCCGGAACGAGCTTAAATGGCAGCTCGATGGCCTTGTCTTTCTGGGAGCTCGGCGTACTCCACCTTGCTGACGGGGCAAACGCGTCATTGAACTTCTTGATCTGGTCCAGCACGTCACCCATGATGTTGGAGGGGTCATCCAGCTGTTTGCTCAGACGTTCAACAGAACCATAAAAATTGGTCAGGTCTTCCAGCAGCGCATCTGGGCTCTTCTTGTGCCCCTCAGGATAATAGGACCCGGGTCCGTTCACGATGTCGTCGATCTGTTTTCCAATTGCTCCGAACACACGAGATCGGTCACCCTCCTCGATTTTCGGAGCCCCCGGCGGAGGCAGTGGCGCCCGCTCTACGAAATCTCGTCCGCTGGCCATGTCCAATCCTTCCTAATCATGACGCGCCCGATTACTTCGCGGAGCGCTTTTGTGAGAACGCGAGATAGATGGTTCCAATCCGTCGATTCCAGGAGAACGGGGTCCTGACGAAATCATCGTGCGGTGACCACATGCGCTGGTAGATCTCCAACCGCGTCAGGCCGGGTTTAATGGTCGCTCGAAATTGCTCTTTGGCCTCGAAGGTATAACAGCAGCCAGGCGGTCCTTTGACAATCATCTCCAGCATGGCAACGCCTGCTTCTGTATAGAGGACGACTTCAACGTCTAGACCGGCAGCGTGGAAGCGGCATACGCCGACCTCGTCGCAATCGTTGAGATTGCCGCTATCCGTCTCTCCCTTGGCTTCAACCGCATAGCTGATGAGGACATCGCTTGCGACAGCCGCGCGGCACGATAATCCGAAGAGCAACAGCCAGAGAGCAAGCAGCCGCTTCAAGACACTCACGACTCGCGCCGGCCGTGACCGTGCTGATGCAATCATGTTGATGACCCGAAGATATCCAGATTGCGATTGCCCACGGAACGACGTTCAGACCGAGAACAAAGATCGAACAAACGAGCGTCGACGTCAAGTCCGCCGGCTCTGATTTTTTGCGGCTGTTTGGGCGCTGAGTCCGTCTCGGCTCATTGTCTCCGGCCGGCATGTCTCGATCTGATTTCGCCACCGTCCCAGGAGCCGGGGAGAGAACACCAAGCTGCCACGCCAATTGAAAGCCGATCTCCCGATCCTGCGAGGCGCTCACGCCTCACCCACCACCGGGATCACTCATCCACCTGCTCCCCATCGTGCTCATCCGGATGCACGATGACACGTTCGATGCGGTGGATCAGCTCGAGGGCGCCGTCCTCGCCGTTCTGCAGCGCCTGAGGCGCCTTCCCCCAACCGCGGTCGAGGATGGCGTTGGCGGCGGACACACGCGCGGCATGTGTCGCCTTCGGTGAGCGCATCACGCCAACCAGCGTGTTGATCGCCGTCTTGGTGTGGCTGCGGGCCATCGAGCGAATTTCGGTGATCGTCTTCGACATGGTCACGTCCCTGGTATCATGGGTGATGAATGCGAGGGTGGTGATCGTCACGAGATCGCATCGGCGGCTGCGACCATCACCAGGCCGATCAGGGCGAGCGCAATGAGGTAGGCGGTCATCTTCCTCTCTCCTGGGCGAAGGAAAAGCGCGGCAGATCGCAGCCGAAAGCGCGATCGTTTCAGGCGCGAACCCTATCCCTCGGCTCAAGCAAGGGACCGCTGCGGGCGAAGCGACGGTCGCCACGCCCACGCACCGGCCCGTTCGCGCGGGCCGGCGAGTATCCGGATGTTCGAAGTTGTCTGCGCGCTGCGCGATGAATAGCCGACGATCGTGGTCGACAGCCGATGCCGGCCTGCGCTGCTCAAGTCAAATGCCCGCGGACAACGCGGCATCATCATCTTGTTCGGAAAATTCGATAATGACACTATGCCGGTGATTTGCCCGACATGTCAAATTTGATCGAAATGCGGCGGTCAGGCTTTGCGATTTCGATAACCGCCGCTCCAAATCCGGGCCGAGCCAATAAAAAGCCCGCTGCCGAGTTCGCGGCGCGGGCTTTATGGTTTCTTCGACGATGTCAAAATGCGCCTGATTTGCCCGACGTGTCAAGCGCAGATAGTTGCGCCGATCGGCAATGCTACTTCAGCCCGTCGGGCGCGGCCGGTGGAGGAGGTCTTCCGATGTATGTCGTTGCGGTCGTACTGGCCGGCTTGTCCGCCCTGTTCTACGCGGCGAGTCAGCACCAGCTGGGATCGGTCGGCGCCGATGTCTGTCAATATGGCAGCCTGTTCTGCGACAAGCCGCACTACATGATGACCGGCGCGTTGCTCGCCGGCCTCTGGGCCAAGTTCGTGAGCATGCGCTGAGACGAGCCGGCGCGCAGCTTCGATCACCCCGTCAGTTCTTGATCGCATAGAGTGGCGTTCTCACCGTCAGCTGATAGACCGGCTTCGGCGCCCAGGCGATTTGCGCGGTGATGCCGAACAGCCGGTTGTCATCGTCATCCATGCGATCGAGATCGAGCCTGACCAGCGGCTGCGTGTAGGACGCGATCGGCGTGATGGCGAGCAGCTGCGCGCCGCCGAACGACTGGATGCCGACGCGCGCGGAGACCTTCCAGTTGTTCTCCCACTGGTAGAAGCCGCCGATATAGCCGGCGGTCGTGCTCCCGACATGCGCGAGCGCGGAATCGACCTCGACATGGGTGTATTGAACGCCCGCGAGCCAGCCGCGCGTCTCATCCGGATCGAGCGCGTATTTGGCCTCGACGACGGTGTTGAACGAGGTGGTCGCCAATGGCGAGTCCGGCACCGACCGTGTCAGCGTCGACTGCAAGGTCAGCGTCGGAAGCGTGCCGCCGTTCTGCTGATAGACGTCGGCCTGGAAGCCGAGGAACCAGCTGGTGATGGCCACGTCGGCCCAGCCGGACAGGCCGTTGTAGGAGGTGCTTCCGGTGAACCCGGCCCAAAGCGACAAGGCGTCGCCGAGATCGACGGTGAGCGGAACGTCGACGCCAAGGCCCTGGTTGGTCGGAGCCGAAAGTTGCGGCCGTCCGGGCAAAGCCGGCCGGTCAAGCAGCTTGCGCAAGGTCGCGAGCTGCGACAGGGTTCCGAACACGGACGTGTCGCCCAGGCCGGTCGACAACGTGCCGCCCGGCACGTAGGCATAGTTCGTCCGAAAGTCGATGTAGACATTAGCGAGACCAGTTGCGGGCTCGTCCGCATCATCGTCCTTGGCAAACGCGCTGCTGCAGACGACCAGCGCCGCACACGCGGCCAGAGCAAATGAGCGCCGCGGCGCGCAACGCCCGCGCGGCAACGATTCCACGTCTGCCATGAGACCTCCCCCAGCGCCCGAAAATACGCCGGCCCGGCACCATCCTTCAAGTGCGGATCACGAGCGCGATGCCGACGTCAGGGGAAAGCCGCGGCGCGCGTCGTCAGGACGACGCCGACTTGGCGCCTTCCTCGCGTGCGGCCATGACCTGACGCAGCACGCGCGAGAGCTCATCGACCGAGTAGGGCTTCTGGATGAGACTGAAACCGTGGCGGTCGCCGTCGGCGAGGGCGTGGCTGTAGCCGCTGTTGAGCACGATCGGAATCATCGGGAGCCGGCGACGGATTTCCCGGCCGAGCGTGACTCCGTCCATTCCGGGCATCACGACGTCGCTGAGCACGAGATCGAAGCCATCGGGATTCGCGTCGATCAAGCGCAGCGCATCGTTTGCGCTGCGCGCCAGCACGGTTCGATAGCCGAGATCTTCGAGCAGCTGGGTCGAGAATTCGCCGATCTCCGGGTTGTCCTCGACGACCAGCACGTTCCAGCGCGCGACGACCATGTCCGGAGTGTGCTCGGTCCGCTCGCGCAGCTCCAACGGCTTGTGCGTGCGCGGCAGCAGCAGGGTCAGCGTCGTCCCCTTGCCGACCTCGCTCTCCGCCAACACCCGTCCGCCGGACTGGTGCACGAAGCCGTAGACCTGGGACAGGCCGAGACCCGTGCCGCGCCCGACTCCCTTGGTCGTGAAGAACGGCTCGAAGATGCGGTCGATCTGATCGGGCGCAATGCCGCATCCAGTGTCGCTGACGGCGATCGAGACGAATTGCGGCCGCCCGGGCTGGCCGTCCTGCGGCAGCAGCTGACCGCGAATGGTCAGGACGCCCCGGCCTTCCATCGCGTCCCGCGCATTGGCAACGAGATTGACGAGGGCCGTGTCGAACTGGTTGATGTCGACATCGACCGGAAGCGGCCGCGCTTGCAGGTCGAGCTCGATCGCGGCCGGCGCACCGAGCACGGTCTGCAGCATCTCTTCGATCTGCTCGATATGCCCCGCGGCATCGAAGACGCGGCGCTCCATCGGCGTCCGCCGCGCGAAGGCGAGCAACTGTCCGGTGAGCTTGGCGGCGCGATCCGCCGTGTCCGAGATCGCATCCACGTAGCGCCGCATGCGCTCCGGGGACAGCTGGCGCCGGCGCAACAGGTCGGCCGAGGACCGGATCACGGTCAGGAGATTGTTGAAGTCGTGCGCGACGCCGCCGGTGAGCTGGCCGATCGCCTCCATCTTCTGGGCCTGGCGGAACGCCTCCTCCGCCTTGCGCCGTTCGGTCAACTCGACCGCCTCGGGCACGATGGCGACCACCTGTCCGGTCTCGTCCCGCACCGGCCGCATCTGGAAGTCGAACCACCGTGAGCCGCCGACCGGCAGCTCGAGCTGCAACTCCTGGCGGGCCCCGTCGCCGCGAGCGACGGCGTCGACCAGGGATCTGATCAGCTCGGGCGTGCCGGGCGTCCCCGCAAACCACGGCGTCTCCCAGAATGGCAGCCCTGCGACCTCGTGCAGGGGCGCAGCGATCGCTTCGAGCGAGGTCGCATTGGCATCCAGAAGCGTCCCATCGGACGAGAGCAGAGCTTGGAACGTGTAGCTCGCCTCGAAGATCGTCCGCAACCGCGCCTCCTTGGCCTGCAGCTCCGCGGTACGCTCGGAGACCTGCGTCTCCAGGCGCTCGTTCAGCTCACGCAGCGTGGTCTCGGCCTCGTGCCGCACCCGCGACAGATCGATATTGGCACGCACCCGCGCCAGCAGCTCGCGCGCGCTGAACGGCTTGGTGAGATAGTCGCTCGCCCCGGCATCAAGCCCCTCGACCTTGGCCTCCTCGCCGGCGCGCGCCGACAGCATGACCACAGGAATGTCGCGAAGCTGCGCATCGCTACGTAGCGCTTTCAGCAGGCCGAAGCCGTCGAGCCCCGGCATCATGACGTCGGTCAGCACGAGATCGGGGCGGCGCCGTCGGACCGCCTCGAGGGCCGCCATGCCGTCGCTGACCGCCTCCACGTCATAATCCTCGCCGAGCAGACGGCGGACGTAGTCGCGCATGTCGGGATTGTCGTCCGCGAGCACCACGCGATCACGGGCCGATGCCGTCGCGGAGCGGACTCCGAGGTCGTCGGATGATGACGGGTGAGGAAGCTCGAACGACACACCGCCGTTCAGCCACCCGAGCGCCTCCTCGATGTAGGCCTCGGCCCGCACGTTGGTAACGGTCAGGACATGGGAAGGTCCGATCTGGCCCGCTGGCAGATGCGCCGAGCCAAGCGGAATTCGCACGGTGAAGACCGAGCCGCGGCCGAGCGCGCTGTCTACAGCGATCTCCCCGCCGTGAAGCCTCACCAGTTCCTGAACGAGAGCGAGACCGATGCCGCTGCCCTCGAAGGATCGGCCGCGCGCGCCTTCGATGCGACGAAACCGTTCGAACAGGTGCGGCAGCTCACTGGGCGGGATGCCGGTGCCGGTGTCGCGAACCTTGAGCTCGGCATGATTGCGGTCGGTGGACAAGCCGATCGACACCGCGATTTCACCTTCGAAGGTGAACTTGAACGCGTTCGACACCAGATTGAGAACGATCTTCTCCCACATGTCGCGGTCGACATACACCGGCTCGGACAGGGGCTTGGGGTCGATGATGAGACGCAGGCCGGCAGGATCCGTCGCCGAGCGGAAGTTGGACACGAGCTCGGCAGTGAAGACCGCAAGATCGATCGGCTCGAAGTGCGCGGTCATGCGGCCGGCCTCGATGCGCGAAAAGTCGAGCAGCGTGTTCACGAGCTTCAGCAGGCGAATGCCGTTGCGGTGGATCAGGCTGAGGACGGATCGCGCTTCGGAGGTGAGTTGGGCCTCGTCGCGGCCGAGCAGGTCTTCCAGCGGGCTCAACATCAGCGTCAGCGGCGTACGAAACTCGTGGCTGATGTTGGAAAAGAACGTCGTCTTGGCGCGGTCGATTTCGGCCAGCGCTTCCGCGCGGCGCCGCTCTGCCTGATAGGCCCCGCCATTGCTGACGGCCGCTGCAATCTGCCCCGCGACGAGGTTCAGGAAGCGCGCATAGCTCTCGTCGTAGAGGCGGAACGGATTGAGACCTGCGATGACGAAGCCGCCCCATCCGGCCTCCCCCGACGCGGGCAGCGGAAGCACAACGGCGTGCTGTGGCGGCTGACGCCATCCGCCGGTCGGAAAGCTGAGGCCGAACCGCCGCGGAAGATCGCGAACCAGCACCGCATCCTGCAGCCTCAGCGCTTCAGCCAGAGGCCACGTTCCTTCCGGCTGAATTCTCAGCCTCGGCTGAACGGCGGGATGATCGCGGTCGATGCCGGTCAAGGCCTCCAGCCGCGCCGCCTCGCCGTCCGGGTCGGTCATGTAGATCATCGCGAAAGGAAGGTCGCGCGACTCCCGCGCCAAGGCGTCCGCGCAGCTTGCGCAGGCCTGGTCGATGCTGCGGGCCCCGGCCCCGGCATTTGCGAGCTCGCGCAGCAGCGAGAGCTGGCGCTCGCTGATCACGCGCTGGGTGTCATCGGTGTTGGCGCAGAAGATTCCTCCGGGCGATCCATCGTCGTCCGGTATGGGACTGTAGGAGAACGTGTAGTAGGTCTCCTCGGGAAAGCCGTTGCGCTCCATGATCAGGAGCTGCGCCTCGACATAGGTGCCCTGGTCACCGCCGCCGGCCTTTGCCAGCAGCGGACCGATGTCCTCCCAGATCTCGTGCCAGACCGCGGACGTCGGGCGACCGAGAGCCCAGGGATGCTTACCGCCGATGATGGTCTTGTAAGCATCATTGTAGAGATAGATCAGCTCCCTTCCCCAACCGATCCAGATCGGCTGTTGGGATGTCAGCATGAGCCTGACGGCCGTCTTCAGGCTCTGCGGCCAATGCTCCGGCGTTCCGATCGAGGTGCTCTCCCAATCGAACCGCAACATCAGTCCGGCCAGCTCACTGCCTCCGGCGAAAAGCCTCTCGCGCTCGGCCATGCCGAGCTCCTGATCATGCCCTGTTTGCCGCTGGTCCGGCACGCGTCCCCCTTGGTCGAAATCCGACGTGATCTGGAACGCTGGTACTCCCCTCCGGTTCCGGAGCCGGGAACGAAAAGAGGGCGTGCGACTTCGAGAGACATACACCGCCGGGGGAGCACTGCCATGGCCATGACCGTTGCATCCGAACCGAACAAACCGAAACGGTCGCCCTGGAGCGTATTCCGGGTTTTGGGTCCAGGTCTCGTGACCGGTGCCGCCGACGACGATCCGTCGGGAATAGCGACGTACTCCCAGGCTGGCGCGCAGTTCGGTTACGGGCTGTTGTGGACGGTCTTTCTGACCGCGCCTTTCATGATCGCGATCCAGCTGGTGAGCGCGCGCATCGGCCGTGTCACCGGCAAAGGGCTGGCGGCCAACATCACTGCGCTTGCGCCACGCGGGATCGTCTTCGGCCTCGTCGCCCTCCTGGTCGGCGCCAACACCTTCAACATCGCAGCCGACATCGCGGCGATGGCGGAGGCGCTGTCGCTGGTGATCGGCGGTCTCAACCATGAGCACGCGCTGATCTTCGCCGCCGGGTCGACGCTGCTCCAGGTATTCCTGCCCTATCGCCGCTACGCACCTTTCATCAAGGTGCTGACCCTCAGCCTGTTCGCCTACGTCGCGACCGCCTTGATGGTCGAAGTGCCCTGGAGCACGGCGCTGCTCGCGGCGGTATGGCCCAGCCCCTCGACGGAGGCCGACTATCTGCTGACGGTGGTGGCCGTCCTCGGCACCACCATCAGCCCTTACCTGTTCTTCTGGCAGGCCTCGCAGGAGGTCGAGGAGATGAACCAGGGCAAGGTCGACCGTCCCTTGCGCGAGCTGTCGAAGAAGGACCACCCCGACCTCCGACGGATCAGGATCGACACCACGATCGGCATGATCTTCTCGAACGCAATCGCGTTCTTCATCATCGTGACGACCGCCACGGTGCTGCACGCGCATGGCATCACCAGGATCGACTCGGCGACGCAGGCGGCCGAAGCCCTGCGCCCGCTCGCGGGCGACCTCACCTTCCTGTTGTTCGCGCTCGGCATCATCGGGACCGGCATGCTGGCGATCCCGGTGCTGGCGGGCTCGGCGGCATACGCCGTCGCCGAGACCTTCGGCTGGCACGCGACCCTGGAGGCCAAGCCGGACGAGGCGGTCGGCTTCTACAGCATCATTGCTGCCGCCACGATCATCGGCTTCGGGCTCGGCTTCACCGGCATCGACCCGATCCACATGCTGGTGTGGAGCGCCGTGCTCAACGGCATCGCCGCCGTGCCGATCATGGCGATGATGATGGTGATCGTGTCCAATGCCGGGCTGATGGGCCGCTTCCGCGGACGGTCCTGGCTGATCGCCCTGGGATGGATCGGGACAGGTATCATGGCCATCGCCGTGCTGGCCCTGCTGTGGTCATTCGTCACGGGCCGCGCCTAGCGACCATCGCGTTTCCCTCTGCGTCGGCTGCAACGCAGTTGCACAATGTCATTGGTGCAACGCGGGACGTAAACTGTGTTAACAGTCCGTTCCCGCCATCCCGCCGCGATTGATGCCGATCAACGCTGGGCGCGCTCCGGTATGGCGGTGCTCGAACAAAGGACCTCGGAGACTGCCTTGACCCAACCGCAACGCATGAGCGCACCGACGCTATCCCCCTATTCCCCGCGCGGACTCGCGCTGCTGCGCGATCCGCTGCTCAACAAGGGCACCGGCTTCACCGAGCAGGAGCGCGATGCGCTCGGCCTGCGCGGCTTCCTGCCCGCCGGCGTGATGTCGATGCAGGCCCAGGCCGAGCGGATCCTGGTCAATCTTCGCAGCCTGTCCAGCGACCTCGAGAAGTACGTGGCACTGAATGCACTGCACGACCGCAACGAAGCGCTGTTCTTCCGGGTGGTCTGCGACAACATCGACGAGATCCAGCCGCTGATCTACACGCCGACCGTCGGCCTCGCCTGCCAGAAATTCGGCCTGATCTTCCAGCGTCCGCGCGGCCTGTTCATCTCGGCCAATGACCGCGGCCGGATCGCGGAGATCCTCGCCAACTGGCCGTATCGCGCCAAGCTGATCGTCGTCACCGACGGTGAGCGCATTCTCGGTCTCGGCGATCTCGGCGCCAACGGCATGGGCATTCCGGTCGGCAAGCTGTCGCTGTACTCGGCGTGCGCCGGCATTCATCCGGAGGAGTGCCTGCCGGTCATGCTCGATGTCGGCACCAACAACGAAGAGCTTCTGGCCGACCCCTACTACATTGGGCTGCGCCAGAAGCGCCTTACGGGCGAAGCTTATGACACGTTCGTCGACGAGTTCATGAAGGCCGCGCGCGCCGCCTTCCCGGGCGTGCTGATCCAGTTCGAGGATTTCGCCAACCACGCCGCGTTCAAGCTGCTGCACAAATATCGCGACGACACCTGCGTCTTCAACGACGACATCCAGGGCACCGCAGCCGTGGCGCTCGCCGGCCTGTTCTCGGCGCAGCGTATCACTGGCGGCAAGCTGCGCGACCAGACCGTGCTGTTCCTCGGCGCCGGCGAGGCGGCCACCGGCATCGCGGATCTCGTCGTCTCCGCCATGATGGCCGAAGGCCTGTCCGAAGCCGAGGCGCTGCGGCGCAACTGGCTGACGGACTCGCGCGGCCTCGTCATCAAGGGGCGAGAGAACCTGCACGGCCACAAGCTGCGCTATGCGCACGACCAGGCCCCGATCGCAGACTTCCTGACCGCGATCAGGACGCTCAAGCCGACGGCGATCATCGGCGTGGCAGCGGTCGGCGGCGCCTTCACGCCGGAAGTGCTGCAGGCCATGGCCGAGCTGAACGAGCGCCCCATCATCTTTGCGCTCTCAAATCCGACCTCGAAGGCGGAATGCTCGGCGGAGTCGGCCTATCGCTACACCCAGGGCCGCGCGCTGTTCGCCTGCGGCAGCCCCTACGATCCGGTCAAGCTCGACGGCAAGACCTTCGTGCCGCGCCAGGGCAACAACTCCTACATCTTCCCCGGTGTCGGCCTTGGCGTCATCGCCAGCGGCGCGCGGCTGGTGACGGACGAGATGTTCATGGCTGCCGCGCACACCCTGGCGAACTGCGTCACCGGCGCCGATCTCGAGCAGGGCAGCCTGTACCCGGCGCTGCCGCGCATCCGCGAGGTGTCTGCCCAGATCGGCGCCGCGGTGGCCGGCGTTGCCTATCAGAACGGGCTCGCCACGGGGCCGGCGCCGAACGATCTGCTCGGCTTCGTCGAGTCGAAGATGTACGACGCCCGCTACTGAGCTCGACGCCCTCGGATGCCTCGGACTCACCAGCGGCGAGCGAGGAGGCATCCGCCTATTGGTCCGGCACGATCGCGTTGGTGGGCGTTGGCCGATCGGTAATCTGCTGGCCGAACAGGCTGGCGATCAGTTCGACTGCGACCCGCGCGGTCTTGCCGCGCTCGTCCAGGAACGGGTTGAGCTCGACGATATCGACCGAACGCACCAGCCCGGAATCGTGCAGCATCTCCATGATGAGATGAGCCTCGCGATAGGTCGCGCCGCCAGGTACGGTCGTGCCGACGCCGGGGGCCACCTCGGGATCGAGGAAGTCGACATCGAAGCTCACATGCAGGACGCCGTTCCGCGCACGAACCTTGTCGAGGATCCGGCGCGTCAGTACGCCGACGCCGAACTCGTCGATGGCGCGCATGTCGGCGATGCTGATACGACGGAGACGCAGCAGCTCCTTTTCCGCCCTGTCGATCGAGCGGATGCCGAACAGCTGCAACTGATCTGGGGTGATGGGCGTGCGCGCCTCGTCGCCGAGCAGGCCGTCGAGACCCGGCTCGCCACACAGGAACGCGGCGGACATGCCGTGCATGTTCGCTGTGATGGTGGTTTCGGGCGTGTTGTAGTCGGCATGTGCGTCGAGCCAGAGCACGAACAGCTCCCGCCCGATCTCGCGGCAATGGCGCGCGATCCCGTTCACCGACCCCATCGACAGCGAATGGTCGCCGCCGAGAAACATCGGGATGGCGCCGGTCTGCGCCAGCTCGTGACTGCGACGCGCCAGCACCCGCGACCAGCGCTGGATCTGGCGATAGTGCTTGGCCTTCACCGGCGGCTCGTCACCGGGCTCCGTCATGTCGGCGATGCCGACATCGCCGTAGTCGGTGACGTCGAGCCCGAGGCTTTCCAGCACGGTGATGAGACCCGCGGTGCGCAGCGCAGCAGGCCCCATCAGCGTGCCGCGGACCGACGCGCCGAGATCGATCGGAGCACCAAGGACGGCGATGCGATGTGGCGCCTTAAGGTCTGGAGAAGCCAAGACGGAATCCTTTCATCGACGGCCGGGCGCCCAGCGTAGCGCGATTTTGCACCGCGCGCTTCGCCGGCGATGCGTCTCGGTCCCAGGGAACCAATCGCATCAGCCGGCATTTCCCACGAGCGTTACATGCGCCCCTCGGCCGAATCGCGTCGGCACGAGGGTGCCAATCCGACGAGCCGCGGCAAGAAGGCAACGACAGTGAGCAGCGAAACGTTCGAAACACCTCCGCAGCCGGGCGTCGCCGAACGCGCGCTCGACACCGCGACGGACATGTCGCATGCACTCGGCGAAGTGGTGGGTACCCTGAGTGCGGCCGTGGACCGGCTGAGCGAAGCGGCAAGGGACGCGCGGCGGCCCGGGACCGCCCTGTCGACCATCAGCGCGATCACCCGCGAGGCCCCGCTCACGAGCCTGTTCGTCGCCTTCCTGCTCGGGGTCACCGTCGCACGCCGGCGTTGAGGAACGGCGGTCAGAACAGCCGCGGTCCGCGCCGGTCGAGCTGCGATTCCCATGTCAGCAGCGTGGCCGCGATGGTCATGATCGCAATCCCGGCGACACTGATCAGCAGCTGCATCGCCAACCCGCTCGCCACGTCGGTCAGCACGACCTGGCCGAGGAAGGCCAGCAGCACACCCTGGCAATAGATCGGGAGCGAGTTCTCGCCGCACCTGATCATGGCCGTCATCAGCGGACGGATTGGCCCCTTCCAGTCCCGCGGAGCCAGCCGCGACACCACGAAGGCAAGCGCCAGGAAGTGCAACAACCGCACCGGCGCCAGGTGGCTCTTGTAGATCGGATAGATCAGGCCGCTGATGGCCGACGGGATCAGGTTCTCGAGACTCTTGAACTCCCAGCTGAGCGCCATCAACAGGCTGAACGCGAGATAGCCGATCGCCACGATCAACAGCGTTCGCGAGTCGAGGAGCGGACGCAGGCGTGTGGCGCCGGCACAGCCGTACCAGGCGCCGATCACGAACAGGAACTGCCAGGCGAACGGATTGAAATACAGCTCGCCGCTCGGCCACGCCGGCGCCTGCCAGCTGAACAGCTGAACCATCATGTAGAGCAGGAATGAAAGCGCCAGCGTCAACGTCGCGCTGGTGATCATCAGCCACAGGATGACGGGAAAGCAGATGTGCAGGATTGCAAACGTCAGCAGGATGTCGGTGTTGACGGGCGCGAATTGCAGCAGCGCCACATGCACCAGCGTGGGCCCCGGCTCGCGAAAGAAGAAGCCGGTGTTGGTCTCGTCGACGAAGCGCGTGCCGCCGCCGATCACCCAGACCAGCGCCGCATAGGCGAGCAGCAGCACCAGGAACGCCGCATAGATCTCCCAGGCGCGCCGCAGCGCCCGCACCACCGTGGTCGCCCAGCCCTGCTTCGGCAGCGCTCCGCCATAGGCGAGCATGCAGGTGTAGCCGGAGACGAAGACGAACACCTCGGAGGTGTCGCTGAAGCCGTAGTTGCGCAGCGTCAGCCACGCCAGCGAATTGTCCGGAACATGATCGATGAAGATGAACCAGAGGGCGAGCCCCCGGAACGCGTCGACCCGGAGGTCACGAGCTCCGTTGCCGTTGCCGGCTGCCACGCTATCCGTCCTCGCCAGCTCTTGATCATCGGCAAACAAGATGGACCTCGTCTCGGGATGGCCGACCAACATCGACTCCGGCATGCATGTTGTGCCTTAATATCTCCTGCCGGTCATCGATCGGAACTCGAATCCGCCGCACGCGTCGTCCATCCTTCCGGCAGATTTCGAGGTTGGCCATTGAGCGCAGCCCCCCGTCTGCGTCTTCAGGCTGCCCCCCCGTCATTTCAGCCGATTGTGCACGGCCGATATCCGTACTCGAAAAGTGTGCACGGAAACCGGGTGCCTGTGGAACATTGTCGGCATGGTGGTGTTAAGCATCTCACCACCGCCGGACTGGCAATTGTTCCAGTCCCGTATTTGCCCGGATTGATTGTAGATTGCTTAGACGTTGACTTGCAGTGGAAATGTTGACAGGGGGGTTCCGTGATCCACCGAGGTGTCCAATATACGGTCGTGGCGACTGCTGAACCGGACATGTGGGAATGGCGGTACGAGTTCGGCGATCAGATCAAGACCGGACGCACCCAGACCAGACTCGCCGCGCTCGCGGCCCGGCGCGTGAAGTCGAAGATCGATGCGGCGCTCCGTGCGGCCCAAACGGGTTCCGTGTCCACGGTGAATGTCGCCGAACGGATCGAGATGGCGAAGGCCGCATCGCATGGCCTGACCTGACTTTCTCTCTCTCCGGCGGTCCGGCGCGCCGGACCGGTCATCGCCTGTTGAGACAGATCAAGGCATCGATGCCGGCATTTGTCATGTTCAGGCGATGGAAACTCTCATTTTTCGCTGCTCCCAGACGGGATCGAACGTTCAGATCGGCTTGGCCGCACCGGCTCTTGCCGACCAGTTCGATGCCTATGAGGCCGCCGCATGCCCAGCATGCGGCGGTACGCACCTCGTCAACAGGCTGAGCGGAAAGATGCTGAGCGACAGGGAGGGCTCGACATGTCCTACGTTGCGGAAGAGCTGACGATCACCGCCTCGACCGATGTGTCTCGCTCGGCCGATATGTCTTGGCTGCGCCGCGCCAGCGCGCTCCTGAAGGCAATCGTCAGCCGGATCGACCTGTCCCATTTTCCCAAATCATGCTGTAATTGACGTCGAGATTCATCGACGCGCCGCGCGTGCCTGCGAGGCGGAGCCGCCAAGATCGCTCCTCTCCAGGGGCGAAACATTCCTTCGTGAGCCACCCGCCGTCACTCCGGCGAGGTATGCCACCACTCAACAGACAATGATCAGGAGTTCCTTGATGCACGCCTCGGTGATGAGAGTTATGGCGATCGCGATCGCGGCTGCGGCGTCGACACCGGCATGGGCCGCCGATCCGGATCACGGCGGAGATCTGGCCCGTCGCTGGTGCGCCTCATGCCACCTCATCGAAGGGACGCAGAAGCAGGCGAGCGCGGACGTTCCCACCTTCGCTCAGATTGCTCAGAAAACGGATTTCACGCCAGAGAAGGTCGCGTTTTTCCTGCTCGACCCGCATCCGAAGATGCCAAGCTTTCCGCTCAACCGGCTGGAGGCGGCCGACATCGCCGCCTATATCGGCAGCCTGCGAAAATAGGGCTGGGCTCTTTCGCCCGTCTCGTCCGCCCGCGTCCATTCGGCGGCAGCGCTGCCGCCGAGTTCGTCCATGCAGACCGTCGCTCCTGCGACGGCGAGGCTCGCGCTTCAGCTCTTGGGTTCGGTAGCCTTGCTCGCGGCGGACATGATGCTCGACGTGATCGTCTTCATGTGCTCACCGGCGTTGGTGAACTGGCTGCGCAGGAACTCGGACTGGATCCGCATCGCCTCCTCGAGCTCGGTGGCGTGAACGAGCTTTCGAGCGTGTTCGAAAGCCGTCTTGATGTTCTGCTCGGTGAGAGTGAGCGCCTGCTTGGACATGTCGGCGGCAGGTCCGGGAACCGTGCCGATCGATTTTCCGGCTGCGTCGAAGAACATCTCGAACGCCTTTTCCGCCTGCGAGATGGTCTTTTCGGCCAGGTCCCGCAGTTCAGCGGGCACTTCCAGTTTGGTTTGGGTCATCGTTGCGTCCTCCACGACAGATCCAACTACCACATCCGACTCCCTGCGTCGCCGTACAAATAGATGCGGAAGAAAGCTGCGCGCCTGTCAGAGTGCGGCCATACGTTGGCGCGTAATCTGCAGCGCGTATTCGATCGAAGCGAGGTGACGATCATAGGTCCGCCGCGCGCGCTCGGTCCGTAACGAGGCCTGAGAGCTCTCGCGCATGCTGCAGGGCAAGATCGAGGAGGAGGACAGTTTTTCTCGCATCCTCCCTGGCGCCGAATGCACCGGCTCACACGGTGTCCATGTGGCCGGCACCGGCCACCACAACCGCGGCCTTCTCTTCGGCCGTCGCAAAGGCGGCCTGAGGAGTGTCCTCGTGCGAAAGGGAACGATGTTGGTCATTGGCCTTTCCCGTCCGCGGAGGCGGATCTGCATTAAATTTTCAGCGTTATACACATGGCTTTTTACGGAAGCCTTTGAGCGATCGCATAAGGCATGGCCGCTCTGGCCTCAACGCGAACGGCGAGACTAACCCGAAAGCAAAGGAAAAAGGCGTCGACCCCGGCGAATCTTGTCAGCCCCGGTTGCGGCAAGCGCCGCTCAACCCGAGAAGCGGCGCCGATACTCCGATGGCGACACGCCGAGATGCCGCAGGAACGCCCGCCGCATGCGCTCGTCGTCGCCAAAGCCCGCCCGTTTGGCGACTTCGACCACGTTTTCGACCTGGCGGCTTTCGAGTAGGAGGCGCGCCGTCTCGACCCTGAGCGCCTCGACTCCCTGTGCCGGGGTCATCCCGGTGCGGCTGACATAGGTGCGGGCAAAGGTGCGCGGCGTCATGCCGGCTCTCGCGGCCAGCGCCTCGACGCGCAGGTCGCTGGCGATGTTCTCGATGATCCAGGCATGCAGCGCACTGAACCGACCCTCGACGTCGGACGCCTGCGCCGCCAGGACGGTCGAAAACTGACTCTGGCCGCCAGGACGCTTCAGGAAGACGACGAGCCGGCGCGCCACGTCGAGCGCGATCGTATGACCGAAATCCTCCTCGATCATCGCCAGCGCCAGATCGATGCCGGCGCTCACGCCTGCGGATGACCAGACCCGGCCGTCCTGCACGAAGATCGCGTCGGGCTCGACCTTCACGTTCGGAAAACTGTCCTGCAGGCGGGGGCAGTAGCGCCAATGCGTCGCGGCCCGCCTGCCCTCCAGCGCGCCGACCCAGGCCAGCGCAAAGGCGCCGAGGCAGACGGATGCGATCCGCCGGGCGCCCGGGAGCACCTCGCCGATCCACTGCATCACCGTCTCGTCCTGCCGCAGCTTCCAGATGCCTGGCCCCCCAGGGATCAGCAGCGTGTCGACCTCCTCCGGCTTCACGGACGAGAGCGGCGCGGTGTCGATCATCAGGCCGACATCGGTCGGCACCAGTCCGCCCTCCTTGGACACGTAGCTGAGCGCATAGCCCGGCCCCGGCAGCTCGATCTCGCTGAGCTCGGCGAACACCTGCGCCGGGCCGGAAACGTCGAGCAGCGTCACTCCGGGAAAGGCAAAGATGGCGAGCCGCCTTTCGGCACCATCTCGACGCACCGCAGCACGCCGGGGAGAGTTGGCAGGATTCGAGGGCATATTGTCCTTTAAGCCATCGGAGGACCGCCTGTATAGCTCGACCTTGCAGTGCTGGAGTTCACGTGATGTCGCGCAACCTGGACGGCCGATACAAGACGATCGCCTCGCCATGGGACGACTACACCGTCTACAGCTTTTCCGACGCGTCGGAGATCGAGCTGCCTGATCGGCAGCCGATCATGGATGCGATGAATTCGATCATTGCCATTAACTGGAAAGCAATCGAACCCCATTGGACCGCGGCCTCATCGCCGTTCAACAGCAAATACGGCCTCGTTCTAGTCTACGATCACATCGGACTGGTCGCGTTCTCAGTCTATCGCGTGATGACCATCGCGCAGCGGCTGGCCATCTATCGCAGTGGGACCGAAGTACTACCCGCACATCAGGGTCGTGGCCTGTATGGGTTCTTTACGTCGCAGATCCTCAAGCATCCTGGGTCGGCCACGCCCGGCGAAGAAATTCTTTACGGATGGCGTACGCGCAACCCGATCGTGTGGGCTGCCAACGCCAAGATCTGCGAGAGGGTCGCGCCGTCGCTGCTCGATGAGGCGGCGGATGCGGAGTTGCAGGCCGCCTGCGTCGAGATGTGCGCGACGATCTATCCGGGCAAGCCGCTCGAGGTGCCCCGCATGATCATGCGCGGCGCCTACGGACACATCCAGCACATCAGGCAAGACTATCACGGCAGGGCCTCGCTGGTCGAGACCGCGATGTCGCGGATCATCCCGGATTCCGCCGACGCCCTGTTCTCCGTCGGCTATGCGAGGGTGTGATGGCGGCGCTCGGACAACAAGCGGTCGCGTCCTCTTCGCTCCGGTTCTTCGATCGCGCCTATGTTGCGTGGGGAACGGTCGCGTTTGCCTACGCCGTAGCCTTCCTGCAGCGGATGTCGCCGCAGACCGTGGGCCTCGACTTCATGCGCGACTTCGGCACCGACGCCTCCGGCGTCGCGATGCTCGCCTCCAGCTACTTCTGGGGCTACACCTTGATGCAGATCCCCGCGGGCGTTCTGGTCGACCGCTACGGTGTGAAGCGCGTCGTCCTGTGCAGCATGACGGCGTCGGCGCTCGGCAGCGCCGCCTTCGCGCTGTCGCCTACCCTGTTCGACGTCTTCGTCGCACGCGTGGTCGTGGCGTGCGGCGACGCGCTGGTGTTCACGGCGCTGCTGAAGCTCGTCGCGCAGAACTTTTCCGACCAGCGTTTCGGCCTGATGTCCGGCATCTCCCAGGTGTCGGGCTATGTCGGCGGCGTCCTCGCCACGACCCCGCTCGCCGCTGCGGTCAGCGGCTTCGGCTGGCGCGCCTGTTTTCTCTTCATCGCCTGCGTCGGCGTCGCAAACTTTGCCTGCGCGTCCGCGACCTTGAAATCCGCACCTGCGAACTACACCAGCCGGACGCTGAAGAGCGTCCTGGTCACAAGCTGGCATGCGCTCGGATCGGCCGCGACGTGGGGCTGCGCCATGAGCTTCGCTGCGCATTTCGCGGTCGTGACCACGCTCGCGGGGGTGTGGGGCATCCCGATGGTCGCGCATTATTTCGGCATCTCGCCGTCAGCGGCCGGCGGCCCTCTGCTCGCCTTCATGGTCGGCAACGCCATCGGATCGATCTTTCTCGGCCATGCCGCCGACCGGATGCAGTCGCTCAATGCAGCCCTGATTTCCATCACCCTGCTGCGCATGATGCTCGTCGTGATGCTGTTGCCGGCAATGGCGCACAGCTTCGGCTTCTTCTATGTCGGCGCGGTGTTCGCCGTGCTCGGTCTGGTGGCCGGGGGCACCGTGCCGCTGATCCTGAAAAGCACCAAGCATCTCTATACGGCGGAGCGCATCGGCGTCGGCGCATCGATCAATACGACAGCCGCCGGCATTTTTGCCGGGCTGGCTCAACCGGCGATCGCCTTTGCCATGGTGACTGCAAGCGGCCTCGACCCCGACATCGGATCAAGCCTGCGCAGTGCCGCCAGCGATTCCGGCTACGCAGCCCTGATCGAGATTCTTCTCCTGATGTCGCTTCCTGGACTCCTTGGGCCGCTGATGATGAGGCGCGAATTGATACTTCGTACTTAAGCATAAGAACAGAGAGGGTCAGTATGTCGCGTTTGTATTTGAGAAGGGACGAAGTCCGATCCGGCCATCAGGCCGGCACCTGGCAGAGCGTCCTGTTTTCGGAATTCGAGGCTCAGATGAGCAGCGAAGCAAGACCCTTTCCGTGCGTATTCGGCGTCGCGGGCTATCGTCACGATCAGCTTCGTTATCTGTTTCTCGACCCCATCGACATCGACGTGCTCGGCCAGCAGCTCGCCTTGTTCGTCTCGGAGAGCCGCTCGCACGGGCCCAACACCTCGCTGGTGCTGTTCACGCGCCCGCGCCCGGTCCAGACCATCGACTCCTACTACAAGAAATTCTGGCACATCCTCGATCAGCTGGCGCGCGTCGACAGCCAGCCGTGGCCCGCCGAAATTCCCGAGACCGTCGATCATCCGATGTGGGAGTTCTCGTTCGCCGGGGAGCCGATCTTCGTCGTCTGCAGCACGCCCGCACATGTGATGCGGCAAAGCCGCCGATCGAGCGCATTCATGCTGACCTTCCAGCCGCGCTGGGTGTTCGAACGGATGCTCGGCACGGACGAGGCGGCGGCCAAGGCCTTCGGCGAGGTGCGCAAACGGCTGGTCCCGTTCGACACGACGGCGCCTTCGCCCCAGCTCGGACGCTACGGCAATCCGGAGGGCCGGGAGTTCAAACAGTACTTCCTCTACGACGACAACCAGCCGCCGCCGGCCTGTCCCTTCCACAAGCTGGCGCAGACCAAGCCATCGTCCATTACAGACAAGGAGCAGGCTGCATGACCCAGATCATCGCTGGAACCAAGACCAGCTTCGCGATCGATCCCGACATCCTGGCGCTGTTGCCGGCGCAGGGCTGCATCGAGCTGCAGCACGATGCAGCCGGCAAGGTTCACGCCTTCCATACCCACCCCGTCGACGAAATCCTCGTCGTGATCAAGGGACGGCTCACGTTTCGTTGGGAAGGCGGCGAGCGCATCTGTACCGCCGGCGACAAGATCCTGTTGCCGGCCGGGACGCTGCACGAATCGGAAGCGCTGGATGATGCAATCTACGCGATCGCCACGCGACCACCAGCAACCATTGCGTGCAATCGGGAGGGATGAGGTCAGGACAGAGGGCGGTCGGTCTCCGAAAGGGCGTCTGCGGTCAACCGCTCGACTATCTCGATCACCTCGATGCGCTGGCCCGGAGCCAGCTTCAGGAACGCCTTCAGCAAACGAAGGCTTTCCACGGCTTCGCTCGATGGGGCTCCGAGCTTCGTGTGCAGCTCCGCGATGAATGTTGAATTCTTCATCTCGCACCTTTGGCAGGAAACGGTAATGCCAGTCCTTAGCAAACGTGAAGGCCTTGCACGCAAGGTAGATACTGCAGCAATCGAGGCTGAAAGTCTCGGTCTGACGACTGCGACCCTGATCCTCAGGATGGCCCGCCTGGAAATCGACCGTGCGGAACCCGATGAGGTTGAAAGTATGCCAGGGAACAACTCTCGCAGCAAGCCGAACTGACCGGTGGGTTGATTTCGGCGTCACAATTTGGGTCTTCTGGCAGTTTCTGGCTGACGATACCAGTGGAAACGGTCGTTCACCGAACAATGCGAGGGGATTACGGCAGCGGTAAGCTTGTCCTCCACATTAGAGGTCTTCTATAGTTTGCTTTGGGGGAAGAATGGGTTGCGGATCCCGCTCGGGCTCCGCGCCCACTCCCGCCACACAGCGGCTGCAGGAAGACCATGCGCACTTATTATTTCGATATGAAGGATGGCATTCCGACCAGAGACCGGACCGGCCTGGAATTTGCGACGAGTGCGGGGGCGATCGAGCACAGCCGGGACTTGGCCCGGCGACTCCGGCACGACCCGCGCATCACCGACCGCAGGCTGTCCATCGTCGTCGTCGACGAATCTGGCGCGGAGGTTCACCGTGAGCCGGTTTATCCGGCTGCAGTGAAGGCCAGCCTGTCCTGATTTTTTCATAGGCGTGCCAGCAGAGACTGCGCGTTGACTACTTTTTCTACTTTTCGTAGAGGAAACGAAAAGCCGAACAACCCTTGAGTGTGTATGTTGGGCGCGCGATCAGGCCGCTTCGGCATCAAGAGCGCCCTGAGTGTCAGCCCCCGCCGCTCCGCTCGACCGGCTCTCCCCTTCCCCCGGCCGCCAACGAACGCCACCGCTGCGTCACCGACGGCCTATTGCTGCTTCTCCCAGAACGAGAGCAGGCCCTGCGAGGCCGAGCCGCCGATCACGCAGGGGATGCCGACGGCGACCTGCCCCAGCGCCGCAGCCGAGACGCAGCCGAGCGCAAGGGCACCGACGCCGAGCTGTCCCCAGAAATCCATGTTGCGCCGGGCGTCAGAGCCCTTGGTCTTCAGCTCCTCGACCGCGGCGACGGCATCCTTGCGGACGGCGCCGAGCTGCACCGTATCGGCGGCCTCAACCACCTCCCTGAGCGGCTCCTTGACCGGTCCCGACTGCCGCGCCAGCTCCTCCCGGAGATAGTCGCGCAGGCTGGCATCGCGCACCGAGTAGCTGGCAAGCGTATAGCGCGCCATGCTACCGATGGTCAGCTTGTCGACCGTGTCGCGGCTCTTCGACCATGGCAGCATCTGCACGATGCGCTGGATCGGCACGCGCGAGCCGGTCGCGAAGTAATAACCCCAGAGGATGTCGAGCAGATCCTGGTGGGTCGCGTAGCTGAGCCGCGTGTCGAGCTTGCGCTCCTCCTTCTTGAACGGATTCTGCGTCAATGCGGCACGCAGCTTGTCCATCACGCCAGGCTTCGTTTCCTCCAATGGGACGTCCATCAAGGTCGGCTGTGCGCCGCTGAGATAGCCGTCGATCATCACGCGGCGGCCCGGCATCTTCGGCGCGACCCTGCGCATGAGATTGCGCCAATCCGGCAGACCTGAATAAGCGATGGCACGCACGACCACCCACTCCTCCTCGGGAGGCACGGGAAAGAAGCTGTTGACGAGTTGTTCGGCCTTGGCGGGATTGGAGCCGATCGCCCCCGCGATGAAGCCGAGATAGATGCCCGCGTTCTCCGGCTCCTTGAACGTCTGCGAGTGGAACAGCACCCGCACCGCCGCCGGCACATGGGCGTAGTCAGGTTTGGTGCGATAGTTGTATATCCAGTTCTGGACGACACCGAGCGACGCGCGCGGGTCGATCTCTGGGACGACCGCAGCAGCAAGGGCTGATTGAACGAAGGTGCAAGCGATGAGGGCCAAGGCGATCGCGCGCATGGTCAGCTCCCGACAAACGTTCGCCGCATCAGCATCTGCTGGCGCGTACGGATGAGGACGATGCTGTACGCCGTTTGAATCGACTCTGCGTCAATTCTGCGGCCGCGCTCGATTCCCTGCCGGTCACCCTTCGCAGGCGTGATCGCAGACCGCCAAGTCTCCACGGCTTCGACATGATTTGGCCGCCCACCGGCTCTTGCATCCCGGCATGACGAGCAGGCAGATGCGCGCATGTTGACCGCCCGAGACAGCAGATCGCGACATGTCGCATTGATCGTTGCGACGCTGTTGGTGGTGACGTCCGCGCCGCCGGCAGTGGCGGCCGAAGCCCTTGCAGTACAGGGCAATCGGCGCGTCGATGCCGACACCGTGCGATCCTATTTCCACACTGACGCCAACGGGCGCTACGACGCCGCCGCGCTCGACGCCGGCCTGAAGGCGCTGGTTGCGACCGGGCTGTTCGACGACGTGAAGATCAGCCGCGCCGACGGACGCACGGTGGTCCGCGTCTCCGAAGCAAAAGTGCTCGATCGCGTCGCCTTCGAAGGTAACAAGAAGGTGAAGGATGCGGAGCTCACGAGCGCGGTGCTATCAAAGCCGCGAGCCGGCCTGCAGCGCGCAACCGTCCAGGGCGACGTCGCCCGCATCATCCAGGCGTACCATCGCGCTGGACGCGACGACATCCGCGTCGTCCCGGAGATCATCGATCGCGGCAACGACCGCGTCGATCTCGTCTTCACCATCACCGAAGGCAAGAAGACGCCGGTCAGGGCGATCAACTTCACAGGCAATCGCGCCTATGGCGCCCGACAATTGCACGCGGTGATCAAGACCTCGGCCACCAACGTGCTGAGCTTCGTGACCGGCGGCAACGTCTACGACGCAGATCGCGTCAACGAGGACCGCGAGCTGCTGCGACAATATTATCGTAACCACGGCTACGCCGATGCCGAGGTTTCCAATGTGAGCGTCGACTATGACGCGGCAAATAGCGGCTACAACCTCACCTTTGCGATCGAGGAAGGCGGACTCTATAAATTCGCCGCAGTCGACGTCTCCTGCAACGTGCAGGGGCTGGCCTGCGACCGCCTGCGCACATCCTTGCTGGTGCAGCAGGGCGACACGTTCGACCAGAGCAAGATCGACAAGACCTCCGAACTCCTGGCGGCTGAACTTGGCAAGCTCGGCTCTCCGTTTGCGCAGGTCGAGCCCAGGATCAATCGGCATGCGCCGGATCGGCTGGCCGACGTCAACTTCCAGATCGAGCAGGGACGACGCAGCTATGTCGAGCGCATCGAGATCCACGGCAACACGCGCACGCACGACGACGTGATCCGGCGCGAGTTCGACGTCAGCGAAGGCGATGCCTACAACAGGACGCTGATCGACCGCGCCGAACGTCGCCTGCGCAACCTCAACTACTTCAAGACCGTCAAGATCTCGACGCGGCCGGGCTCGGCCAGGGATCGCGTGGTGCTGGATGTCGAGGCAGTCGATCAGGCGACCGGCGACTTCAACGTCTCGGGCGGCTATTCGTCCACGGACGGATTGCTCGCCGAGGTGAAGATCGGCGACCGCAACGTGCTCGGCACCGGCAACACTGCGCAGGCCACCTTCACCTACGGCCAGTTCGCGCGCGGCGCCAGCCTGTCCTTCACCTCGCCCTACGCCCTCGGTCGAACGACACTTGGCATGGAGCTGTTCGCTCGACAGAGCATGGTCAGCACATTCCAATCGTTCGGCAGCAACACCTATGGCGGTGCCCTCACCCTGGGCATGCCGGTCAGCGAGCAGACCGCCATGCTGTGGCGCTATTCGCTGTACGACCAAAGGGTGGTGCTCGCGCCGGGGATCTCGCCGGCAGCGGTGTCCCTCCCGGTCCGCCAGGCGGTCGCAGCCGGACGGCAGACGGTGTCCTCGCTCGGCAATACCGTCACCTACAGCTCGCTCGACAACAACAAGGTGCCGACCAGCGGCATTCGTTCACAGTTGACGCAGGATCTCGCCGGTCTCGGCGGCGACGTTCGCTTTTTGCGGACCACGGGCGACGTCCGCTATTATCGGTCCATCAACAGCGACCTGACCGGCATGGTGCGCGCGCAAGGCGGCTATATCACCGGATGGGGCGGCCAGCAGGCGCCGCTGCTCAACAGCTTCTTCGGCGGTCCCACCATGGTGCGCGGCTTCGCGCCGGGCGGCTTTGGGCCGCGCGATCTGACGCCGGGATCGACGATGGACAATGTCGGCGGCAGCCTGTTTTGGGCGACCACGGCGGAGCTGCAGGGCAACATTCCTGGATTGCCGCAGGAATACGGCCTGCGTGCATCGGCCTTCGTCGACGCAGGAACCGTGTTCGGCTATCGCGGCCCGACCCAGAATGTCCAGGTGGCAAACAGGAACGTGCTGCGCTCCTCGGTCGGCGTCGGCATGACCTGGGCATCGCCATTCGGACCGCTCACGGTCGACTATGCGGTCCCGATCAGCAAGGCGGCGTACGACGTCGTGCAGCCGCTCCGTTTCAGCGCCGGCGGCTTCTGAGCCGACAGCGCAACATCGACGGAGCGCCGCGTCACGTCAGTACGGACTGTAGTAGTAACCGGGCGGGCCGTAATACGGGCGAACATAATATGGCCGCGGTGCGTAGTACACCCGCGGCGGCCCGTAATAGCCGGGTCCGGGATAATAGCCGGGCCCATAGTAATAGTAGTCGTCGTGCTGATGCGCGGCGATTGCGCCGATGGTGCCGATCATTGCACCCATGATGGCCAAGCCGGCGGCTGGATTGCCCCTGTAGACGCGGCGATAGCGCCGGCGAGCGCTGAGATCGGTCAAATCGCCGGCTGTCGCCGTCGCGACCGCCGACTTGTTGGCCGGACCCGCCGGCCGCGCATGGGCTGGCGCCGGCGCGCTCGCCACCACAGCGATGGCCGCGACGGCCGCAATCGCGATTTTTCCACCGGCCGAAGGAGATCGATATTTCCCGCTGAACATGGCATCACCCTTCACTTCACTCGTTCCCAGATACAACATGCCCGGGCGTGCAGCTTGACCTGTGTCAACTCAGGACCAACCCGGCCATCCGGCGGCACGTACGCATCCCGCAATCGCGCTTAGGCGCGACGTCACGCCCCCTGGTTCAACCCACCGCCGCATCGATTTCTGCGAACCGATGGCCGCCCGTCGGGAACCAATGGCTGCACACCGACGCCGTCCATCATGCCATCGGCAACAGGAGTCCTCATGCCTTCCAGACTGACACGCCCGATCTTCATCACCCTCGCCACACTGTCGCTCGCTGCCTCGATGGCGAAGGCCGGCGACAGCGCGACCTCGCTGTTCAAGGTGGTGACCGTCAAGGACGAGATCGTCATCGGTCTCAATAGCGACGAGTTGGCGACGATCGGCGGCAGCGATGCCAGCGCCGTTGCGCGCGCACTGGCGCAGAAAGGCGACCTCGCGGCCTGGCAGTACAACGTTCATCGCGGCCCGAACGGCGAGCTGCAGATGACGCCTTCGGCCAAGATCGGTTTGCTGTCGCATGCCTCGCTGCGCGTCGAGCCCTACAGCACCACTTATGTCGTGACGCCGCATCCCTGAGGGAAAACGATTGTCCGACCGGCGCTCGTACCCGTCGACGACGGTACGAGCGCCGGTCGTGCCGGCCGTTAGCTCTCGCCCCGACGGCCCGATCGCACGGCCCCATCGCATTTCCTGGCGATCCTGTCGGTGGAAAACCCGTAGACCACGGCCAGCCGGTCCAGGCACTCCTTGAAGCGCCGGGCGAAATAATCATTCCAGCGCTGGCTGGCGAGCCCCCGCTTGCGTCCGATCTGCTCCATGGTCAGGCCGTGCACCAGGACGTCATGGGTGATCGCCGCCCCGTCGGCGCCGAGCTCGCGCTCGGCGCGGTTGAGCCGCAGCACCGCCTGCCTCTGGCTTTCGGTGACCGGCTCGCGCCCACGTGCGCCGTCGACGTGCTCGCGCGAGGGATCGATCGCCTGCGGGCCCCGCTCGGCCCGCTCCCAATCATTCTGGAACGCCCGTCCGGCCCGGTATTGGGCGTCATCCAGCTGCTTGTGCGCGTGCAGCCGGCCGAGCGGGTCGCTGCGGACCGATCGCAATGCGACGATCTTATCGCCGGGCTCAAGCGCCAGCGGATCGTCGATCTCTACGGGAATCACGTCTGCATTTCGCGGCAGGTCGTGACCTCTCCGGTCGTGGGTCTTGGACATGCGATGGGGCTTGCTGCGTCTGGGGCGCGCCATGTCTCGTCTCCGGAAAATGGATGGGGTCAGTTTGGGTCGGGTTTGCCGCGCTCTACGCGGCGGCGACCAGCCGCAGGATCAAAGGGCCGGCGGAGCGCACGGCGGTCTCCTCGGGCGGAAGCCGCGTGAGATGGTAATGCGGCGTGCAGTAGCAGGAGCCGGGCTGGCGCGGATGACCGCAGAAAGTGATGGGATCGTCGTCCCGGTCGCCTCCATAGGGGTAGCGGCAATCGTTGCGTTCGAGCTGATCGAGGGACAGCAGGCGCGGGCTGAGGCCGACGCAGCGCAGCCTGACCGGCGCGGCAGGCTTCGGCGGGGACGGCATCGGCCACGCCGCCGCGTCCGGGCTTCGCCGCCGGGTTCGGGTCGCCGCGGACATCGGCCGGGGCTCGGATCGAGCGGCTTTCGGCCCGCACGGCGCCACCAGCCCGATCCGCTTGCCGCGGCCAAGCGTCGCGTTCCGCGTATAGGCGGTTCCGAACTGCGCATTGAGGGCGCGCGCGATCTCGGCATAGGACCGCCCCTGGGCATGAAGCTCGCACAGCATTTTGGAGTGTTGGTCTGGCCAATCGGTGGATTGCATTCTCGCTCTTCCTTCTGGGTCGGGGCCGCCGGACCCGCCGGCTCCACCCGACGGCCAAATCTTCCGATATTCCGAACAAAAAGTCAAGCTTGAGTTCTGATTATTCGAAACATATAATCCCTTCCGAGATTCGCAAAAGAGGTCAAAGCCATGTTGGACGTCGCCATGATCGAGCGTGCACTCGAGAAGCCAGGAAAGACGAAAGGAGGGTTGGCCCGCGCCATGGGCGTGCGGCCGGGCGCGGTCTCCGAGATCCTCGGCGGCCAGCGCCTGATCAAGGCGGCCGAGATTCCGCTCATTACGGAGTATCTCGAGCTCAATTCGGTCCCCGTCATGGGACGGGTCGGCGCCGGCTCGGTGATCGAGCCGGATTACGAGCAGGTGCCGGTCGAGGGCCTCGGCGAGGTCGCCCTGCCCTTCCCGATCTCCGAGGAGACCATCGCCTTCGAGGTCTCCGGTGATTCGATGCTGCCGAAATATGAGAATGGCGACGTGATCGTGGTCTACCGCGAGCAGCGCCACCCGCTGTCGAGCTTCTACGGCGAGGAGGCGGTGGTACGCCTCAAGTCCGGCGAGCGTTACCTGAAGACGATCGAACGCGGCAAATCGCCGTCCGTGGTCAATCTGAAGAGCTTCAACGCCAAGCCGATCGTGGGGGTCAAGCTGGACTGGATCGGCGAGATCTTCGTCACCCTGCCACGCGGCCAGATCTCGCGGATCCGCGCCAAGGCGGCCGCCAAGTCGCGCGCCCGCGCGGCGAACAAGTAAGACTCGAGACCGGATGCGGGGGACGCCGAGGCGCTCCCCCTGCATCCCCCCTCCAGGCCCCCTCCAGGGAAGGGTGGGCACCGCGCCTGTGGCGCCGTCGTGATCAACAATTCTGAGCGACATATGGGGATGTGCGTCCTTAGCCTCGCGGCGCCCAGGCGTCCGAGTGATACAGTGGTCTCCCCCTCTTCAAACGAGAGGGTGCAGGGAAGGCCGGACCTCGACTGAGGCCCGTGGCCCGCCTGCTCAAAAAACGCAGGCGGCAGGTACCACAGGTCCAGCCGGAACGATCCGGCCCTCCCTGCGCGGTGGTTTTCACGGCTGCTTCGCGTTCTCCCCGGTGCGCCGGGCTTGTTGGTCACCGTCACCCACGCGGCGCTGTCAGCGCCGGCGCAGGCTTGATACCGGCATCGGAGTATCAGGAGTAGAGTCGAGGAAGAGCGCGGTGGCTTGAGCGTTTGCAACTGCCCCGTTTCTCTTCCCCGCTCATCAAACC